>NZ_CP045393.1:2581609-2904310 GCF_009363655.1 Roseovarius sp. THAF27
CGGTGTGTTTTACGTAAATTTCGTTAAGACGCCGTTTCAGCTTCAGCGTTTCCTCGGCGTGGATCATGATGTCCGTCGCCTGGCCCTGGTAGCCGCCCGACGGCTGGTGAACCATGATTCGGCTGTTGGGCAGCGAAAAGCGCATCCCCGCAGCACCCGCCGTCAACAGCAGACTGCCCATGCTTGCGGCCTGGCCGATGACCAGCGTGCTGACCTTGGGCTTGATGTACTGCATGGTGTCGTAGATCGACAGGCCCGATGTAACAACGCCGCCGGGGCTGTTGATATACATCGAGATTTCCTTGGAGGGATTCTCGGCCTCGAGGTGCAGAAGCTGCGCCACGATCAGGCTGGACATGCCGTCATGCACCGGGCCGTTGACGAAGATGATCCGCTCCTTCAGCAGGCGCGAGAAGATGTCGTAGGCGCGTTCGCCGCGGCTGGTCTGCTCGACCACCATGGGGACGAGCGTGTTCATGTAGGTTTCCATCGGGTCTGTCATGTTGCCTGCCTCTTGATGCGCATGGTCCGGGCCGTGGATCGGCCCGCGTCGCAGTGAACCTTATGCGTGGGCCGGGGGGGCTTCAAGAGCGGCCGGCGATTTTCGCGCGCGCTGTTCCCAGCCACGGGCCGTCGCCGGTCAGACACCGTCATGGTGAAGAATTCGTTAAGTTTTGCAGGGGTTTTGACCGTTTTCGCCCCGCTGCGCGCTGCGACAAAAAATATCCCGCTATGTCAATCTGGCGCATTGCTCATCCTTGCGGGGCATTCTAGAACCGTTCTCGTGTTGCGGGACACGCTGCGGAGGAGTCTGACCGACCCTTTGCCAACAGGTGTCCTTCGTATAAACGACCAGCAGGAGGCACCCAGATGGCAGACGCAGCCATTCACGGCCACGGACATGACGACAACCGCGGGTTCTTCACCCGCTGGTTCATGTCGACAAACCACAAGGATATCGGGATTCTCTACCTGATCACGTCGGCATTCGTCGGCCTGATCTCGGTGGCGTTCACCGTCTACATGCGGCTCGAACTGATGGAGCCGGGCGTTCAGTACATGTGCATGGAAGGCGCGCGGTTCACCGCGGCGGCCGCCGGCGAATGTACCCCGAACGGGCACCTGTGGAACGTCATGATCACCTATCACGGGGTTCTGATGATGTTCTTCGTGGTGATCCCCGCCCTCTTCGGCGGCTTCGGCAACTACTTCATGCCGTTGCAGATCGGCGCGCCGGACATGGCGTTCCCGCGTCTGAACAACCTCAGCTTCTGGCTTTATGTCACCGGCACGTCGCTGGGTGTCGCCTCGCTTCTGGCGCCGGGCGGCAACGGGCAGCTTGGCTCGGGCGTGGGCTGGGTGCTTTACCCGCCGCTCTCGACCAACGAGGCGGGCATGTCGATGGACCTGGCGATCTTTGCCGTGCACGTGTCGGGCGCAAGCTCGATCCTGGGCGCGATCAACATGATCACCACGTTCCTGAACATGCGCGCACCGGGCATGACGCTGTTCAAGGTGCCGCTGTTCTCATGGTCGATCTTCGTCACCGCGTGGCTGATCCTGCTGTCGCTGCCGGTTCTGGCGGGCGCCATCACCATGCTGCTGACCGACCGGAACTTCGGCACGACCTTCTTCGACCCGGCAGGCGGCGGTGACCCGGTGCTTTACCAGCACATCCTGTGGTTCTTCGGCCACCCCGAGGTCTACATCATCATCCTGCCCGGCTTCGGCATCATCAGCCACGTCATCGCGACCTTCGCGCGCAAGCCGATCTTCGGCTACCTGCCGATGGTCTGGGCGCTGATCGCCATCGGCTTCCTCGGCTTCGTCGTGTGGGCGCACCACATGTACACCGTGGGCATGTCGCTGACCCAGCAGTCCTACTTCATGCTGGCCACGATGGTCATCGCGGTGCCGACGGGCGTGAAGGTGTTCAGCTGGATCGCCACCATGTGGGGCGGCGCGATCGAGTTCAAGACGCCGATGCTCTGGGCGTTCGGCTTCCTGTTCCTGTTCACCGTGGGCGGCGTCACCGGCATCGTCCTTTCCCAGGCGGGCATCGACCGGGCGTACCATGACACCTACTACGTGGTGGCGCACTTCCACTACGTGATGTCGCTGGGCGCCGTCTTCGCCATCTTCGCGGGGGTTTACTTCTACTTCCCCAAGATGACCGGGCGGATGTACCCCGAATGGGCCGGCAAGCTGCACTTCTGGGCGATGTTCATCGGTGCGAACCTGACCTTCTTCCCGCAGCACTTCCTGGGACGTCAGGGGATGCCCCGCCGTTACATCGACTACCCCGAGGCTTTCGCGGTCTGGAACTACTGGTCGTCCATCGGTGCCTTCCTGTCCTTCGCTTCGTTCATCTTCTTCTTCGGTGTGATCGCCTACTCGCTGTTCCGCGGCGCACGCGTGACGCAGAACAACCCGTGGAACGAATATGCCGACACGCTGGAATGGACCCTGCCCTGCCCGCCGCCCGAACACACGTTCGAGCAGCTGCCCAAGCGGGAAGACTGGGACAAGCAGCCCGCGCACCACTAGGCGGCGGCTGTCCAGCCTGAACCTTTCGACAGGCCCCGGAGCGATCCGGGGCCTGTTTCGTTCAAGAGAGGCGTGCCGGGATGATCTATCTTGCCTGCATACTGGTGATCGTGATCGGCGGCAGCGTGCTGCACCGCCGCCGCGCCGCGCCTTGGCGACTATACGCGTTCGGGGTCGAGATCTACCTGCTACTCTGCGTGGCAAGCCTCGCGCTCTCGCGTTTCGCACCCCAGCTGATCTGGGGGTTTCCGTTCGGCCGCGGCGGCGGCGCGACCGGGTGGCGCGGCGGCGGCGCGCCGGTCTTCGAGGTCTTCGTCGCACCGCTGATCGCGGTTCTTCTGGCCCTGGTGGGTCCTGCGCTCGTCTGTGCCCTCATGTGGTGGCAGCAGCGCCTGGGCGCCATGCTCTACCCGTCTGCGACGCGCTGGCTTTTCTGGCCGGTCGTGGCGGGGTTGGTGCTGGTTCCCGGCGTGGTGACGCTGGTGCTGGTCAATGGCGGGGCGCAGGCCGCCGATCCGTCCGCGGTGGCGGGGCTGGGCCGGGTGGCCCGCCTGATCGGCGAGGCCGCCCTTGTCGCGCTTGCCGCGCTGACCGTCTGGTCGTATCTGCGCCACCGTCTCAGCCGCCGCTGAGCGGCAAGACGGCGACGAACCCGGTGCCGTCACAAAAGTTTAACGCATTCGCTGCGCCCCTGTTACGCAAAACCCGCTCTTTTCAGGACCAGACCGCGTTGCTGCGACGCGGATTTCGCCTGCAAAGAGGATTTCAACGATGTTTTCCAAATACGATTTCGGCACGCCGTGGGGCCACCGCGGCCATTCCTGGAAAGACAAGTTTCCCGGCTTCTGGGACTGGTGCAATCCGCGCGACGACGACGCCCCCACCTCGCCCCCAACCGCATCCGATGACGTTGCGCGCGTCGTGGGCCGCAAGGCAAAGCTCGATCTTCTGGCCAACGACCTGCCCGGCGAAGACGGCGACGCCGACGACCTGTTCATCTCCGAGATCAACGGCAAGACCGTCGGCAACCGCAAGTTCTTCCTGCTGAAGGACGAGGAGTCCGGTGTCGCCGAAGGGTTTCTCAAGATCAAGGCGGACGGCACGGTCAAGGTGAAAGCCTTCCCGTGGTTCGACGGCGAGCTTGATTTCACCTACCGGGTCTCGGACGGAGAGACCGAGAGCGACGAGGCGCAGGTCACGGTCGAGATGCTTGGCCGCAAGGAGACGTTCACGCTCAACCTGCTGCATTTTGCCGACCAGGAAGCCGGCGCCGCCGCCGTGGCGGACGCGCCCAACTTCTCGGGTGTGCTGAACGCGCTGCGCGACGAGGACGTGGGCGCCGACGCGACGCTCACGCTTTCCTCGGGAGACGCTTTCATTCCGGGCCTGTTCTATGACGCTTCGGCGGCGGTGTTCGGCTCGGCCGGGATCGCCGATGTCCAGATCCAGAACGAGCTGGGTGTACAGGCGGTGGCCCTGGGCAACCACGAGTTCGACTTCGGCACCGCCACGCTTGCCGGTCTGATTTCCGGCGACGCGGCGGGAGACTTCGCCGCCCTGTCGGGCACCGACCTCGACGGCATGGATTTCGCGGGGGCGCTCTTCCCTTACTTGTCGGGCAACCTCGACTTTTCCACCGACGAAAACCTCGCGCCGCTGGCGGTCGAGGGCGGGCAGGCCCCGCAGGCGGGCGTCGTGACCTCCTCGACCGTGATTGAACAGGACGGCGAACGCTTCGGCGTCATCGGGGCCACCACCCCGACGCTCGGCTCGATCTCGTCGCCGGGTGGCGTGGGCATCGCCCCGGGCTGGGCCGGCACCGAGCCGACCGAGGCCGAGCTGGACGCGCTGGCCGCCACGATCCAGGCCGAGGTCGACGCCCTGCTGGACGCGAACCCCACGATGGACAAGGTGATCCTGCTGGCGCACATGCAGCAGATCGACATCGAGTTCGCGCTGGCCGAACGTCTGTCGGACGTGGATATCATCGTCGCCGGCGGCTCGAACACGCGGCTTTTCGACGACAATGACCGTGCCCGCGACGGCGACAGCGACCAGGGCCAGTACCCGGCCTTCATCGACAACGCCGGCGGCACCACCACCGCGGTCGTCAACACGGATGGCAGCTACAAATACGTGGGGCGCCTGGTGATCGAGTTCGACGCATATGGCAACATCATCCCCGAAAGCTATGACGCGGATGTCTCGGGCGCTTACGCCACAGACGACCAGGGCGTGGCGGAGCTGGATGCCGAAGGTCTGATCGACCCCGAGATCCAGGCCATCGCCGACGCGATCCAGGACCAGATCCTGGCGACCGAAGGCAATGTCTTCGGCATTTCGGACGTCTTCATGAACGGCAACCGCTCGGGCACCGGCGCGGGCGACGACCCCGATGGCGTGCGCACCCAGGAAACCAACCTGGGCAACCTGACGGCGGACGCGAACCTGGACTATGCCAACGAGATCCAGTCGGACACCGAGGTGTGGGTGTCGATCAAGAACGGCGGCGGCATCCGGGCCTCGATCGGGCAGACGGTGGTGCCCGCCGGCGGAAGCGAGCCGGTGCGCGGCGTGAACGAGCAGATCCTCGACGGCGACGGCAACGTGGTGAAACCGACGGGCGGCATCAGCCAGAACGACATCCAGACCACGCTCGCGTTCAACAACGACCTCGTCGTCGGCCAGCTGAGCGCGACCGAGCTGGTGGCGGTACTGGAGCACGGCGTGGCCGCCCTGCCCGGCGTGGCGGGCCAGTTCATCCAGGTGGCGGGCGTAGAGTTCAGCTTTGACCCCGATGCGCCCGCCGGCGCGCGGATCGACGACGCGGCCTTCGTCGACCCCGACACCGGCGAGATCCGGGCGGTGCTGGTGGATGACGGCGTCATCGTGAACCCCGACCAGGAATACGGCGTGGTGACGCTGGGCTTCCTGGCCGCGCCGCGGTTCGACGACGACGGCAGTTTCATCGGCGGCGGTGACGGCTATCCCTTCCCCGAGGATTTCGACTTTACCGCCCTCGAAGTGGAAGGCGTGCAGACCGGCGATGCGACCTTCGCCGATGACGGCACCGAGCAGGACGCGCTTGCCGAGTACCTGCTGGACAACCACAACACCGCCGCCACAGCCTTTGCCCAGGCCGATACCGGGCCGGACATGGACACGCGCATTCAGAACCTCGCCTTCCAGGACGGCGCTGCGCTGGATGCGGCCGTGGACGACTTCCTGTTCGTCTGATCTGGCGCCACGCAGGAAAGAAGGCCCCGGCGCGGTCCGGGGCCTTTGCTTTTCGTGGTGCAAATAAGCGGTCTGGGCTAGAAGTGAAACGTCCTCTTCCAGCCCTTTGAGGACAAGTGTGATCAATAGCCTTTAGCGCCATTGACGGGCCGCGGCGCGGCGAGCCAACGGCGGTTCGGCGGCGCTTTATCCAAGCCAAACCCGAAACAGAATTGAACGATGCACCGAACATCAACCAATCGCCGGGCCGTGGGGACGGCCCGTCGATGGCGCGGGGCCTGCGGCCTTAATCCGCGCTGGTGCTGTAGATCGAACGTCTTTTATGTCCGGTCGCCAACACGGAATGTCGGGATCGAATCCCTTTCAAGACACCGGTGTCGCGCCTTTAGCCGGTGAACAGCCGCGAAGCGGCCCGGCGATCGTCAGCCCCTCCCGTGGGCTGGCGATGTGGCAGGCGCTGGGTGAAACGATCATTCCGAGGCTGTATGTGGCTGGCATAAAATGCTTCAGAATTGCCGTCGGATCGCCACCCCAGGGGCTGACGCTCGCCTCCGTTGGGAATGGCAGCAACGATGCCTTCTTCATCTTCACGCCACGGCCCGCCGCTCGTCGCCCACACATCCCGGACGTGATCCGGGATCCCATGGCCCAGAGATCCTCGGGTCAGGCCCGAGGATGATTCCGCGCGATGCGGCGGATTTACATTTATCATGATATATACCATGATAGTAATACGACGGAATCAAAGGAGACGCCCCATGTCCCTCAGCATTTTCGCCACCATCCACCCCAAGCCAGACTGCCTGATCGAGGCTCGCGACGCCATCCTCGGTATCCTGTCCGAGACCCGCGCCGAAGCGGGCTGCCAGCATTTCACCCTGCACCGCAACGTCGACAGCGACACCCTGCACTTGACCGAGATCTGGGACAATCGGGCCGCCTTCGACGCGCATCACGGGCAGGCTTACACCCGCGCGGTGTTCGAACGGTACGAGCATCTCTTGGCCGCGCCGGTCGAACTGACCTTCATGCACCCTCTGGCCTGAAAGCCCGTCCCATGTTCTTTCTCAAGGACCTGCCCACGCGGCGCATGATCGAAAGCTATTCCGGTCATTACGACACAAACCCGGAGACGATCCGCGAGGGGCTGACCCTGCTGCGGCGGGCCAGCCTGCTGATCCGCCGGCTGGATGCCTATTTCGCGCGGCACGGGCTGTCGCAGCTGCGATTTCTGTTCCTGATCGTGATCGACCGCGAGGAAGACCGCGACAGCCTGACGGTGGGCGAAATCACCGAGCGGCTGGATGTCTCCGGCCCGGTGGTTGCGCGCACCCTGCGGACGCTGCTGGACGACGGGTTGGTGACCAAGACCACGGACGAAGACGACAGCCGCCTCCGCCATATCGCCCTGACGCCCGAGGGGCGGGACAGGCTGACGGCCGTCCTGCCCGGCTATTTCCGGATCATCGCGGACGAGATGGAGGGCGAAGGTCCATGAGACGCGTCTTGCGGATATTCCTGGTGTGGCTGGTTGTCTGGCCACTCGTGATGGCAGGGTTGGTAATTCTGCGAACCATCGGGCCGGATTGGCCGATGGCGTGGCGGACATTGGTGCTGACGGGCGTGCTGGTCCCGCTCATCTCGCTGGGGATCACACCAGTGGTGGCTTGGCTGACAAGCCGCCTCCACTGGCAATAGCGCAAAGGCCCCGGCAAAACCGGGGCCTTATGACAGGTAAAACTGCAAAGCCGCAATCACCGCCCGAAGTTGAACCGCCGCATCACGACCAGGGACGCCGTGAAGCTGTCATCGTCCTGCACGATGGGCGAATCCGCCGCATCGCCCACATAGCGGTTCCAGGCCAGCGTCCCGTCGAGATACCAGTTCCGCGACAGCTCGTACTGCGCGCCGACCTCTATCCCCGCGCTGACGAGGCCCGAGCCGGGCGCGTAGGCGGGAAAGGCCGACAGAGTCGCCTCTGCCGGGGTGACGCCGAAATAGGTGGACGCATAGTCATCCGACCCCCAAAGCGCGCGCGGCCCCACCGTCACCGTCCAGTCCTCGGAAGGGCGGAAGATCGCATCGGCGCCAAGCTCGCCCACCCAGCTTTCATGGCCGATTACGCCATAGCGCACATCGGCGAAGGCCTGGAAGTTCTCGGCGGTGTAGCCGACGCCGCCGCCGATCTCGACGCTGAAATCGACATCGCGCAACCCGGTCAGTTCCACGTGGTCCGAGCTGTCGCGCTTGCCGATCAGGCGCAGCGAGCCACGCGGCCGCCAGCCCAGATCGACCGCATTGGGGTCGGGATCGCCGAATTCGAGCCGGCCGATCCGGAGGTGGCCGAACTTGAACCCGCCGGTGACGCCCGCGTCGTAATCGTCCGAGCCGAAATACTCGGGCTGGTAATTGCCGCCGATGCCCGCCGCGAAGGACAGGCTGGGCCCGGATTGCGCCAGTGCCGTACCGGGAAGAAGGGGGGCGGCCATGGCGGCGATCAGGAAAGTATATTTCATATGTTGTCCCTGTACGTCTCTTTGGGGGAAGGCCTCTGCCGGGTTGGGCGTCAGCTCAGGTTACCGTTGTACCAGTCATGCAGCGACACCTCGATGTCCACCCCGGCCTCGCTCAGCATCCGGGCAAAGACTTCGGGGTCCTGGGTGCCGCCTTCGCGACCGCGATAATGGTAGGGGATCACCATTGCGGGGGCGAATTCGGCCACCGCGTCGGCGGCCTGTTCGGCGGTCATGGTGAAAGGCAGGTTCATGCACACCAGCGCAAGGTCGATGTCCTGCAGGCCGCGCATCTCGTCGGTGCCTTCGGTGTCGCCCGAGATATAGACCCGGCCCGCATCGGTGGTCACGACGAAGCCGATATCGCCACGGTCCCGGGGATGGAAATCCATCCGGCCCTCGGTGATGTTGTAGGCGGGCACGGCCTCGATTCCGAGGTCCATCATCTCGGTTGTCTCGCCCGCCGCGATGGCCTGCGCGCGGCCCTGCATGTCCTCGGGCATAATGCCCATCACGTCGGCATTGGTCAGGATCGGCACCTCGGGCAGCGCCGCCAGAAGGTCGGCGCTGTAGTGGTCGCCGTGGCGGTGGGTGACCAGAATCAGCCCGGGCTCGGGCAGGCCCTCATAGTCCGATGCCGCGCCCACCGGATCGACATAGACCACGCCCGCCGATGTCTCCATCACGAAGGACGCATGCGAGATCGGGTGAAGGGTCACGCCCCCGTCGAGAACGCTCATGCTGGCGCCCTCTTCGGCGGCAAGGGCAAGTGAGGGCAGCACGGTCACGGTGCCGGCCGCGGCGCTGCCGATCAGGAAATTGCGTCTGGTGGTCATGGGACCCCTCCCGGTCTGTTGCATCGGTTGGTGGACCGGCGAAAGGCCGGACCCTGGTTCGCCAAGAAGGATAGTACGATCGAGGGCCGTGGCGAGGGGCGCGGGCCCATCTGTGCGAAAATCGACGCGACGGGTCAATAGCCGCCGGATTTCCAGCCCATGAAGGCCTTGGTCACCTCTTCGGAGATGTCCCAGGTCACGCGCCTGCCATCCCGGACAAAGGCCGTGTCACCGGGGCCAAGGTCCAGCGCATCGCCCGAGGCATGATCGGTGATGCGGCAGCGGCCCTGAAGAATAACCATCATTTCGTCGCTCTGCTCGGTGCAGTCGAACGCGCCTTCGGAACAGCTCCAGATCCCTGACCGCGTAGCATGGCCCGGCCCGCCGGCATCCAGCCGCCCGTGGCAGACCGGATCGCCCCGCACGATCCTGTAGTCGCTCTCCGGCGCATCAAAGGGCCAGTGCTCCAGCGGTCCGACATCGTCTCCGGGTCTGTATCTGCGCATCTATCCCTCCAGCGTGACCAGGTCGGCGAAATGCTCCTGCACCACCGCCTGCACGATGCCGCCGACCCGCCGCGCCAGCGCCGCATGGGCCGCGCGCCGGCGCCAGGCCAGGCCGATGGACCGGGCGAGGCGGCCATCGCGGAAGGGCCGGATCGCCACGTCGTCCTCCTTGCCGTCCACCTCGGACCGGACATAGAGCGCGGGCAGGAAACTGACACCCATCCCCAGCGCCGTCATCTGGCGCAGCGCATCCAGGCTGGTGCCTTCGTAATCCTGCCGCAGCCGCGCGCCCACATCCTCGCACAGACGCAGCATCTGGCCATGCAACAGGTAGGCATCGGACAGCGACAGCACGTCCTGCCCGTACAGGTCCGCCGCCTCGACACGCGCCTGTCCGGCCAGCGGATGGTCCTGCGCCACGGCCAGCTTCAACGGCTCGCGAAAGAGCCGCATGACGTCGAGATCAGCCGATTGCACCGGCAGCTGCGTGAGGATCATGTCGTGCCGCCCCTCGGTCAGATCATCCTGCAGGCTGCGCGGCGCGGCATCGCGTATCACCAGCTTCAACGCCGGATACGCCCGGTGCAGGCGCCGGGTCACGAACGGCAGAAGGTATGGCCCCAGCGTCGGCGCGGTGCCTAGGTGCAGTGTGCCACCGATGCCGTCCCGCGCCGCGCGGGCCCGCTGCACCAGCGTTTCGATTTCGTCGACCACCTTGCGGGCCTGCTCCCTTACCTCGCGTCCCGCCGGCGTCAGGACGGCGCCGCGCCGCCCCCGCTCCACCAGGTCGACGCCAAGAGCGGATTCCAGCCGAACGATCTGCTGGCTGAGCGACGGCTGGCTGATCCCGGCGCGTTCAGCGGCCTTGCGATAATGGCCCGCCTCGCAGAGCGACAGGAAATAGCGCAACTGGCGCAAGGTGATCTCGTCCATCCCATGGTCCTCGTCCCGAACTTTTTCAAGATAGGGTTTTCCTATCGGATTTTCAGCTTCGATAGGATTTAATCGCCGCCCGCCCCTTCCCATGTCTTGTTCACGATTGACCGAACAGCATCACCAAGGGAGGACCCTGATGAAACGCCGCATTCTTTCGCCCAAGAGCCTGAAAGCCCGGATCGACACGCTGTCCCGCCGGCACCGCGAGCTTGACCTGCGCATCACGCGCGAGGAAAGCCGCCCCGCCACCGACACGCTGCGCCTCAAGCAGTTGAAGCAGGAAAGGCTGGGGCTGCGCGATGCGATCCGGCTGACGCAGACCCTGCTCAAGCGTCTGGACCCGCGCCCGGCCCGCCGCGGCTGGCAGCAGCAGTTTCATTCGGGTTAAGACGATGGTCGATTTCTACATCGCTCTTATGGCGCCGCGCTTGTCGCGCGGCCAGAACCTGGATGACCTCGAGGAGGCTTTGGCAGACGACTGATTTCGTACCGGGGGCCGTTCCCTCATCCCGGCCCCCGGTGCGCGGCGACGCGCCCGGATCGCGCGAAAATCACGCGCGCAGGTCGCTTGCCCCGGGGCGGGGTCACGGTAATGAACAGGGGCGTTACGATGGCACCCGCCCTTTGGACGATGTTGGGACCCATCAAACACCGCGTTTGGCGCAGACGGTACTGCGGTCCGACGTATGCGTCTCGGTCCCAATTCGACCGATCACGCAAAGGATTCATTTAATGCGCACAGCACAACTCAATCGCCGCAGCGGTGAAGCGACCCGGCGATGCACGGCTCTGACGCTCAGCCGCGCGCCTCGCGCACGTTGGGATGTTCAGACGGACGGAACGGCACATCGCAC
Source organism: Roseovarius sp. THAF27 (assembly GCF_009363655.1). Classification (NCBI taxonomy): domain Bacteria; kingdom Pseudomonadati; phylum Pseudomonadota; class Alphaproteobacteria; order Rhodobacterales; family Roseobacteraceae; genus Roseovarius; species Roseovarius sp. THAF27. The sequence continues at coordinate 2,593,039 of NZ_CP045393.1, forward strand.
ACCTCCGCAGCGGCCGCCTGGCCGGAATGCTCGGCATAGGCCTCGGGCAATTCCACGCGCAGCCGCGATCCGATGTCCGACAGGCGCCACGGCACGAAGGCCAGCGCGATGTTCACCTCCAGTTCCGGCGACCACCAGGCGGAGGTGACGTATCCCACCCGACAGCCCTCGTCGTCCTGCACCAGCCAGAAATCGGACGGGTAATCCGTCACTGGCAAGCCATCCATCTTGATCCCGACCATCTTGAGGCGGAAGGGATATTCCCCCGCCTCGATCGCGTCGCGCTGACGTTCCAGCGCCGCCTTGCCGATATACTCCGCCGGTTTCTCTTTCGGCACTTGGTAGGCCAGGTTCACCTGGAAGGGCGAGGTCTCGTGATCCATGTCCTGCCCCCAGGACAGGATGCCGGCCGCAATCCGGCGGTGATGCCCGGGGGCGATCACCCGCAGGCCATAGCGCGCGCCGGTCCCGCGAATCGCGTACCACACTTTCTCGGCGTTCTCGGACGCGTCCCGCACGTAGACCTCGTAGCCCTTTTCGCCGGAAAATCCGGTCTGGCTGATGACCACGGGAGCCCCGCCGATCGTGGCTTCCATCATGCCGTAATAGGGCACGTCGCGCAGCGTCTCGTCCACCAGGTCGACCATAAGGTCTTCGGACAACGGCCCCTGGACCTGCAGGGGCGCGACGTCGATCTCGTCGATCTCGACATCCCATTTGCCGTGCACGTTGACGCCACGCAGCCAGAGCAGGAGGTCCGAGTCCGAGATCGAGAACCAGAATTCATCCTTCGACAGCCGCAGAAGGACGGGATCGTTGAGGATCCCGCCCTTTTCGTCACAGAGGATGCAGTATTTGCCATGCATCGGCTCGATCTTCGTGGCATCGCGGGTGATCACGAAATTGACGAAGGCCTCCGCGTCCGGCCCGCGCACCCGGATCTGCCGCTCCACGGCCACGTCCCACAGGGTGACGCGATGCACCAGGCTGCGGTATTCCGCCATGGTGCCGCCATCCTCTTCGCGGACATAGCCGCGGGGGTGATACATCCGGTTATAGACCGTCGCGCGCCACGCCCCCGCCTCGACCGACAAGTGCCAGAAGGGCGATTTGCGAACCCGGGTGGAGACCAGCATCTCGACCGGGGTCGCGCCCGACTGGCGCAGGTTGACCGGCACGAGCCGGTCGCTCTGGTCTATTTCCGCAACATTGGGGTGGGTGAAGGTCCGGTTCTGCACGTCCTGCGTTGTCATGGGCGACCTCCTTTTCTTCTCGGTGTAAACGCGTCACGGTCCGGCTGCGTTCCGTCAGACCCGCCCGCGCGGAAACGCGTGTGCGGACCTCCGCCGAGGAACCGGCCCCGCGCCGATCTGCCGGAGCCGGGCCGCCGGGCGTCGCATTTACGGGTTCCACCTCTCCCCTGCCCCATGGTATGCCCCGCAAGGTCAAAGCTGGGGGAGGCCCGCATGTCCAAGGAAATCCGTCTTGCCTTCGCGCACCCGTCCGAGCGCGCGGACGCGACCGCCCCCGATGGCCCGCTCGACCGGATCTCGGTGCGCGACCACGTCGTCGAGGTCGAGATCGGCGCGTTCCAGGCCGAGCGCGGCACCACCCAGCGCGTGGCGTTCAACGTGGTGGTCGAGGTACGCCCCATCACCGACCCGATCGACGACGACGTGGACCGCATCCTCAGCTATGACAAGGTGACCGAGGCCATCGCCGCCGAACTTGCCGAGGAACGCCTGAACCTGTTGGAAACCCTGGCCGAACGCATCGCCGAGCGCATTCTGATCGAGCCGCAGGCGGTGCGCACCTTTGTGCGCATCGAGAAGCTGGATCGCGGCCCCGGCGCGCTTGGCGTGGAAATCGTCCGCTCGGTCGACGACCTCAAGACCAAGCCGGTGGGCCATCACGCCGACATCACGCCGCATCCGCATGTCGTTTACCTCTCGAACACCGCCATCGGCTCGCCCAACCTGTCGCGCTGGCTGGACCAGCTTCAGGCGCGGGCCGAGCCGGTGATCCTGTGCGTCGGCCACAACCGCGTCGACAGCCCGAAGACCGGCCACCGCATGTCGCAGCGCCGCGTCGACCTCCTGGCGCTGGAACAGAACGCCTGGGTCCTGGCGGGCCGCGACGACCGCTGCGTCGTGGTGGGGACCCGGACCGAGCTGGACTGGGCGATGAAGAACGGCCAGATCAGCGTCTGGGCCCCGTCGAAGATCGTGCTGGACGCGGTCGACGGCCCGCGCACCGGCCCGGATGATCCCGTCGGTCTGGCGGCATGGTTTGCCGGCCACATGGACGCCTCTGACCTGCTCTTGATCGGCGAGGTGCCGCCCCGGGACCCGCCCGTGCCGGTGCTGGTGCAGGACATCGCCCAAAGCGGCTTGTGAGACCCCGTCTCACAAGCCATCCCGGACCTGATCCGGGACCTCCCCGCCACCTCGCGCCACACCGCCCCGGACCCGATCCGGGACCTCCCGCCACCTCGCGCCACACCGCCCCGGACACGATCCGGGATCTCCCCGCCACCTCGCGCCACGCCGTCCCGGACCCGATCCGGGACCTCCCCGCCACCTCGCGCAACGCCGTCCCGGACCCGATCCGGGACCTCCCTGCCCAAACGCGCCACCGTCACGACCATGCCCCCTGACCTCGCTGCCTCTAGACCGACCGCCATGCCCCATTACCGCCCCCTCCCCCGCACCGACCACGCCCGCCCCGACACCGCACTGACGCTCGCGGGCGGCTGGTGCTGGTTCGACACGGTCGAGGAGGTGCATCGCGACGCGCCTTCCCGCCTGATCCCGGCGCAGTACGCCCCGGCAGAAGTCCTGTCCCGCCTGACCGCGCCCCGCGCCCCCGTCACCGGGTTGGACATGGCGCGCCCCGTCCTGATGGGCATCCTCAACGTCACGCCCGACAGCTTTTCCGACGGCGGCCAGCACAACGACCCCGACGCGGCGCTGGCCCGGGCCCAGGCGATGACCGCCGCGGGGGCCGAGATCATCGACATCGGCGGCGAATCCACCCGCCCGGGCGCGTCCGAAGTGCCCTTGGACGAGGAAATCGCCCGCACCGCCCCGGTCATCGCAGCCCTGCGCCAGCGCAAGGACGTTCCCGTCTCCATCGACACCCGCAAGGCCCCCGTGGCCCGCGCCGCGCATCAGGCCGGCGCCAGCCTCGTCAACGACGTGGCGGGTTTCACCTTCGACCCGGCGCTTGCGCGCTTCTGCGCCGAGGCCGGCCTGCCGGTCTGCGTCATGCATGCCCAGGGCACGCCCGACGTGATGCAGAAGGACCCGCGCTACGACAACGTGGCGCTCGACATCTACGACTGGCTGGAAGAGCGCATCACCGCGCTGGAGAACGCCGGCATACCCCGCGACCGGATCATCGCCGATCCCGGCATCGGCTTCGGCAAGACGCTGGAGCACAACCTGACCCTGCTGCACAATCTGGCGTTGTTTCATGGGCTTGGCTGCGCGGTTCTGCTGGGCGCGTCGCGCAAGCGCTTCATCGGCACGATCGGCGGCACCGAAGAGGCGCGGCACCGCGCCCCCGGCTCGATCGCCGTGACGCTCGCGGGGGTTGCGCAAGGCATCCAGATACACCGGGTGCATGACGTGGCCGAAACGTCTGAGGCGCTCAGGCTCTGGATGGCCGCCACCGTCGCGCCGGAAAATTAGAAATTTTCCGGCCTGATAAAATTCGTACGAATTTTATCAGGCGCCGAACAGCCGCCGCAGCGCGCCCAGCTGGCTGAGCGCCACGCCCCCCAGGATCAGCGCAAGACCCAAGTACAGGCTGGGCGGCAGCGCCTCGAACAGCACCACAGCGCCGAAAATGATCGACCAGACCGGGACCTGGTAGTTCACCAGGCTCAGAAACACCGGCCCGGCATCCCGGATCACCTGCACCAGCAGGATCTGCGCCACGCCCGTGGGCAAAAGGCCAAGGTATATGAGCGCCCAGAGCACCCGGCCCTGCGGCATCTCGGGCAGGCCCTCGGCCATCAGCGCATAGGGCGTGAACACCACCGCCGCCACGGTCAGCACGGCGGCGGCCAGCGACAGGCGGTCCACCTCGGGCGCCAGCCGCGTGAAGATCGAGCCCACCGCGTAACACCCAGCCGCACCCACACAGGCCAGCCGCGCCAGCATCTCGAACTCCGCGCCCGTTGAACGCAATGCCTCGGGTCCGATCAACACGGCCACACCCAGCGTGCCCATCACGAAGCCCACCGCGCGGCGCATACGCATCCGTTCCCCCGGCACCAGAAAATGCGCCAGCGGCAGGACCAGCAGCGGCACTGCCGCCATGCAGACGCCCGCAAAGCCCGAGGCGACCACCTGCTGGCCCCAACTGAGCAAAAAGAACGGCAAGGCGTTGGAAAACAGCCCCATCGCCACGATGAACGCCCAAAGCCGCCCGGCCTGAGGCCCACGGCGGCGCGGCAAGCCCCGACCCGTCGCGCGGCAGAGCACCAGTAGGAACGCCGCCCCCAGGGTCAATCGCACCGCCACCACGGTCAGCGGCCCAACGCCTTGCAACGCCACGCTGACCGCCATGAAGGACGCGCCCCAGATCATGCCCAGGGCACACAGCCTGAGCCAGTTCACCGGCGCGACGGCAATCGGATTTTCCATTCAGATCAACCCTCCGGGCATGTGAGTGCGTGTCAAAACGTCCCGAGCGCATTGTCGTTCGTCGCGGCACAGCCACGTCTTGCGATCGAAAGGAGGCGCATCATGGATATAGCCATCGGCGCCGCGGCCCTGTCGATCATCACCTTGGTGATCTTTCTCATCTTGGCCGCGCGCAACAAGCAAAAGACCGAAGAGCGAAAGAAAGATCCCGACGTCCCGCCAAGTTCGCTTGCCAAGGACGGCGACTCTCACAAGCCGGTCGACTGACAAGAACGAAAAGAGCCGGTGCACCACCGGCTCTTTCCTTTTCGGGTGCGGATGGCCTCAGTTTTTCTCTTTGTCGACCATCTTGCCGGCGGAAATCCACGGCATCATGGCGCGCAGCTTCTCGCCCACTTCCTCGATCTGGTGCGCGTCGTTCATCCGGCGGGTGCCCTTGAAGAACGGCTGACCAACCTTGTTCTCGGTCATGAAGTCACGCACAAACTTGCCGGTCTGGATGTCGTGCAGGATCGCCTTCATTTCCTTCTTGGTCTGCTCATAAGGCAAAACCCGCGGGCCGCTGACGTATTCACCATACTCGGCCGTGTTCGAGATCGAGTAGTTCATGTTGGCAATGCCGCCTTCATAGATCAGGTCGACGATCAGCTTCACCTCGTGCAGGCACTCGAAATAGGCCATCTCGGGGGCATAGCCCGCCTCGACCAGCGTCTCGAAGCCCATGCGAATGAGCTCCACCAGACCGCCGCAGAGAACCGCCTGCTCGCCGAAAAGGTCGGTTTCGCATTCCTCGCGGAAGTTGGTCTCGATGATGCCCGAGCGCCCTCCACCGATGGCCGAGCAATAGCTGAGACCCAGTTCCAGCGCCTTGCCCGACGCGTCGTTATGAACAGCCACGAGGCAGGGCACGCCGCCGCCCTTGGTGTATTCACCGCGCACCGTGTGGCCGGGGCCCTTGGGCGCCATCATGATGACGTCGACGCCGTCCTTGGGCTCGATCAGGCCGAAATGCACGTTCAGACCGTGCGCAAAGGCAATCGCCGCGCCTTCGCGCAGGTTGTCATGCACGTATTTCTTGTAGGTCTCGGCCTGCAATTCGTCGGGCATGGTGAACATCATCAGGTCGCACCAGGCCGCCGCTTCGGCTATGCCCATGACCTTGAGGCCCTCGCCTTCGGCCTTCTTGGCCGAGGGGCTGCCTTCGCGCAGCGCCACCACGAGGTTCTTGGCGCCCGAGTCGCGCAGGTTCAGCGCATGGGCGTGGCCCTGGCTGCCATAGCCGAGGATGGCGACTTTCTTGTCCTTGATCAGGTTGATATCGCAATCGCGATCGTAATAGACGCGCATGGTTTTCTCCTTTTTCGTCAGATGTCGTGAAAGATGGCGAATATTTCGTAAGAGATCCCGGCTTTTTCGGTATGATTCCCTTAATTAGTGAGGTAATCATTCACCGTTCTTCAAATACTCGCAAATTCCATTCACTCACAACAGGCCCATGCATCTCGACGACACCGACCGCCGCATCCTGCGCCAGTACCAGCATGACCCGACGCTCGGTCCCGCCGACCTGGCCGAGCTTGCCGGCGTGACCCCCGCCACCTGTGCGCGGCGGCTGGACCGCATGGCCCAGGCGGGTCTTTTGCGCGGCAACCACGCGGTGATCGACTGGGCCGCGCTCGGCTACAGCGTCGAGGTCAGCTTGCGGATCACGCTGGACAAGACCGTCCCCAACGCGTTCGACGCGTTCACCGAGGCCGCCCGCGCCATCCCCGAGGTGCTGGAGATCCAGTCCTTCCTCGGTCGAGTCGACACGCGGCTTTCGGTCATTGCGCGGGACATGGCGCATTACCAGGAAATCTATCGCACCGCGATCCTGACCCTGCCCCATATCACCGATATCGAGGCGCTGATGCACGTGGCCCGGATCAAGACAGACGAGGTTCTGCCGCTATGAGCCAGCCCGCCCTCGAACTGGACACCACCGACCGCCAGATCCTGCGTGCGCTGGTGCAGGACGCCACCCAATCGGCCGGCGCCATCGGGCGCGCCCTGGGTCTCAGCCAGCCCGCCGCGTGGCGGCGGATCAAGCGGTTGCGCGATGCGGGCATCCTGAAAACCCAGCGTCTCGACCTGGACAAGGAGGCGCTCGGCTTCGGCGTCACCGTCTTCCTGGGCCTGAAACTGGCCACCAAGGGCCGCGTCAGCCTCGCGGATTTCGAGCGTGCCGTCTCGGCCATCCCCGAGGTGCAGACGGTCGAGCATATCCTCGGGCTCTACGACTACCGCCTGCGCGTCGTGGCCCGCGACATCTCGGATTTCGAGCGCGTGCTGCGGCGGCGCATCATGACCCTGCCCGGCGTCGGCGACGTGGAGGCAAACGTGCTTTTGAGCGAGGAACGCCGCCCCGGCCCGATTGGCTGACGGCATGGCCCGGTATGCCGCCGTATGCGTGTATGCAAAAGTATTATTTATAAACAAAGCTTTATGACGCGCCCGCATGACGGGTATGCAGAATTGACCTCTGGCGGCATGCGGCTTCTCAGGCTTATGCTGCAACGCAGAAAATGCGGCAGAGCACCCTCCCCGCCTCTGCCATTCCGCACACGTAAGACACGAGGTTGACCATGAAACTCATTCTTTCCACCGCCGCCCTCGCCCTGACGGCAACCACCGCCCTTGCCGATACCGTCACGCTGACACGGGCCAATGCCGGCGCCACCCTGCACGAAAGCGATGCCGACATGAGCGTCTACTGGGTTGAGGATGGCGATGCCTACGCGCTGACCGCCACCTATGTCACCGACGAGGCGCCGGCGGATCCCGCCCGCCTGAGAATGCACCTCTCGGACGGCGACACGGTGACCTTCGGCCTGCCCGGCGTTCAGGACCGACTGTTCACCTTCGCCCGCGACGGCGAAACCGTCTCGGTCCGATCGGCCCGCGTCAGCGTCGACTACGCCAGCAAGTAAGGCCGGCCATCGGTCGTGTCCCGCCGCGTCGCCCCCAAGCGTCGCGGCGTTTGCATGTCCGGCGTGCCGGAAATACCCTTCGGCGTGACGGCATGACGCCCTGTCATCCCGCCGTCGTTCGGGGCATACTGCCGCAAACCTTCCAACCCAGGACCAAACGCCCATGACCGCCCTCCGCCCCGATATCGATCCCGACGGCCTGCTGGAATACTCCGTCGTCTTCACCGACCGCTCTCTCAACCACATGAGCAAGGTATTCCAAGGAGTTATGAACGACATTTCATCCATGCTGAAAGAGGTCTACAACGCCTCTGCCGTGGCCATCGTGCCCGGCGGCGGTACCGTCGCGATGGAGGCCGTCGCCCGCCAGTTCGGCCATGACGCCCACGCGCTCATTGTGCGCAACGGCTGGTTCTCCTATCGCTGGAGCCAGATCTTCGACGCAGGCGCCTTCACGTCGGACACGACCGTCTGCATGGCCCGCCAGACCGGCAACGGGGCGCAGGCCCCCTTTGCCCCCGCGCCCATCGAGGAAGTCATCGCGAAGATCCGCGAGGCAAAACCCGACGCCGTCTTCGCGCCGCATGTGGAAACCAGCGCCGGCATCATCCTGCCCGACGACTACATCACCGCGCTGGCCGAGGCCGCGCACGAGGTGGGCGCCCTGATGGTGCTCGACTGCATCGCCTCGGGCTGCGCCTGGGTTGACATGGAACAGACCGGCGTCGACGTCCTGATCTCGGCCCCGCAAAAGGGCTGGTCGGCCTCGCCCTCGGCGGGCCTCGTGATGATGTCCGAGCGCGCGCTGGAGCGTTTGGAAAAGACCACCTCCAACAGCTTCGCCATCGACCTCAAGAAATGGCACGCGATCATGCAGGCCTATGAGAACGGCGGTCATGCCTATCACGCCACCATGCCCACCGACGCCCTGCGCGGGTTCCGCGACACGATGCAGGAGACGAAGGACTTCGGCTTTGAAAAACTGCGGCAGGCGCAATGGGACCTGGGCAATGCGGTGCGCGCCATGCTGGCCGACAAGGGCGTGACCTCCGTGGCCGCCGATGGGTTCGGCGCGCCGGGTGTGGTGGTCAGCTATACCACCGACCCCGAGGTACAAAACGGCAAGAAATTCGCCGCCGAAGGAATGCAGATCGCCGCCGGCGTGCCGCTGCAAGTGAGCGAGCCGGACGGGTTCATGACCTTCCGGCTGGGGCTTTTCGGGCTGGACAAGCTCTATGACGTCGAGGCCGCCAAGGCCCGGCTGCAAGAGGTGATCGATAGGGTGCTATAGACCACGCGCGGAGTCGAGGCGCAGCTAGCTGCGCCGCCGCGCGATCGCCAGACCGCCCCCCGGGCTGGCGATTGCTTACCGTTTGAGCTTCGATTTCAGGCTTTGCGGATGTGGCAGATATAAAGTGACCTGAAGACACGATGGGGTCGCCATCCCGCGGTCTGGCGAGCGCGCGGCTTTTACCGCAAACGTATATTGCTGTTCGCCCGACGCAGGCACATCCAGATCACCCAGGCGCTGGCCAACAGCCAAAGCCCACCCCACATCCAGGTGGTGCCGCCGAACTCCTCGGCCAGCATACGCGCGTCGGAATGCAGCCAGCTGCGCGCAATCGTGTCGCTGTAGATATCGAGCGGCACGTAGATCATGCAAGCCAGCCCGATCACCCGCAGCATCAGGTCGCTGACATCCCGGGCCAAGTATTTCGCCGCCAACAGCATCGCCGCGCCCGTCCCGGCCCCGAACACCAGCGCGAAGGGCGACCGCACGTAAAGCACCGTCACCGCCAGCAGCGTGACCCCCAGCGCGCCCAGCACCGCGCGGTCGGCGCGCGTCCGCACGGCGGCCGTGAAGAGCGCGACGCCGATCAGCAGCGAGCCAAGGTAACCCGCGCTCAGGCTGATAAAGCGATTGCCGCCGCGCGAGGTCACGGCCCCGCCCTGCATCGGGTCGAGCGTCAGGTCCAGAACCGCGCCGCCGGTCAGCAGCACGGCCAGCACGTGGCCCAGCTCGTGCAGGAACACCACCAAGAGTTTCAGCGGGATCACCACCGGGGTCTGCCACAGCACCGCAATCGCGGCCACCAGCAACAGCAATTGCCAATGCCCGCGCAGAAATGCCCGCATTCTCAACCCCTTGCGCCCAGCCCCAGCTGCATCAGCGTCTTTCGCACCGGGGCCAGCCCGTACAATGCGTTGAGCGCCTGCATCCGCGCGTCGCGCAGCACCGGCGCGCTGACCATCGAGGCGCGGTTCAGCACGTCGATGCCGGTGACCCGTGACATCACCTCCCAGTGGCGGCGCTTGTGATAAGTCTCCAGCATCTCGCGGTCGCCCAGGCGTTCGGGATTGGCCTGCGCCAGCTCTAGCAGCACATGCAGGTCGCCAAGCGACATGTTCAGCCCCTGCGCTCCGATGGGCGGCACCACATGCGCTGCCTCGGCCACGAGGGCGATGCGCTCGCCCGCCATGCGCTCGGCCACCTGGGAAATGATCGGCCAGACCGTCCGGCGCGAGGCCAGCGTCAGCGGCCCGAAGAGGTGGCAGGACCGCGTGCTCATCTCCGCCTCGAACGCGGCCACGTCTAGCGCGGCCAGCCGCTGCGCATCGGGGCCGTCCTCCATCCACACCACGGCGGACGAGGGCCGCCCCTCGTAATCCGGCAGCGGGACGAGCGTGAACGGGCCTCCCGTGCGGTGGATCTCGGTCGAGACATTGTCATGCGGAATCGGATGCGTCACGGCAAAGGCCAGCGCCTTCTGCCCGTAGCGCGTTGTTTTCACGGATATTCCCGCCGCCTGGCGCATGGGCGAGCCGCGCCCGTCGGCGGCCAGCACCAGCCGGGTGCGGATCTTGCTGCCATCGCTCAATCCCACCCGCGCCTCGGCCTCTCGGGTAAAGAGGCTTTCCGCCGCCACGCCGGGGCGAAACTCCACGGTATCGAGGCTGTCCAGTTGCGCCACCATCTCGCGCCGCAAGAGCCAGTTGGGCAGGTTCCAGCCAAACGGCTTTTCCGAGATGTCGCCCGCATTGAAATCCTTGACGACGCGCGGCTCGGGCACCGCGCCGCCCGCGTCGACGATGCGCATCACCTGCAACGGGGCGGCGTGGGCGTCGAGCCTGTCCCAGATGCCCGCCTGCGCCAGAAGCGCCTGCGCCGGTTGCAGGATCGCGGTGGTGCGCAGGTCCGAGCCTTCGGCGTCGCGCTCGGTCACCGGCGGGGCCGGATCGACGCAGAGCACGCGGAACCCCGCGCCCCCGAACAGGGCCGCCGCCGACAGACCGGCAACGCCACCGCCGGACACGACGATATCATGATCGAAACGGCTCATGCGCAGGCCTCCTTTTCAGCGGCACCATAGACCGCGCACGCAGCGACGGCCAGACCGTCTCAGGCGCGCGAGATGATCAGCAGAAACAGCCATATGACGGGCACGAGCGCCAGCGCCGGCAGGTAGAGACCCGGCACGCCCCAAAGCACGATTGCCCCACCCCACGCCACTAGAAGAACGCCCAGAAACAACAGGATACGCACCGCAATTGATGTTTCGCTCGAACTCTCCGCCGGGTGTGGTCCGGTGTCGTCCTCGGTGCCTTCGGTCTGGGGCATCGTCTGCATCCTGCGTCATGTCTCGCGACCTGACGTAGGCTGCTCCCGCGCCGCGCAAAAGGTGCAAATCGCCGCAGCGGACCCTCAGACCAGCCGCGACAGGAACCCCGACAGATCATCGGTATGGTGATGCACGTGATCGGCCTCGACCGGCTCGGGGCCGACCAGCACGGTCCGCATCCCCATCGCATGCGGCGCCGCAAGATTGCGCACGTCATCCTCGAACATCGCGGCCTTCGCGGTCACGACGCCGTCGGTGGCGAACACCCGGTCGAACGCCGCCCGGTCCGGCTTGGGGTGAAAGCCCGCATGTTCCACGCCGTAGATCGCGTCGAACAGCCCCTCCAGCCCCCGCGCCTCGACCACGCGCTGCGCGTAAGGGGCCGAGCCGTTGGTATAGACGATCTTGCGCCCCGGCAGCGCCCGGATATGCGCGGCCAGTTCGGCATCCGCCTCCAGCAGGTCGAAGGAGATGTCGTGCACATCTGTCAGGTACGGCCCCGGATCGACGCCATGCTCGCGCATCAGCCCGGCCAGCGTCGTGCCATGCCGCCGCCAATAGTCCAGCCGCAGCCGGTCGGCCTCGGCCCGGTCCACGCCCAGCGCATTCATCACGAACTGCGTCATCCGCACCTCGATCTGGTCGAACAGGCGCATTTCCGGCGGGTACAGCGTGTTGTCCAGGTCGAACACCCAGGTCTCCACATGTGCAAAGAACGCTTTCGCCATCGCCTTCCCCCGCTCTTAATTGTCGCAGGGCCCGGCAAGGCTTGCGCCCTGCCTCCGGCCCCGCATATCCTCGTCGCCTGAAACCACATACCAAAAGAGAGTGCGATGACCATAGCCGCGCCGCAGAAAGATGCCTATCACATGATCCTCGAGGCGATCGACACCGGCGATTACAAGCCCGGCGACCGCCTGGTGGAAAGCGACCTGGCAGAGCGGTTCGGCGTGTCGCGCACCCCGATCCGCGAGGCGTTGCAGCGGCTGGAAACCCAAAGCCTGCTCACGCGCGACGGCCGCAGCCTGATCGTGTCATCGCTCGATCACAACCAGCTGGCCGAGCTTTACGTGGTGCGCGCCGAGCTCGAGGGGCTGGCCGCGAACCTCGCCGCCCGCCACGCCGCGCCCGAGGAGATTCGCGTGCTGCGCGACATGGTGACCGACGACCGGGCGCTGGTCGACGACCCCAAGGCGATGGCCCGCGCCAATCGGCGCTTTCACAAGCAGATCCACCTGGCGTCGCACAACCGCTTTCTGGTGCAGCAGCTGGACCTCGTGCATCGCTCCATGGCGCTGATGGCCACCACCTCGCTGGCCGCGCTTGGCCGGCCCGAGGATGCGCTGGCCGAGCACGACGCGATCGTGACCGCGATCGAGACCGGCAATGCCGAAGCCGCTGGCGACGCCCTGCGCGCCCATATTTCCAAGGCGTTCGTGACCCGGCTGAAGCTGGATTCAGGGGAACTGGATACGCTGATCTGAGGCGGATCGCGTCGCCGGCGGCGGTGCCACGGCCAGCGACAGGCCGTGCTGCGTCTTGTCCCAGAAGAACGGTTTGAGCACCAGCTCGTAGAGCGCCTTGTAGGCCGCCACCGCGCCCAGCGGCAGATAGAAATGCATCGTCGGGACCCAGGCCAGAAGGTGGCGATGCTTCGGCCCGGTGACCGAGGCCATGTAGATCGTCAGGTTCAGCACCTCTATGGCCAGCAAGAGCGCCCCGAAGGCCACCAGCACCGTTCGCGACATCAGCGGATCCAGAGGGTGCGGCAAGCCCAGGAACACCAGCCAGAAGGACCACAGGAACGGTGCCAGGACGACCTGGCTCAGGGCGGTCACGAAATGCGCCTGGAACCCCCAGAACTTCCACGCCCCCAGCTGCCGATACAGCAGACCGGGGCGCCGCATATGCACCAGGTACGTCGTCATGTACCCTTTCAGCCAACGCGACCTTTGCTTGATCCACGCCCAGGTCCGGCAATTCGCCTCTTCCTCGGTGACCGTCGCCACCATCTCGGTGCGAAAGCCGTGCCGGGCCAGTCGGAAGCCCAGGTCGGCATCCTCGGTCACGTTATGCGCGTCCCAGCCGCCCAGCGCCTCCAGCGCGTCGCGGCGGAAATAGAGCGTCGTTCCGCCCAGCGGGATGGCGAACCCAAGCCGCGCCATGCCCGGCAGGATAGTGCGGAACCAGGTGGCGTATTCGATGGTGAAACACCGCGCCAGCCAGTTCTGGCGCGGATTGTAGTAATCCAGAATGCCCTGAAGGCACGCAACCTCGGGCGGCGCCTGCTGGAAATGGCGTGCGACGCGGGTGATCTGGTCGGGCTCGGGCGCATCCTCGGCGTCAAAGATGCCGATGATGTCGCCCTCGCAGAAATCCAGCGCAAAGTTCATCGCCCGCGGCTTGGTGCGGGGCTGACCGTCGGGCACCACGACCATGCGGATCCAGCTGGGCAGGTCGATCTGCGCCAGCGTCGCTTGGGTCATGGCGTCTTCCTCCTCGAGCACCAGAACCACATCCAGCAGGCATTTGGGATATGTCAGTTGGCTCAGCCGCGCGACCAGTGCGTGCACCATCTCGGTCTCGCGGAAGAGCGGCACCAGCACCGACACCCTGGGCAAGGGCGTCTTGTCCTCGACGGCCGGCACGACCGTGGCGACCGGCCCCTCGGCCAATCGCGCCACGAAAGCCAGCAGCTTGGTCATCGCCGACACGACCAGGGTGAACGCCGCCCAGCCCATCAATACCGCCAGGATCGCCTTGGCAAAGAACAGCGTCGCCACGATCAGCGCGGTCAACCCTGCCAGCACCCAAACCAGCCGCCCGACGTGGCTGTGCGCCCAACTGCGGCAACTCTCCGCCAGGGGAACACGCGCTTGTGCCGCATCGGTCAGGATCTCGTCGAAATGATCCGCGACATGGGCCTGCACCACCTCGCGCGGGGCTATCAGAACCCGGGCGCGCCGAAGATCGGCCGGAAGATGGGCGCGCGCAAAGGCGAGCGCCTCGGGGTCGCCGCAGACGATGGCGGGATGCCCGTCACGATCGGTGACGGGAAAGAACGCGTATCGCAACAGGATCCGGGGCGCGAGCGGCACCGCGATGGGGTCCAGCGCTGCAATCTCGGCCGCGTCGACCTGCCGTGACCGAAAGCGCCGCGCATGCGCGTTCAGCAGATCGCCGCGCGTCACCAGGCCCTCGGCCACGAGGATCCGGTCCATACCGGCGTCGCAATGCCGGCGCATCTGCCGCGCGAGGATCGCGTCGCGAACGTTCAGGACCCCTTGCCTGACCAGGTCGGAATCCACCCCCGCCGCGTCAACATCGGCGGCATCCTGGAACGGGTATGTCTGCCGCAGTTCCGAAATCCCCATGACCGTCTGTCCTTCTGCGTGACAGGTGACGGTCTACCAGCGAGCGGTTAACAACGCGTAAAAGAAAGGTTAACGCACCGGCCCCGGGCCCGCCCGAGCGGGCGGACGGGCGGAGCGCCTGCCGGACCCTAGCGGTCCATCGAGGCGGCGAAACGCTCGAACAGGTAAAAGCTGTCCTGCGGGCCGGGGCTGGCCTCGGGATGGTGCTGCACCGAAAAGACCGGGCGGTCTTCCATGCGGATGCCGCAGTTCGACCCGTCGAAGAGCGAGACATGCGATTGCACCACGCCTGCGGGCAGGGTCTGGCTGTCCACGGCGAACCCGTGGTTCATTGACGTGATCTCGACCTTGCCGGTGGTCAGGTCCTTCACCGGATGGTTCGCGCCGTGATGACCGTGGTTCATCTTGATCGTCCGCGCACCCAGGGCAAGGCCCAGCATCTGGTGACCCAGGCAGATCCCGAAGAGCGGCAGGTTCTTTTCCAGAACGCCGCGGATCATCGGCACGGCGTATTCGCCCGTCGCCGCCGGGTCGCCGGGGCCGTTCGACAGGAACACGCCGTCGGGGCTTTGTGCCAGCACGTCCTCGGCGGTGGCCGTGGCGGGCATCACCGTCACCTCGCAGCCGGCGCTGGCCAGGCAGCGCAGGATGTTGCGCTTGGCGCCGTAATCAATCGCCACCACCTTGTGCCGGGCTTGCGTCTGGCGCGGGAATCCGTCGGGCCAGGCCCAGCGCATCTCGTCCCAGCGATAGCTTTGCGCGCAGGTCACCTGGCGGGCCAGGTCCATGCCCTCCAGCCCGGCAAAGGCGCGGGCCTTGGCGACCAGCGCATCGGTGTCGAACTTGCCGTCCGCCCGGTGCGCCAGCGCCACGTGCGGGGCGCCCTGCTGGCGGATGGCCCGCGTCAGACGGCGGGTATCGACACCACCGATGGCCACACGGCCCCGCCGCGCCAGCCACTCGCCCAGCCGCTCGGTCGAGCGCCAGTTCGACGGCTCGGTCGGGTCCCACTTGACGACCATGCCCTCGGCCACCGGGTCGGCGGTCTCGTCATCGTCGGGGTTCACGCCCACGTTGCCGATATGCGGAAAGGTGAAGGTCACCACCTGCCCGGCATAGCTGGGATCGGTCATGATTTCCTGGTAGCCGGTCATCGCGGTGTTGAAACACAATTCCGCCGCGACCTCGCCCTCGGCCCCGAACCCGCGCCCGTAGAACAGCGATCCATCGGCCAGGGCAAGACAGGCGGTCGGACGGGCATCGGGCGCGTGCGGCATGGGGGATTCTCCATCGGGCAAATTGCGCGGAACCTATGGTCACCCGCGCGCGCGGTCAAGGCCGCGTTTCGCGCCGCAACGTCATTCGCTCCGGTCAATAAAACAAGGGCCGGACAGGGTGTCGCAGCTTATTGCACGGCGTTTCGCTTTCCATTAATGTCGCACGCTTACGGGATGACAAGAGGATACCCTGACATGGGATTGCGCGAACGCGTGAACGACGCCCTGAAACAGGCCATGAAGGACAAGGACGCGACGCGGCTGGGCACGCTGCGCCTGATCAATGCCGCGATCAAGGACCAGGACATCGCCCGCCGGGGCACCGACAACGACACCGGCTGTTCCGATGGCGATATCCTCGCCATCCTGGGCAAGATGACCAAGCAGCGCCAGGAAAGCGTCCGCGCCTACGAAGAAGGCGGGCGGCTGGACCTTGCACAGGAAGAACAGCGCGAGATCGAGGTGATCGAGGAGTTCCTGCCCCGCCAGCTGGACGAGGCGGAAGTCGCAAAGGCCATCGACACCGCCATCGACAAGACCGGCGCCAGCTCGATCCGCGACATGGGCAAGGTGATGGGACATCTCAAGGAGAACTACACCGGGCAGATGGATTTCGGCGCGGTGGGTCCGCGGGTCAAGGACCGGCTCTGCGCCTAAGCAACCGACCTCCCGAAAACCCGGCCCGCCAGGCACCGCGGGCCGACCGGCGGGCGGCGGGACGCATTTCGCGGTACGGAAGCTGGCTGACATGATCGCATACAGCACCTATAGTCGGTCCGGGGAGGTGCCCCCTGGGCACGGCACGGGACTGGGAAACAGCAATATATGCGACCCGCGGGATCACAAGACGTTCGGCAACCCGTCTTGCGGGACCCGGAGGCGGCGACCGAACAGCCAATGGCCGGACGGCGGGTGAAGATCGACCTGGTGGATCGGCTTGCGCCGCGCATCCCCGAACCCACGGCGCAGGCGCTTGTTGCCGGGGTCTGCGCGATCCTCGCGGTGCTGGCGCGCGGGGCTGTCGATACCGTCTTTCCCGGTGCGGGGCCGTTCGCCCTCACCCTTCCCTTCGTGCTTTTTGCCACGCTCTTCGGCCGCTGGGGGGCGGGCGTGGGCGTGATGTGCTTCACCGCCCTCTACGCCTGGTATTTTGTGCTGCCGATCAGGCAATCCTTCGCGTTCAACGATCCCACCGATGGGCCGAGGGTCTTTGTTAACGTGTTCTCGGGCTTCCTGGTCGTGGCGCTTGCGGAGTACTTTCGCCGCGTGGTGCGCCGCGCCTTGATGGAACGCAACGCCATCGCGGAAGAACGGCGTCTGCTGTTGCTGGAACTGGATCACCGGGTCAAGAACAACTTCGCCATGGTCAATGCGATGCTGCGTATCGAAATGCGCAAGGCCTCCGAAGCGGCGATACCCGCGCTCAAGGCGATCCACAGCCGGGTGGACAGCATCGCGCGCGCCCACGAGGCGCTCTACCGCGAAGAGGGCCGGATCGGCGAGGTGCCGATGCGGCCTTACCTCACGACGCTCTGCGCCTCGCTTCAATCGGCCTATCTTCAGGGACAGCACAGGTTGACGGCGGATATCGCCGACGTCTCCCTTCCGCGGGACAATGCCGTCGAAATAGGCCTGCTGGTCAACGAGCTTTGCATCAACGCCGCGAAACACGCCTTCCCCGATCGCAGCGACGGCAAGATCCATGTCTCGCTCGCCGCCACCGAAGAGACCCTGACCGTCTCGGTTGCCGATGACGGGATCGGCATCCCGGATCAGCCCGCGCGCGAAGGCAGCCAGGGTCACGGGCTGATTCATGCGCTGGCGCAAAAGGCCGGTGGCGCGCTGGAGCGCGTCCCTGTCGAGACCGGCACGAAGTTCGAACTGGTGATCTCCAGAGCCTAATTTGCCGAACCACGCGCCGGACGCCTTGAGCCATCCGACTTCGCGGCGCCGCCGGTTTCACCGTGAATACCTCCTCTTCCGCGCCCTCCTTCCCGGGGCAACACGTATCCGCGAGCGCGCAATATGCAGGGCCTGCACCCGCAGGAGCACTTGGGAACACAGGCGATTCGCGACCGAGTTTCAATGATCCGAAATGGCCTCACCGGCAGGCTGGCGATGCGGCGCGCGGTGGCTCTCACGCAGCCTAAACGTCGCCAAAAACGCTTTCGCAACAAAGTAATAATTTTCAGAGCTTTCATGCACTTAAATGTCGCGAAGCGAGATAGTTTAATTCGTTTTCTTGTGAGAATGCCGTCTTGTGCTACCTTAACGTGTACTGGGTGGACTTTTAGTTAGTAGGAGTGGAACTATGTCCAAGTACACGCAGTCTGATTTCCTCAAAATTGTCTCCGCTTGTGCGTTGCTGTCGACGACAGCGATGTCTCCCGCGCATGCCGAGGGAGGCCTCGGTGGTGCCGTTGGCGGTGCTGTCGGCGGCGTAGGCGAAGCGGTCGGTGGTGCTGTCGGCGGCGTTGGCGGTGCGGTCGGTGGCGCTGTCGGCGGCGTTGGTGCCGCCGCAGGGGTCGGCGCGGGCTCCAGCGACGCGGGCACCGGCGTCGGAGCGGGCGTCGGTGCAGGCGTCGGAGGGACCGGCGTCGGAGCGGGCGTCGGCGCCGGTGTCGGCGGTTCCGGTATCGGCGCGGGCGTTGGCGTTGGTGTCGGCGGTTCCGGTGTCGGCGCGGGGGTCGGTGTCGGCGTCGGAAGCGAGACTGCCTCCGATTCCGACGGCGATACGAATTCCGGTTCCGGCAGCAGCTCGAACCCCGGTTCCACCGCGAACGCGGCAAACCCGGCCGGATCCTCGGGCGGCGCAGTGAGCACGCGCAGCGCCATGCCGGACCTGGCTGGCGTCGTGCTCATGACATCCGACCGGCAGGTGCTTGGCATCGTCCAGTCGTCCAGGCCCGATCCCCGGGGCGTCCGCGTCGATGTGCAGTTGAACAATCAGCTCGGGATCGGCAAGACGACCACCCAGTTGATCCTGCCCTCGCCGAACCCCCGCTCCGGGCAGATCCGGCTGAGAAAATCGATGGATAACCTGGTGCGCCTCATCAACTGAGGCAAACCGGACGTTCGGCAACCACCACTCACACCGGGCCGCCGCGACCGCTGCGGCCCGGCGCCTATCCGGCCCCCATCGGGTCGGGCAGCGCAATACGCTTCAGCGCATCGGCGATCTCGCCGTAAACCGCCTTGCGTTCGTCCTCGCTCAGGAACGCGCCGATTTCCACCTGTCGCCCCTTGCCCTTCAGCGTCACGTAATGCGGCACCGGCCCGCCCGTGGGATGCATCTCAACCTTCGCCCAGTAGCTTTCGCAATCCCATTCCTGCACCGGCCCGCGCGCGTTGGTGCGCACAAGGTGCACCGCCTCGCGGTCGATCGTCAGCTCCTCGTTCATCTGCGCGTCCTTGTAGGAGCGCTCCAACGCCGCCCACACGCCCCAGACCGCCAGCAACAGGAACGGCAGCAGCCCCCACAGCGTGACCGTCCCGATCAGCGGATAAAGCGGCAGGGTCAGCATCCCGCAGGTGATCACGATGAAGAGCGCAAATCCCCGGCGCGGCAGCGACCGATGCGGCCAGAGCCGCAGCTCGCACACCTCGTCATCCCCGTCCCGCGTCTGGTTCCACTGATACGGCATGGCGCAACCTTAGCGCACCAGGCGCACGAGGAAAGCGCGACATTTCTGCACGTAAGGCCTCAGACCTCCAGCCAGATCGTCACCGGCCCGTCATTGACCAGGCTGACCTGCATGTCGGCGCCGAACGCGCCGGTTTCGACCGGCACGCCCTCGCCCGCCAGCGCCTCGGCGAAGCGCTCGTAGAGGCGCCGGCCCTCCTCGGGCGCCGCCGCCTGGGAAAATCCCGGTCGTGTCCCGCGCGAGGTGTCGGCGGCCAGCGTGAACTGGCTGACCACCAGCGCGCTGCCGCCCGCGTCGCGCACCGAGCGGTTCATCTTGCCCGCTGCGTCCTTGAAGATCCGCAGCTTGGCCACCTTCGCCGCCAGCGCCTCGGCCTCTGCCGCGCCATCGCCCTGCATCGCGCAGACCAGCACCAGCAGCCCGGGCCCGGTGGCCCCGATCACCGCGCCATCCACGCGCACCTGGGCCTCGCTCACCCGCTGTATCAATGCCCGCATCGCGCGCGTCCTCCCTTGCCAGTTCCCGGCCACATGCTACCAATTCGCCATGGAACGCAAATCCTTCGTCCCGCGCGGCGCGGCCAGTTTGCGGGTCGAGTATGACGGCCCGCCCCAGGACTATCATTTCCTGCTGCTGCCCCGGCTGACGCTGCTGGCGTTCACCTCGGCGATCGAGCCCTTGCGCGTCGCCAACCAGGTGGCCGGGAAAGAGCTTTATCGCTGGTTTGTCAGCACGATAGACGGCGAAGCTGTTTCATGCTCCTGCGGCGTGACCATCACCCCCGACAGCCCGGCCTACGACCTGTCGCGCAGCGACAAGGCCTTCGTCTGCGCCGGTGTCGCCCCGCTGGACACCGCGCCGCCACGGGCGGTGACATGGGTCAACCGGCAATGGGCGCACGGCATCCAGGTGGGCGGCATCTGCACGGGCGCCTTCGCGCTCGCCCGTGCCGGGCGCTTGAAGGACCGCCGCTTTACCCTGCACTGGGAAAACCAGCCGGCCTTTCGCGAGACCTTTCCGGGGCTGGAACCCACCGGGCATCTCTACGAGGAAGACGGCGGGCTGTTCACCTGCGGCGGCGGATCTGCCGCGACCGACATGATGCTGGAAATCATCGAGCGCGACCACGGCCCGGCGCTGGCGGCCATCGTCGCCGACATGTGCCTGCACCGCCGCGCCGGCAACCGCAGCGCGCCCCAGCGCCCCGCCTACGCCGCCGCCCTGGGCAGTCACAATCCGCAACTGATCGCCGCGACCGACCTGATGGCCGCCCATATCGAGGACCCGCTGGACATCTCCCAAGTCGCCACCGATGTGGGCCTGTCCCGGCGTCAGCTTGAGCGGCATTTCACCCGCTACCTCGCCGCCACGCCGGCGCAATACTATCTCGACCTGCGCATCGCCCGCGCCCATGCGCTGTTGAACGAAACGCGCCTCAGCATCGGCCAGATCGCCGCCGCAACCGGCTTTGCCAGCGCCTCGCAACTGGCAGAGCGATTCCGCAAGCGCTATGGCACCACACCGCAAGCCTACCGCCGCGGCGCCACATCAAAGTAAGCGCAGAACTGTCTGATTTTGAAATTCAAAACTGTCCTCTACCGACGCTTCCGTTGAACCTTCGGCCGGCCTTTCGCGGGCTTTTCCTTGCCCGGCGTCTCGTCCATGCCCAACTGGTCGCGCAGCACCCGGGGCCGGATTTCCTCGACCTCGCCGGCCTTCAGCTGCCCAAGTTGGAACGGGCCATAGGACACCCGGATCAGCCGGTTCACCTGGCAGCCCACCGCCTCCATCGCGCGGCGAATCTCGCGATTCTTGCCCTCGCGGATGCCCACCGTGGCCCAGGCATTGGCCCCCTTTTGCCGATCCAGCACCACCGACATCGGCTGAAACACCTCGCCATCCAGTGTCAGCCCCTTGCGCAACGGCTCGAACGTGGCGTCTTCGGGCCGCCCTTTCACGCGCACACGGTACTTCCGCACCCAACCGGTCGAGGGCAGTTCCAGCTTGCGCTTGACGCCGCCGTCATTGGTCAAGAGCAACAACCCTTCGGAGTTCAGGTCAAGCCGACCCACACTAAGAACACGCGGCAAGTCCTCGGGAAGCTTGTCGAAAATCGTCTCGCGCCCCTGCTCGTCTCGGGTGGTCGTCACCAGCCCCGCAGGCTTGTGATACAGCCACAGCCGCGGCGGCTCCGGCGCATCGAGCGCGCGCCCGTCAACCTCGATCCGGTCGGCGCCGGTCACGTTCAGCGCCGCGCGGTCGATCACCGCACCGTTCACCCGCACCCGGCCCGCCTCGATCATGCGCTCCGCTTCGCGACGGCTGGCCACACCGGCACGGGCGATCACCTTGGCGATCCTGTCGCCTGGCGGCGTATTCTGGGTGGGTTTGCGAGTCATGCCACGGCCTTACCCCATCCTTGCCTCTTGCGAAAGCACCGCCCGCACGGCAATCAGGGGCATGACGTTCAAAAGCCATATGGACACGGCCCTGGCCGAGGCCCGCGCCGCCCGCGACCGTGGCGAGGTGCCCGTGGGCGCGGTTGTGGCCGACCCGGCGGGACGCATAGTGGCGCAGGCCGGCAACCGCACGCGGGAACTGAGTGACCCCACCGCACACGCCGAAATCCTGGCGATCCGCGCCGCCTGTGCGGCGGTCGGCAGCGAGCGCCTGCCCGGTCACAGCCTGACCGTCACGCTGGAGCCCTGCGCGATGTGCGCCACCGCCATCGCAAATGCCCGCATCGCGCGGCTCTATTATGGCGCCGCCGACCCCAAATCCGGCGGCGTGGCCCAGGGCGCCCGGATCTTCACCCATGCCCAGACCCACCACGCGCCCGAGATTTACGACGGGATCAACGCCACCGAAGCGGAAGCCCTGTTGACGCAATTCTTCAGAACTCTGCGTGAAGAATAAATCGCAAAGCGCTCTTTTTCTTGCCAAAAATACTCATATAACAACGCCGATGCCCGAACCCCACCTGGAGGTCCGGGCACCAAAAGCTTTCTCAAAGCTTTTACCAAAACTTTTCTAAAAAGTTTTGCCCCGCTCAGATCTCGATCGCCGTCATCACCTCCGGCTCGATCACGTCGACCCCCGGCAGGCCGTCCTTCAGCGCCTCCGCAGACTGCTCCAGAAGCGGGAAGGTCTTGTAGTGGCACGGGATCACCGTCTTGAAATCGAAGAAGGTTTTCGCCGCATAGGCCGCCCGCTTCATATCCATGGTGAAATGCCCCCCGGCGCAGAGGATGCCGATATCGGGCTTGTGCAGGTCGTTGAACACACCCATGTCGGCCATCACGTCGGTGTCACCCGAGACATAGATCACATGCCCCTCGCCCTCGATCATGAACCCGCATTCGGTGCCGGGCACATGCGGACCGTTCTCTCCGCCAAAGCTCGAGGAATGCGTGGCGTGCACCATCGTCACCTTCACGTCCCCCAGGGCGACCGTGCCGCCCTTGTTGAAGCCGACAACCTCCAGGCCCGCGCTTTCTTCCCACCAGCCCATCAGGTCGAACTGCCCCACCACCGGCACCGACAGTTTTTTCGCCAGGTCCGGCAGGTCCGACGCATGGTCGAAATGCGCATGGGTCAGCAGAATATGCGTGGCCCCCTTGGTGGCCGCGTCATGATGCGCCTCGTCCAGCATCGGGTTGCCCGTCAGCCACGGGTCGATCAGCAGAACCTGATCGGCGATCTCGATGCGGAAACTCGAATGTCCCAGCCAGATGATTTTCATGACGCTCTCCTTATGTCATTCCCACGGGGAAGTTAGCAGAGAGGCCACCGATTTCCACATGGACTGGACCCGCGCCATCGACGCCTATTGCGAACGCACCGATCCCGGCTTCTGGGCCGAGCCGGTCAACGCGATCACCAACGCCGCCTTCCTCGTCGCCGCGCTCGTCATGGCGTGGCGCCTGCGCGGCACCGAGCTTGCTCTGGCCCGCCCCCTCGTCGCGCTTCTGGCGCTGATCGGGATCGGCTCGTTCCTGTTTCACACCTTTGCCCAGCCTTGGGCGGCGATGCTCGATGTCCTGCCGATCATGCTCTTCGCGCTGACCTATCTCTACGCCACGACGCGATACTACCTCGGCCTCTCCGCCCTCGCCTCCGCCGCCACCATCCCGGCCTTCCTTGGCGCAACCGCGCTCGCCATGCCGCTCCTTTCGCAGGTGCCGCTCTATGGCCCCTCGGCCTCTTACCTGACGCTACCCCTGGTCATCCTGCTCTACGCCTGGCTGCTGCGCGCCGACGCCGCCCTGTCGCGCGGCCTTGCCCTCGGCGCGGGCCTGCTTCTGCTGTCACTCACCTTCCGCAGCCTCGACGCGCCCTTGTGCGACAGCCTCGCCCTTGGCACCCATTTCGGCTGGCACGTCCTCAATGCGCTCATGCTGGGCTGGATGATCGAGCTCTACCGCCGCCACGCCCTTGCACCGTCCCGGCGCGGGCGCTAAACGCGGATGCGATAACGCACACGGAGATGCCCCCATGTCCATCGACACCGCGACCGCCGCCAAGGTGGCCAAGCTGGCCCGCATCCGGGTCGAGGAAGACGACCTGCCGGCGCTGGCCAAAGAGTTCAACACGATCCTCGGCTTCATCGACCAGCTGAACGAGGTCGATGTGGAAGGCGTCGAGCCGATGGTCTCGGTCACGCCCATGCGGCTGAAGCGCCGCGAAGACGTCGTGACCGACGGCGGCCAGCAGGACAAGGTGCTGTCCAACGCCCCCGACGCCCGCGAGGGCTTTTTCGCCGTGCCGAAAGTGGTGGAATGATGACCGATCTCAATGCAATGACCATCGCCGACGCCCGCAACAACCTGCGCGCGGGCGAGATCACCTCCGAGGAACTGACCGAAGCCTGCCTTACGGCGATCGAGGTCGCGGGCGCGCTTGGCGCCTTCGTGCACCACACGCCCGAGATCGCGCGGGATCAGGCCAAGGCCGCCGACACGCGCCTGCAAGCCGGCGACGCGCCGTCGATGTGCGGCATCCCGCTTGGCATCAAGGATCTCTTCTGCACCAAGGGCGTGCCCTCTCAGGCCGCCAGCGGCATCCTCAACGGCTTCAAGCCGGAATACGAATCCACCGTCAGCCAGAATCTCTTCGACGCCGGCGCCGTCATGCTGGGCAAGCTCAACATGGACGAGTTCGCCATGGGCTCGTCGAACGAGACCTCCGTCTATGGCAACGCCGTCAACCCGTGGCGGCGCGGCAATGACGAGATGGCCCTGACGCCCGGCGGCTCCTCGGGTGGCTCGGCCTCGGCCGTCTCCGCCGACCTCTGCCTTGGCGCCACCGGCACCGACACCGGCGGCTCGATCCGCCAGCCTGCCGCCTTCACCGGCATCACCGGCATCAAGCCCACCTACGGGCGCTGCTCGCGCTGGGGGATCGTGGCCTTTGCCTCGTCGCTGGATCAGGCGGGCCCGATGACCAAGTCGGTGCGCGACGCCGCCATCATGCTGGAAGCCATGTGCAGCCACGACCCCAAGGACAGCACCAGCGCCGACATCCCCGTGCCGGATTTCGAGGCGATGCTCACCGGCGACATCCGCGGCAAGAAAATCGGGATTCCGAAGGAATACCACATGGACGGCATGCCCGAAGAGATCGAGACGCACTGGACCCAAGGCAAGGACATGCTGGCCGACGCGGGCGCCGAGATTGTCGATATCTCGCTGCCCCACACCAAGTACGCCCTGCCCGCCTATTACGTCATCGCGCCCGCCGAGGCGTCCTCGAACCTCGCGCGCTATGACGGCGTGCGCTACGGGCACCGCGCCAAGCTGGCCCAAGGCGACGGCATCACCGAGATGTACGAAAAGACCCGCGCCGAAGGCTTCGGTCCAGAGGTGCAGCGCCGCGTGATGATCGGCACCTACGTGCTGTCGGCGGGGTTCTACGACGCCTACTACAACCGCGCCCGCAAGGTGCGTGCCCTCATCAAGAAGGATTTCGAGGATGTGTTCGACGCAGGCATCGACGCGATCCTGACCCCCGCCACCCCCTCGGCCGCGTTCGAACTGGGCCGCAAGTCCGATGACCCGGTCGAGATGTATCTCAACGACGTGTTCACCGTAACCGTGAACCTCGCCGGACTGCCCGGTATCGCGGTGCCCACCGGGCTCAACCGCAACGGGCTGCCGCTTGGCCTGCAACTGATCGGACGGCCCTGGGAAGAGGGCGATCTGCTTAACACCGCCTACGCGCTCGAGGCGGCGGCGGGCTTTGTGGCCAAACCCGGCAAATGGTGGTAAATTGCCGCAAAACAAATCGGCAGGATCTAAGCAGATGCGATTTTCCCTTTGTGTAACGGCCCTTGTCGGGCTGACCGCCTGTTCGCCCGGAATTCCCGACAGCGGCGCGGGCGTGCCCGATAGCGGCGCCGGCGTCGGCTTTGGCACGTCGGAAGAGTATATTGCCCAGCAACGCGCCCGCGACGCGGCGCTGAGCGGCGGCTCTGCCGTGCCACCGGCCGGCGCAATATCGCCCGAGAACCGCGGCCAGGCCACGCCCGGCACCCCGCTCAGCGCGACGCAAGGCGCGACCGCGCCCGGAACTCCCGGCACCGTGACCTCGTCCACCAACACCACGCGCCAGACGGGTTCGGGCGCCTACACGCCCACCGGCGGGCTCAGTTCGGCCTCCACCAGCGATGAGATCGCCCGCGAAACCGCGGCGCGGCTGGCCGAAACCTCGCAGAACTCGGGCCAGCAGGTCGTCCATGCCAGCCCCTCGAACCCCGCGCCCCAGACGGTGACCAGCGCCGGCGGCATCTCGAACGAGAACAGTTTCGACGCCGTGGGCAACGCCCGCTCGATCCAGGACGATGCCGAACTGATTGCCCAGAACCGCGCCCAGTACCAGGTGGTCCAGCCCGGTGCGCTGCCCGAACGGACCGGCAATGCCGGGCCCAACATCGTGCAGTACGCGCTGGAAACCAGCCATCCCAAGGGGCAGCAGCTCTATACCCGCGTCGGCCTCAACAAGCAGGCCAAGTTCCAGCGCAACTGCGCCAAGTACAACTCGGCCGACCAGGCACAGACCGATTTCCTGGCCCAGGGCGGCCCGCGCCGCGACCGCATGGGGCTCGATCCCGATGGCGACGGCTATGCCTGCGCCTGGGACCCGCGCCCATTCCGCGCGGCGGTGCGGAACTGACCCCCGGGCAGTCTGCGTGACAGCGCCGCTCTGGCATCCCTCCCCCAATTTCGGGCCGCGCCGCCTTGGCGCGAAACCCGATATCGTGGTGATCCACCACACCGCCATGGCCAGCGCCGAGGCCGCGCTGGAACGTCTCTGCGACCCTTCGGCGGAAGTGTCGGCGCATTACCTCATCGCCGCGGACGGCCGCGCCTGGCAGATGGTGGCGGAGGTGGCCCGCGCCTGGCACGCCGGCGCCGGATCCTGGGGTGACGTGACCGATGTCAATTCCCGCTCCGTCGGGATCGAGCTGGACAATCCCGGCGACACCCCGTTCCCCGCGCCGCTGATGGCCACGCTGGAAGCCATCCTGCCCGGCATCCTGCGCCGCTGGAGCATTCCGCCCGAGCGGGTGATCGGCCATTCCGACATGGCGCCCGACCGCAAAACCGACCCGGGACCGCATTTCGATTGGGAAAGACTGGAACGGGCCGGACTGGCGGGACAGAGAGGCCAGGACCCCGGCCCGGACGCCCCGGAACCGGACACGTTCAGAACCGTGGCGCGCCATGCCGGCTATACTGCGGATGTGGATGACGATGCCCTGCTCGCCGCTGTCAGGCTGCGCTACCGCCCCTTCGCCACCGGCCCGCTCTGCCCGCAGGATTACACGCCGCTGGGCCACGCCGCGCTCTGGACCTGAGCCGCGAAACCCCTTACATCGCCTGTTGCGCGGAGGGCCGGACGGCCGCCTGCAATGCGCTCTTGGCGGATTGTTTGGGAGGAAAGTCCGGACTCCACAAGGCAACGGTGCCGGGTAACGCCCGGCCGGGGCAACCCGAGGGAAAGCGCCACAGAAAACAGACCGCTCTCGCAATCCGCCATGCGGATCACGTGAGTCAGGGTGAAACGGTGGGGTAAGAGCCCACCGCGGGACGGGCAACCGGACCGGCATGGCAAGCCCCACCGGGAGCAATGCCGAATAGGGATCGCATCCGGGCCGCCTTGGCCCCGCGATCCGGGTTGGCAGCTAAAGCCTGCGGGCAACCGCAGGACCAGATGAATGGTCGTCCTACGACAGAATCCGGCTTACAGGCCCTCCGCGCGCTTCCGACCCGTCCGGTCCGATCTGGCAAGTCCGATCCGATGGTGCGGCTGCGCCGCGCTCTATTGTTTTATTGGGGCCAGCCCCAAACCCCGGGATATTTCCGGCCAGAGGAAGGGGGGCCGATTCTTGCCGTCACGGCACGAGATCCCACGCCCACGACCAACCCCCCGGACGAGACTGTCCGAGATGGACGCTCCCGCGCCGCCCTGGCCAGGATCCCGCATTGGGTGTGGCCCTCCCGGCCGGTCAAATTTCCGCTCACCTCTTGACCCTTTGCCGCAGGCGCATCAACGTCTTCGAGGGCTTTGACAGAAAGGGACACTCGTGGCGGTTCGAACCGATTTGCTGGACAGCACCTCGCGCATCCTGGGCGATCTGATCGGCTTTCCCACCATATCGACCGATCCGAATATCGACCTGATCAACTCGATCGCCAACCGTCTGGACATGGTCGGCGCCCGGGTCGAGATCTTTCCCGACCCCTCGGGGCAGAAGGCCAATCTCTTCGCAACGATCGGCCCCGAACGCGACGGCGGCATCGTCCTGTCGGGCCACAGCGACGTGGTGCCGGTGGCCGACCAGGACTGGGCCTCGAACCCTTTCGACATGCTGGAACATGACGGCCTTCTCTACGGGCGCGGCACCTGCGACATGAAGGGCTTCATCGCCGCCTGCCTTGCCATGGCCCCGCAATACGCCGCGCTGAACCCCGACCGGCCTTTGCATTTCGCCTTCACCCATGACGAGGAGACGGGCTGTTTCGGCGCCCGCGCGCTGGCGCATACCCTGCGCGCCAAGGGCCTGACCCCGGGCGTGGCCATCGTCGGCGAGCCGACGATGATGCGCGTGATCGAGGGCCACAAGGGCTGTTACGAATACACCACCCGCTTTTCCGGGCTGGCGGGCCACGGCTCGGCGCCGGACCGGGGCGTCAACGCGGTGGAATACGCCGTGCGCTATATCGCCCGCCTCCTGGACCTCAAGCACGCGCTGCGCGCCCGCGCCCCCGCCGACAGCCTGTTCGAGCCGCCCTGGACCACCATCAACACAGGCCGCCTCGCGGGCGGCGTGGCCCATAACGTCATCCCCAGCGAGGCCGTGGTGGACTGGGAAATGCGCCCCGTTCAGACCTCGGATGCCGATTTCGTCAAGGACTCGCTCAAGACCTATATCGAGAAAGAGCTTCTGCCCGCCATGCGTGCCGTCGATCCAGACGCCGACATCGTCACCGAGATCATCGGCGAGGTCGAGGGCCTCATCCCCACCACCGACAACGAGGCGCGCACCATCGTCTCGGAACTGACCGGCGCCAACCACGCCGAATGCGTCGCCTTCGGCACCGAGGCCGGGATCTTCCAATCGCTGGGCATGTCGGCGGTCATCTGCGGCCCCGGCTCGATCGAACAGGCCCACAAGGCCGACGAATTCGTGGCGCTCGACCAGCTCTCGCAATGCCTCGATATGCTGGAACGATTGCAGGAGAAGCTGGTTGCATAACCATGGGCGGCCACGGACCCTCTACCGTCGCCGCCGCCTTGCCCATACGGATGGAAGGTTCGAATGCCTGGAAAAACCGCCTCGATCGCCCTGTTGCTGACCCTGGCCCTGCCCGGCCATGCCGCCCCCGTCGAGACGCCCAACGGCACCGTGACCGGGTATTTCGGCGAAACCGCCTTCGACCATCCGCTGCTGTGCGAACGCGATCCCTTCGTCATTGCACGCACCAATGACAGCGACGGCGCCCCGGCATTCGAGGCCGCCTTCGTGCCCAATGGCGTCACCAGCATCGAGATCCGCACCGGCACCGAAACCCGCCAGTTCGGCACCGCCACCGAGGCCGCGGGCTTTCCGCTGGTGATCGAGGGCGAGGTCGATGGCACGGCCTATTCGTTCGAGGTCGCCTGCCCGGACAGCTTCAACATGTAGGCACGCTCCCGGCGGGATGTCCCGCCGCGTCCCGGCTTTTTCTTGCTTCAAATACTCAAGACCAGCCGGTCGCGGTCAATCCCGCCGGAAGGTCATGTAATGCGGCACCCGCCCCTCGCGCAGGGCCTTCTGCTCGTAGCGGGTGGAGATCCAGTCGCCCCACGGCTGCCGCCAGTCTTGCGGCCCCTCGGCCAGCCAGGTGAAGCCGTGGCGCGGCACCTCGACCATCGTCTGGCGCACGTAATCGGGGATATCCGTGGCCACCCGGAAAATCGCACCGGGCTTCAAGACCCGCGCCAGCGGCTCCAGGTGCTCGGGCGTCACGAAGCGCCGACGGTGATGGCGCTTCTTCGGCCATGGATCGGGATACAGCAGAAAGGCCCGCGCGATGCTGGCCTCGGGCAGCACGTCGAACATGTCGCGCACGTCGCCGGGATAGATCGCCACGTTCTCCACGTGGCTGTCGCGCAATTGCCCCAGCAGTTTCGCCACTCCGTTGATGTAGGGCTCACAGCCGATGATCCCCACATCCGCGTTCTCCGCCGCTTGGTGAATCATGTGCTCGCCGCCGCCGAAACCCACTTCAAGCCACACATCACGTTCCCCGAACAAGGCCTTGAGGTCTATGGGTTTTCGCTCGGGATTAACATCCCAATCCACCGCCCCCGGCGACCACGCGGCCAAATCTTCGTCCAGATAGGCTTCCTGCGATTTCTTCAGGTGCTTGCCCTTGAACCGGCCATAGAAATTGCGCCACGGCGCACCAGAGGGATGCTTCTGCTGTCCCACGTCACGCCTCCGCCGCAAAGACCCGACGCAGCACCAGCAACGCGGGAATGTTCACGATATACATGCAGATCCCGTACACCGCCGAGGGCACCGCGAATTCCGACAGCCCCGTGCTCGCCCCCACGATATTGGCGATGGTGATGCCCACCGTGGCGTTCTGAACCCCCATCTCCACCGCGATGGCCAGCCCGTCGCGCCCGGCGATGCCCATCAGCCGCGCCAGGCCGATGCCCACCGCCAGCAGAACCAGGTTCAGCACGATCAAAAACGGCCCCAGCCGCGTGAAGCTCTCGGTCAGAAGCGCCCAGTTGCTGGCAATCGCCGCCGCCACGATCAGCACGAACAAGATCAGCGCCACGATCTCGCAGCCCCGCTCGATGGCCGATGCAAAGCCACTGGCATAGCGGCGGATCAGCAGCCCGATGAACACCGGCAGCGCCGTGATCAGGAACATCGCCACGCCGACCTTCACGACGCTGATCTCGGGCGCGGCCTCACCCATGAAATGCACCGCCGCCCAGGCGACCAGCACCGGCAGCGTCAGCACCGACAAGAGGCTCACCACCGCCGTCAGCGTGATCGACAGCGCCACGGTGCCCCCCGCCAGCTTGGTCAGCATGTTCGACGTGACACCCCCGGGGCTGAACGCCAGCAGCATGATCCCGAACGCCATGCCGCCCGCAAAACTCCAGGCCGCGATCAGCACATAGGCCACCAGCGGCAACAGCACGAGCTGCGCCACGATCCCCGTCAGCGCGGGTTTCGGCAGGCGCAGCACCCGGCCGAAATCGGCGAAATGCAGGCCCAGCCCCAAGGAAAACATGATGAAGGCCAGCGCCAGTGGCAGGCCGATATCCAGGATCATCCCGTCCCTCCCTTTTTGGCGCAGTCTACGGTTTGCAAGGCGCCCTGTCGCGCATGAAAAACGCGGGAGAAACCACCCCCGCGCCCTTCCGTTCTCAGGTCCGGATCAGACTTCTTTCTTCAGCGCGTCCACAAGATCGGTGCGTTCCCAGCTGAAGCCGCCATCGGCCTCCGGCTCGCGCCCGAAATGGCCATAGGCCGCGGTGCGCTCGTAGATCGGCTTGTTGAGGTCCAGCGCCTCGCGGATGCCGCGCGGCGTCAGGTCCATGACCTTGCGCACCGCGTTCTCGATTGCCGCCGCCTCGACCTCGCCCGTGCCGTAGGTCTCGGCATAGATCGACAACGGCTTGGCCACCCCGATCGCATAGCTGAGCTGGATGGTGCATTTCTCGGCCATGCCCGCCGCGACCACGTTCTTGGCCAGATAGCGCGCGGCATAGGCGGCCGACCGGTCCACCTTGGTCGGGTCCTTGCCGGAAAACGCGCCGCCGCCATGCGGGGCCGCGCCACCATAGGTGTCGACGATGATCTTGCGCCCGGTCAGGCCCGCGTCGCCGTCGGGGCCGCCGATCACGAAGGTGCCGGTGGGGTTCACCCACCATTCGGTCTTGTCGCTGATCCACTCGGCGGGCAGAACCTCGCGGATGTAAGGCTCCACGATGGCGCGGATGTCGTCGCTCTTCTGGTGCTCGCTCTCGTGTTGCGTCGACAGCACGATCGAGGTCACCTCGACCGGCTTGCCGTTCTCGTAACGCAGCGAGATCTGGCTCTTGGCGTCCGGGCGCAGCGTGGGCTCCTGCCCGGATTTGCGCGCCTCCGCCAACCGCCGCAGGATCGCGTGGCTGAACTGGATCGGCGCGGGCATCAGCGCGTCGGTCTCGTTGGTGGCGTGGCCGAACATGATGCCCTGGTCCCCCGCCCCGTCCTTGTCGACGCCCTGGGCGATATGCGCGGACTGTTCGTGCAGGAAGTTCAGAACATGACAGGTGTTCCAGTGAAATTTGTCCTGCTCATAGCCGATATCGCGGATGCAGTCGCGGGCGATCTGGCCGATCCGCCCCATGTAGTTCTTCAGGCGTTCCTGGTCCGACAGGCCCACCTCGCCGCCGATCACCACCATGCCGGAGGTGGCGAAGGTTTCGCAAGCCACGCGCGCATCGGGTTCTTCGGCAAGAAACGCATCCAGCACGGCGTCGGAAATGCGGTCGCACACCTTGTCGGGGTGCCCCTCCGAAACGGATTCGGAGGTGAAAACGTAGTTGTCTCGGGACATGAAATGCTCCATTAGGGTCAGCCCCGCCACGCCAGGAAGCCGTTGTGACGGGTTTCGTGCCTGCTTATGCGGGCCTCACGGGAAGGTCAATCGCTAACTCTGTGGCCTTTTACGCGCCGCGCCAGCAGCGCGCCGGCCAGCATCAGCAACGCGGCCAGCACCAGCACCGGCGCGTCGCCGGTGCGGCTGTAAAGCGTCGCCGGCAAGGGCGGCGGCAGGGGCGTGTCGATCCAGCCCGCCTCGCCCAGCGGGATATGCGCCAGGACCCGCCCCGTACCGTCGACCATCGCCGACACGCCGGTGTTGGCCACCCGCACCATCGGCAGGCCCTGTTCGGCGCTGCGCAGCCGGCCCTGTGCCAGGTGCTGGTACGGCCCCGACACCTTGCCGAACCACGCGTCGTTGGTGATCATCAGGATCATGTCGGGCCGCGCCGGCGCCGAGGTGATGTTGCGGGCGAAAACGCCCTCGTAGCAGATCAGCGGCACCGCCCGGCCCAGCGGCCTCATGTCCACGATCTCGGCCCCCGGACCGGCGGAATACCCCCCGCCTTCCTCGGCGGCGAGACCATGAATGCCGAACCGCGCCATCAGGTCGCCCAGCGGCATGAACTCTCCGAACGGCACCAGGTGATGCTTGTCATAGACCTGGTCCACGATCCCTTCGCCATCCATGTACAGAAGCGAGTTGTAATACCGCTGCCCGTCCAGCCGCCGCAGGCCCAGCACCACCGGCGCTCCCTGCGCCGACGCGGCGATCCCGCCCAAGAGGTCGTCGGACTGGTGCAGGAAGGTCGGGATAGCCGTTTCCGGCCAGACCACCAGGTCGGGCCGCCCGGTCTCGCCCGGTGCGGCGGTGAACTGGCGCTGGCGGTCATAGAACATCTGCAGGTTCTCGGGCAGCCATTTCTCGTGCTGCGCCGCGTTGGGCTGGACCAGCCGCACGGTCTGCGCCTCCGGCCCCGGTGCGGCGGCCTCCACCGGCGTCAGCGCCGCGCCCCCGCCGTAAAGCAGCGCGAGGCCCGCCAGACCCGCCGCCCCGGCCACGCGCCGTCCCGCGCCAAGGTGCCACAGCGCCACCGCCGCGCCGATGATCAGCGCACAGAGGCCCAGGCCCCCGCCAAATGACGCCCAGTGCAAAAGCGCCGTGTCGATCAGCACATGCCCCACCTGCGCCCAGGCGAACCCGGTGAACAGCCACCCGCGCAGCGCCTCGCCAATGACGAACGCACCCACCAGCGCCACGCCGCTGCGCGGGGCCAGCGCCCGTGCCGCACCAAGGGCCACGGCCCAGTAGGACGCCATGAAGACCGACAGGCCCAGCACCGCGAACGGTGCCATCCAGCCATGCCGCGCCGCATCCACCAGGAACGGCTCGAATATCCAGCTGAGCGCGACGACGAAATGCCCCGTGCCCGCCACCAGGCCCAAGAGCGTCGCGGACAGCCAGCCGCCCGTCTCGCGCCACAGGCCGTAGACCAGCGCCAGCGCCATGATCGTCAGCGGCCACAGCCCCCAGGGCGCCTGCCCAAGGGCGGCGACCGCACCCAGCCCGGCGGCAAGGGCGTAACGCGGCAGCACGCGGCCCTCACCGATCTGCCGCGCCAACGCGTCAAGACTGGCCATTGATTACACCTCGATCGCCTCGGGCAGCCGCACCCGCAGCCGCTTGATCCGCCGCGGATCGGAATCCAGCACCTGGATTTCCACGCCGCTGGGATGCTCGACCAGCTCACCGCGCGCCGGCACCCGGCCCAGCAGCATGAAGACCAGCCCGCCCAGCGTGTCGATTTCCTCCTCGTCGATCTCCTCGGAATCGGTCAGCGACAGGCCGATCTCGGCCTCGAACTCCTCCAGCGGCGCCTTGGCCTGCACCACGTAAGAGCCGGGTTTTTCCTCGGACCAATAGGCGCCCTCGTCCTGGTCGTGCTCGTCGGCGATCTCGCCCACGACCTGTTCGATCAGGTCCTCGATCGTCACGAGGCCGTCGACCCCGCCATATTCGTCGATCACCAGCGCCATGTGCCGGCGCTCGGCCTGCATCTTCTGCAACAGCACGCCGATGGTCATCGACGGCGGCACGTACATCAGCGGGCGCAACAGCTCTTCCAGCGAATAGTCCGACCCATGCCCGTTGAACCCGTGCTTCAGCGCGAAATCCTTCAGGTGGGCAAAGCCCACGGGCGTGTCCAGCGTGCCCTCGTAAACCGGCAGGCGGGTCAGCCCGCTGTCGCGGAACGTGTGCACAAGCTCGTCCATGGTGATTGTTGCCGGAACCGAAACGATGTCCGCCTTGGGGATCATGACATCCTCGACCGACAGCCGCCGCAGGTTGCCCAGGCCCAGGTTCGGCGCAAGGCCGTTGGCCGACGTCTCGCCGCCGTCGCCGCCCAGGTCATCTTCCTCGCCGTTGTGGTCTTCGTCCGCGCCCAGCGCGCCGAAGAAGCGGCGGAAGAACCCGCCCTGCGTGTCGTTCTGATCCTCCGCCGGATCCTCGCCCTTGCTTGCCTCGGGCCGCGCGCCATGCGCTGCCATAGAAGAGGCGTCGTTGCTGTCGTTCATCGTACCTTTCCGAATCGTGCCCGCGTCCACGCGGTAACGGCTGTTTCAATATGGGTCAGGCAGACCCAGTTTGCCAAGTATCTCCACCTCGGTTCGTTCCATCAGGGTGGCATCCTTGTCACGAACGTGATCGTAGCCCAGCAGATGCAAAATTCCGTGAACGACCAGATGCGTCACGTGATCCTGCATCGGCCTGCCCGCCGCCTCGGCCTCTTTCGCGCAGGTCTCATAGGCGATCGCGATATCGCCAAGCTCGGGATCGGGGCCGGCCTCGGGCGGCTCCGGCATGGCGCCATCCACCTCTGCGCCACGCTCCGCGCTCGGCCAGCTCAATACATTGGTCGGCCCCGCCTTGTCCCGGAAATCTTCGTTCAAGGCGGCAATCCGCGCATCGTCGCAGCCCAGCACGGCGATCTCCCACTCCGCGGGGTCCAGCCCCAGATGCGCCAGCGTGGCCTCTGCCGCCCGCTCGGCCAGCCGTTCCAGGCCTGCGTCCTGCCAGCGGTCGTCCTCGACGACCGTATCGACCGAAACGCTCACACCGGGCGCGGGCCGGAATTTTGCAAAATTCCGGATCGGAAAATTGCAATTTTCCGGCCAATTTTCTTCCAAAGAAAATTGCCCCCGGCCTCAGACATCCGCGTCATAGGCCTCGATGATCGCCGCCACCAGCGGATGGCGCACCACGTCCTTCGAGGTGAAGTAATTGAACGCGATCTTCGGGATATTCTTCAACAGCCGCTCGGCATCGTGCAGCCCGCTGGTCACCCCGCGCGGCAGGTCGATCTGGCTGCGGTCGCCGGTGATCACCATGCGGCTGCCCTCGCCCAGCCGGGTCAGGAACATCTTCATCTGCATCGAGGTGGCGTTCTGCGCCTCGTCCAGCACGACGAACGCATTGGCCAGCGTCCGCCCCCGCATGAAGGCCAGGGGCGCGATCTCGATCCGCTTCTCCTCGATCAGCTTGGCCACCTGCTTGGCCGGGAAAAAGTCGTTCAGCGCATCGTAAAGCGGCTGCATGTAGGGGTCGACCTTGTCCTTCATGTCGCCCGGCAGATAGCCCAGCTTCTCGCCCGCCTCGACTGCCGGCCGGCTGAGGATGATACGGTCCACATGCCCCTCGATGAACATGCTGACCCCCACCGCCACCGCCAAGTAGGTCTTGCCGGTGCCCGCCGGCCCGATGCCGAAGGCCAACTCGTTGGCGAAAAGCGACTGCACATAGGCCTTCTGCGCGTCGGTGCGCGGCTCGACGGGCTTCTTGCGGGTCTTGATCTCGACCCGCCCGCCCTTGAACATCTCCAGCTGGTCCTCGCCGCCCTCGTGGTCGCCCGCGCCCCGGTCGGCGCTGCCGCCCGCGCCCATTCGCAGCTCGCGGTCCACGTCGCCATGCTCGACCGTGCGGCCCTCTTCCAGTCGCTGGTACAGCGCCAGCAGCACGTCGCGCGCCTCCTTGGCCTGGTCCGGCTCGCCGATCACGGCCAGCTGGTTGCCCCGGCGCAGGATCTGCACGCCCAGCTTCTTCTCGATTTCGGCAAGGTTGCGGTCATATTCCCCGCACAGGTCGATCAACAGGAAATTGTCGGGAAACTCGACAACCGTTTCCAGAATGTCGCTGTTCTCGGATTGCGACGTCAGCACGTTCGTGACCAATCAAATCTCCCTGTCAAAGGCCCATGATCAATGCTGCCAAGATGCGCCCCCAAGGGCAAGGGCCGGGCCGCAATTGTCACGGGTTTGAAACGAAAAATGCCGCGAACCCTGTGGTCCGCGGCACCGGATTGAGCATATGGGCGCGATCAAATCGAGTCGGCCACGGGCGAACCGCCCTTGTAGTTGCCGGTCGCCACGGTCGGCGGCGCGGTGCCGGAACAGACGGGCTTGCCGTACTTGTCCAGCCGCTGCGACAGGTAGCCTTCGGCGCCGTCATCGATGATCCAGTGGTCACAGCCGTTGGGATCGACCCAGATGCCCGCCTGAAGCTGGCTCAGGTGCTTGGAATCAAAGCCCCGGTCGACGGTCTTGTCGCGCTTGTCGTCACAGGCCGCCAGCGCACCGACAAGGGGGAGCACGGCAATAAGTTTGAATGCTTGCATGGTTCAGGTCCCCTCAGCGGATGCAGATGATTTCGACGCGGCGGTTCTGCTGCATGCCCGCGGCCGTGTTGTTCGATGCTTTCGGCAGACGCTCGCCATAGCCGCGCACATCCGCGATCCGGGCGCCGGTTCCGGCAGCGATTCGCGCCACCGAGTTGGCCCGGCGATAGGACAGGTCGATATTGTACTCGTCCGAGGCTCGGCTGTCGGTATGCCCGGTGATGATGTAGGAAATCGCCCCGGTGCTGCGGAAGAACTCCTGCAGGCGCGCCCGTCCGGCGGCGCTGATATTCGCGCTGTCGGTGGCGAAAAGCTGGTCGGTATTGACCACGCCGCACACGTTGCCCCGGCGGCAGACCGGGATGCCCTGGCGATTCACGTGGGGGGTCATGTACCCTTCCCAGCCGTCATCCATCACCCAGTGCTCGCACCCGTCGGGATCGACCCAGATCGTCGGCACGTAGCGCTCGCCCTTCACGACCCGCTGGCCACTTTGCGCCTGACCGGCCTCGGTCATCGCCATCACACCCAGAGCGACGGCGGCAAGTCCGCTCATCAGGGTGCGCACTGTTCTCGAAAACGTGTTCGTCACAGCCACTGTCCTTTTTATTATTTCCCCCATTTGCCCCGGTAGCAGGCAGCGATTCCGGAGCAAAAAACGAATTATTGTTAAAGTTTAGCAAGTTCCGGCGCGTTGTGAAGCATAAATAACCAGATATTGTGGCGGTCCGTGAAACAATCGCCACCCATGGGTTATCCACACGCCGTCGCGGCAAATTATCTGGCAACCAGAACGCGTTACCGCCAGAATGCCGGAAATTCAGGCGGTCAGAACCCGACCGCCCAGGGAATTGGCACCGCTCTCGGTGATGATCACCCGGCGCAGGTCGCCGGGCGCAACGGTGGAATCACTCACATGCACCGCGTGCAGGTAATCCGACTTGCCCACCATCTGTCCGTCGCGCCGCCCGGCCTTCTCGAACAGAACACCCACCTCGCGGCCCACCATCGCATCCTGGATGGCGCGCTGCTGCTCGGTGATCAGCGCTTGCAGGCGGTGCAGGCGCTCGGTCTTCACCTCCTCGTCCAGCTGCGCACGCTCCGCCGCCGGGGTGCCGGGCCGCGTGGAATACTTGAACGAATAGGCATAGCCGTACCGGACCTCCTCGATCAGCGCCATCGTGTCGGCAAAGTCGGCTTCGGTCTCTTCGGGGAAGCCCACGATGAAATCCCCCGACAGCAGGATATCGGGCCGCGCCGCGCGGATGCGTTCGATCAGCCGGATATAGCTTTCGGCCGTATGACTGCGGTTCATCCGCTTCAAAATCCGGTCGCTGCCCGACTGCACCGGCAGGTGCAGATAGGGCATCAGCTTGGCGCACTCCCCGTGCGCCGCGATCAGGTCGTCGCCCATGTCGTTGGGATGGCTGGTGGTAAAGCGGATGCGCTCCAGCCCGTCGACCTTGTCCAGCTCCCAGATCAGCTGCGCCAGCGACCAGTCGTTCCCGTCCGGCCCTTGCCCGTGATAGGCGTTCACGTTCTGGCCCAGAAGGGTGATCTCGCGCACGCCGCGCTCCACCAGGTCCTTGGCTTCGTCCACGATCCGGGCCACCGGGCGGCTGACCTCGGCCCCGCGCGTATAGGGCACCACGCAGAAGGCACAGAACTTGTCGCAGCCTTCCTGCACGGTCAGGAACGCGGTCGGACCCCGCTTCGCCTTGCCGCCCCGTTTGCGCAGCGTGTCGAACTTGTCGTCCAGCGGAAACTGCGTATCAACCGCCTTGGCCCCGCCCCGCGCCTTGGCCTCGAGCTGCGGCAGGTTGTGATAGCTTTGCGGCCCCACCACCAGATCCACCATCGGCTGGCGGCGCATGATCTCTTCGCCCTCGGCCTGGGCCACACAGCCCGCCACGCCGATCTTGAGGTCCGGTTTCGCGTCCTTCAGCCCCTTGAACCGGCCCAGCTCGGAGTACACCTTCTCGGCGGCTTTCTCCCGGATGTGACAGGTGTTCAGCAGGATCATGTCCGCGTCGTCGGGCGTGTCCGTCTCGACATACCCCGCGCCGCCCATGGCCTCGGCCATGCGCTCGCTGTCATAGACGTTCATCTGGCACCCGTAGGTCTTGATGTATAGCTTCTTGGCCTCGGACATGGCCACACCCCCAGCTCAAGCGGTTTCAAGGCGCCTGCCTACACCACCTGCGGCCCGACTTGCAATGCACCGCGAATTGCGGGATTTTGACCCGAAAAGACGCCCAGAGAAAGACGCCCTGAGGACGACGATGCAGCACGCCACCCTGTCCGCCTTTCTGAAAGAGCCCGGCACCGCGCTGGCCAAGGGGCCTGTCGCGATGATCTTCGTCGAGGACCAGATCGAGGTCGACAGCGCCATTCGCCATCATCTCGACACCGGCTTCCAATCCGTGCTGGCGCTGATGCCGTCCGGGTTCCCGCTGGCCCCCGACGTCAGCGCGGCGGTGCACCGCATCCCCTTCGACGTCGCCGCGGGCGACAATTACGTCGACGCGGTGAACAAGGTCATCGCCGCCGCGCCGGGCCTCTGGCTCTATTACTGCTTCAATGCCGAATACCTGTTCTTTCCGTTCTGCGAGACGCGCACCGTGGGCGAGATGCTGGCCTTCCACACCGAGGAACGGCGCGACGCGATGCTGACCTACGTGGTCGATCTCTATGCCGGGGACCTCGACCGGCACCGTGACGCGGTCTCGCTCGAGGATGCGCATCTGGACCGCTCCGGATATTACGCGCTGGCGCGCAACGACCCCGACAATCACAACCACCCGCGCGACCGGCAACTGGATTTCTTCGGCGGCCTGCGCTGGCGGTACGAGGAACATATCCCGGTGGAGCGCCGCAAGATCGACCGGATTTCGCTGTTCCGCGCCCAGCCGGGCCTGCAGCTGCGCCCCGATCACACGTTCAACGACGAGGAATACAACACCTACGCCTGCCCCTGGCACCACAACCTGACGGCGGCGGTGGCCTCGTTCAGAACCGCCAAGGCGCTCAAGCGCAACCCCGGCTCGACCTTCGACATCCACACCTTCAAATGGCACAATTCCGCGCCGTTCGAATGGCATTCGCGGCAATTGCTGGACCTGGGTCTGATGGAACCCGGCCAGTGGTTCTGAACCACCCGTCCCGGGCCTGACCCGGGACCTCCCGCGCCGGCCCACTCAACCGTCATCCCCGGGCTCGACCCGAGGATCTCCCGAACCACGAGATCCCGGATCAGGTCCGGGATGCCGCCCGCTTCACCTCGCCCGGCGCGCCCAGATCCGCAGGTCCCGGATCACCTTGACCGTCGCCCCCAGCGCCAACGCGCAGAGCATGTACTTGCTGACCGTCTCCATCGTGCCTTCGATCAGCACCGCGTGCAGGGCCGTGCCCGCGACGATCGGCACCGCCAGCGCGGTATGCGCCCGCCGCCACGTCATTGGCCGCAGTCCCAGCCGCTTGCGCGTGAGCGCCAGCGCGGCGGTGGCAAAGATCAGCCACATCACCAGCACGCCCCAGACGGAAAACGGCGTCGGCGAGCGCAGCAGCAACGCATCCACCACGTCGGGCGGGCTGGTCAGCCACAGGCCCGCCACGTGCAGCACCACCAGCGCCACGATCCCCGCGCCGACCCGGCGATGCACCCGCCGGCCCTTCAATGCGTCGATCCCGGGCAGGTATCCGCCTGCCAGAAGCGGTTGAAGAAACATCAGGGCAAAGCCCGCGATCCCGGCAAACCCGGCCACGATGTACACGGGTTGCCGCCATTGCAACAGCGGGCTGAACCCCGCCGCCGCCACCGGCACGACAAGGGCGGCGGAAACCGCCGCCCATATAAGGACCTTGCGCAGCATCGGGGGTTTATGCCGGAACCAGCACGAACTCCACGTCAAGCGAAGTCTGTCCCGGGCTCGACATCACCGGGCGCAGGAACACTGTCCTGAACCCGCCATCGTCATATTCGGCGTCATAGGCCAGGTGCCCGTGCGGCTGGCCGAAGGCGGGCACGATCTGCGGCATGTCCATCACGAACCGCCCGTCGCGGTCGGTCAGGGTCGCGCCATGGCTTTCCGGGTCGCGCTCGTGCCCTTCGGTCGTGTGCGCCCACATCTGGATGCGGCGGCCCTCCAGCGGCGCGCCATCGCCCGCCCGGCGCACCGTGCCGGTCATGGTGAAGCCGCCATTGCCGATCCGGTCGGTCAGGGCGGCGCCGGGGCGATAGTTGTTGGCCCCGCCCGGCATGGTGGGCGTCGGCTCCACCCCGGCCGCGCGTGCCGGCACGATCAGGCCGGCGCCCAGCGTCACGGCGGCCGCCGCGCCGCCGGTGGCGATCAGATTGCGTCGATTGATCAGTCGGGGTCTCATCTCGGTCTCTCCTGTCGGGTCGGGGGCGCGGACCACCGTCGTCATGTCACGCGCCGTTGTTCACCTCCAAAGATAACGCCGATCGGGCACAGGCAAAGCACCCTCACGGCACCGTGACCGCGCGGTTTCGTGCCGATCGGCGTCCGATCGGCGAAGGTTGGCGCAGCCGCGGGCGGCAGCGCCCCATCGCGGCTCAGTCGCGCAGCGCCTGCCCGGTCCATTCCGGCAACGGAAACACGATGTCGTACAGCCAGTTAAAGCCCAGCGCATAGACCATGTAGAACAGCGCAAAGGACAGGTCCATCGCGAGCGCCTGCCACAGCGACACCTGCAGGTACCAGGCGATGAAGGGCATCAGCACCACCAAAAGCCCCGCCTCGAACAGCACCGCATGGACCACCCGCAGACGCGCGGTCTTGCGCGTCGCGCCGGTGCGGCGCTGCAACAGCAGGTCGAAGCCGAAGTTGAACACCATGTTCCAAAGCGTGGCGATGGTCGCGCTGACAAGGCCGACCACCCCGAGATTGTGCATCGGCACGCCGAAGGCGACCGCGCCCAGCGGCACGATCAGAATAAGGGCAATGATTTCAAAGCTCAGCGCGTGGCGCAGACGGTCGAACGGGGATCGCATGGAACCCTCCCACATCATTCCGGGCCGTCCCGGACGCAAAGCCCTGCCGGGGAGGTCGTCCTCTGACATGATAAATGACGCGGCGACGCGGGGCTTTCAAGCGGCGGCTGTCCGATTGTGGAAAATGTGGCCGACAGGGCACCACCCCGCCCCGGCCTGCCCGCCTATTGCCGCATGTTCAGCAAGGCGCGGGTCAGCGCATCATGCTCGCCGCTGTTGTCTTTGATGCCGAAATCGCCCATCGCCGTCAGGTAGCTGCTGCTGCCTTCCATGCGTTCGATCCAGTCCATGCCGTGGACATAGACCGCCTGCATCCGGTCATGCATCACCGGATACAGCGCCCGTTCCTGCCAGATCGCGGTCAGGCACAGCCCGGCCAGCCCCAGCTTCAGGCCCCGCGCCCACTTGCGCGCCGTCAGGGCGCGTGCGTTGCGCTTCTCGAAGCGGGCCTCGGCGGGGTTCGGTTGAAAGCTCATGCCACCGAGCGTGCCGGCGTCCCGTGGCGAATCTAAGGCAAGACCCCGACCAAATCGGGACATCCCCGGGGGTCGGTCTATGCCGAAGGCCGTCCGGCACCCCGCCGCGCGGGCTCTTCGGGCTAGAGGTTTTCCGGCTGCGGCATCCCCAGCACGTGATAGCCGCCATCGACCTTGATCACCTCGCCGGTGGTGCAGGCGCCCGCGGGACTCGCCAAGTAGACCGCCGTGCCGCCGATGGCCTCCAGCGTGGCGTTGGCCCGCATCGGCGCGTTTTCCTCGGTGTGCCGAAAGGTCCGCCGCGCGCCCCCGATGGCCGCACCCGCCAGCGTCTTCATC
This sequence comes from Roseovarius sp. THAF27, assembly GCF_009363655.1. Taxonomy (NCBI): domain Bacteria; kingdom Pseudomonadati; phylum Pseudomonadota; class Alphaproteobacteria; order Rhodobacterales; family Roseobacteraceae; genus Roseovarius; species Roseovarius sp. THAF27. Next base: position 2,636,173 of record NZ_CP045393.1, read on the forward strand.
GGCCCGGGGCTGATCGCATTGACGCGGATCTTGTCGGGACCCAGGTCATTGGCCAGATAGCGCGTGGTGGCCTCCAGCGCCGCCTTGGCCACGCCCATCACGTTATAGTTCGGCACCACCCGGTTCGACCCCTGGTAGGTCAGGGTCAGCATCGTGCCGCCCTTCTCCTTCATCATCGGATAGGCGCGGCGCGCCACCTCGATGAAGGAATAGACCGAGATATCCATCGAATGCTTGAAGTTCGTCCGGCTGGTGTTCAGGAACCGGCCCGACAGTTCCGACTTGTCGGAATAGGCGATCGCATGCACCACGAAGTCGATCGTCGGCCATGTCTCGGCCAGTTCGGCAAAGGCCGCGTCCAGCGACTCGTCCTTCGTGACATCCACATCCAACAGGATATTGGACCCCACCGAGTTGGCCAGCGGCTCCACCCGCTTGGCAAACGCCTCGCCCTGGTAGGAAAACGCCAGTTCCGCGCCCGCCTCGTGCATCGCCTTGGCGATGCCCCAGGCGATGGAACGGTCGTTCGCGACGCCCATGATCAGGCCCCGCAATCCTTGCATAGAGTTTGTCATGCGTGCCCTATCCCTCGAACCGGCTCAGCAGCATCGAACCGTTCGTGCCGCCGAAACCGAAAGAGTTTGTCATCACCGTATCAAGCCCGGCCTCGTCCACGCGCGTCGTGGCGATCTCGCCCTCGTGTATCGCGGGGTCCAGCGTCTCGACATTGATCGACGGGATGATGAAATCGTGGTGCAGCGCCAGCAGGCAATAGATCGCCTCCTGCGCGCCCGTCGCGCCCTGACTGTGGCCGGTCATCGACTTGGTGGAGCTGATCGGCGGCACGTTGCCCTCGCCGAAGATCCGCCGCACCGCCTCGACCTCGCCCGCATCGCCCACGGGCGTGCTGGTGCCATGCGCGTTGATATAGCCAACGCGGCGCTCCTTGGCCAGCGTCTGCAACGCCAGGCGCATCGCCCGCTCGCCGCCTTCGCCACTGGGGGCCACCATGTCATGCCCATCACTGGTGGCGGCATAGCCCGTCACCTCGGCATAGATCCTGGCGCCCCGCGCCTTTGCGTGTTCCAGGTCTTCCAGCACGACGATCCCGCCGCCGCCCGAGATGACGAATCCGTCGCGGTCCGCGTCGAAGGCCCGGCTCGCCTTTTCGGGCGTGTCGTTGTATTTCGACGACATCGCGCCCATCGCGTCGAAGAGGCAGCTCAACGTCCAGTCCAGCTCTTCGCCGCCACCCGCGAACATCACGTCCTGCTTGCCCATCATGATCTGCTCCGCCGCGTTGCCGATGCAATGCAGGCTGGTCGAACAGGCCGAAGTGATGGAATAGTTGATGCCCTTGATCTTGAAGGCGGTCGACAGGTTGGCGCTGATCGTCGAGGACATGCATTTCGGCACCGCAAAAGGCCCGATCCGCTTGGGGCTGCCCTTTTCCAGCACGGTCTGGTGCGCCGCCAGCATGGCCGAGGTGGACGGCCCGCCGGACCCCGCCACCAGCCCGGTGCGCGGGTTGACGATCTCACCCTCTTCCAGTCCTGAATCGGCAATCGCCTGTTGCATGGCGATATGGGCATAGGCCGCGCCCGACCCCATGAACCGCAGGGTGCGCTTGTCCACATGCTCGGCCACGTCCAGCTTGACGTCCCCGGCGATCTGGCTGCGAAACCCGTGCTCCGCCATCTGCTCATTGGCGGTGATGCCCGAACGCCCCTCTTTCAAGGAGGTCAGCACCTCCTCGGCATTGTTGCCGATGCTGGAGACGATTCCCAGCCCGGTGACGACGACGCGACGCATGTTGCCTCCCTACCTGATTGCCCGCGTTGTAGGACATGCAAGGCGGCGGGTGCAAGATCAATGCCGCCCCTGCGAACCTAGCCCAGCAGCGAAAAATGCTCCGGGTCGATCGAGATCGTCCATTGAACGCCGTCCGGCGCCACGTGGTAAAGCGCCTGCGTGCCCAGCATCGACGGCGCAAGCGACGTCAGCACGGTACTGCCGAACCCCGGCGCGTCCTCCTCGGGCGGATGCGCCAGGCCGCGTTCCCGCCAGCTCAGGTCCAGGGCGCGGCCCCGGCTCCCTTTCGACAGTTTCCAGGCCAGCTCCACCTCGCCGCGCTCATGCGCCAATGCGCCGTATTTCATCGCGTTGGTGGCCAGCTCGTGCAGCGCGATCCCCAGCGTCTGCACCGCCTGCGGCATCAGCCGCACCTCCGGCCCCGACAGGCGGATGCGGGCATCGTTCTCGGACGTGAAGGGGCGCAGGTGGCCGACCACCAGCTCGCGCAGGTCCGCATCGTCCCACTGCCCGCCTATCAGCAGGTCGGTCGATTTCGACAGGGCCGAGATGCGCGCGCCGAACTTGGCTTGGAAATCGTCCACGGACGCCGCGGTGCGGGCGGTCTGGCGCTGCACCGCCGACACGATCGTCAGCATGTTCTTGGCCCGGTGGATCACCTCGCGCGACATCAGCTCGCGCGCCTTCTCGGCGCGGCGCAACTCGCTGATGTCGCGGTGAATGTTGGAAATCGCAACCACGTCGCCATCCACGCCCCGGATCGGGGCGCAACTTATCCAGACCTCGCGCGGCGTGCCATCCCGGGCAATGCGCACCGCCTCGAAACGGTCCAGCCGCCCGGCGATGATCTCGTCGCGGTACCAGGTCACGGGCTTTTTTTCGTCCGACGGGTAAAGCGTCTCCAGCGACCGCCCGACGATCTCGTCGCTGGCATAGCCGTAAAGCCGCGCGGCCGCCGGGTTCCACGACGTGATCCTGCCCTCCAGGTCATAGGTCAGGATCGCGTCCGACGTCCCCGCCACCAGCGCCGACAGCGCGTTGCTGTCCACCGCCGTCCGCTTCAGCGCGTCCCGCTCGTGGTGGCGCTGCGTCACGTTGCGGTGCTGGATCGTCAGAAAGGGCTGCCCCTCGAACATCATCCGCGTCGCGGTCAGCTCGAACCAGCGTTTCATCGTGGGGCTGTCGCAGGGGTATTCGCACACGAAGGTCTCGCCCGAGCGCAGCGTCGTCTCCAGCGACTCCGCGATCAGCCGCGCCTCCATGCTCGACTCGCCGTCGGCGCTCCGGCAGATGTCGAAATAGTTGCTCCCGACATAGCCCGAGGGCGCCCCGTCATTCTCTGCGCCGAATTGCTTCCAGGCGGAATTGGCGGCGATGACCACGCCGCTGGAATCCACGATCACGAACTCGTCCGGCAGTGCATCTATGAATTCCGTCACGCCCATCCGGCCCACCGGCCCGAAAGCATCACTGTTGGTTTGCACGTGCTCTTGCCTCGTTACTCGTCAGCGGTTGGCATTCCACGTGGGGACGATCCCCCACAGGCACAACCTTGGTATATCAAGGCTACCGTATCCCAAGGGCGCAGGCGCCCTGCAATAAACTCGTTTAAATAGGGTTAACATTACGTGGCGTAAGCGGGAATCCGCTCAAATGCTTTCAAATCAGCCACTTAAGCACGCGCAGTCCGCATTTTGCGCGAAAACTTGAGCGAGTCCGACCGATGTGGCAGCATTTCTGTCACGTCCGACCCTCCCGCACGGCGGATCCTTCACCATGACGTTGCGTCACCCGTCTCCCCGGCCCCGCCACCCCGACCTTGCGGGCAAGACATTCCTGGTCTGCATCGGCGCGGCCAAATGCGCCACAAGCTGGCTGCACGCCTACCTCTCCGACCTGCCCGGATGCGCCCCCTCGCCGCTGAAGGAAGTGCATTTCTTCGACGCCCGCCACCCCGCGCATTGCCTGGGCGATCCTGACGCGCTGGCGCTCGCGCGGCTCAAGTTCCACCTCGATCAGCCCGGCGATGCGCTGGAAAACCTCCGCCGGCGCGCCACGTTCCGCGCCAGCCTCGACCGGGCGCAGATGATCCAGGACGAGACCGCCTATTTCGGCCACTTCGCCCGGCTCTGCGGCCCCGAGACGCGCTGTTTCGCCGACATCACGCCGGGCTACTCGGCTATCGGCGCGGCGGGCTTTGCCGACATCCGCGACGTCGTCGCGCACCAGGGCTGCCGCCTGCGCGTCCTGTTCATCATGCGCGACCCTGTGGCGCGCTTCTGGTCCCAGCTGCGCCACCTCGAACAGATGGCCCCCGACACCCGCGCCACGCAGGACTGGGACCGCGTCCGCCAGATGCCCGCCCTGACCGCGCGCGCCGATTACGCCGGCATCCTCACCGCGCTCGACGCCACCTTCAGGGCCGGCGAGGTGCTCTGCCTCTTCTACGAAACCCTCTTCACCGAGGGCACGCAGCGCCGCCTGTGCGATTTCATCGGCGAGCCCTTCGCCCCGGCCGACGCGAACGCCCGTCACAACGAAACCACGCTCAAGGCGCCCTTGCCGCAGGCCGCGCGCACGGCACTGGCGGCACAGCTTGCCCCGCAATACGCCTTCTGCCGCGACCGCTTCGGCACCGCGCTCCCCGCGAACTGGCAGGGCTGACACAGAAGAAACCTTTGAACCCTGTCGCGACCCGCTCCGACCCATCCTCGTTACGCAACGCGCCACCCCCATCCCGGCGCCCCAACGGAGGATACCCCCATGCCCGAAGACGGCATCATCATCGACTTTCGGTCCATCCCGGACGCAAAGACACGCTCTCTCGCCGAGGACCTGGCCGAAGACATCGTGCAGCGCAGCATCATGGAGTATTTCGAGCCCAAGGCCCGCGACACCGCCACCGCAAAGGACATCGCCGAACCCGATTGGGACGACCTCGTGCCGCCCGACATGACGGACGGCTTCGATTTCCTGCTCTAACGGTAAACCTTCGGGGGCCGCGCCTCAGCTTTCGCTCAGCGCGACCTTCATGTCCTTGACCTGGTAAATCACCTCGCCATCGGCCTCGACCCGGCCATCGGCAACGCCCATGGTCAGCCGCCGCGTCTGCACCGCCTTGGTGAAATCCACGTAATAGGTCAGCATCTTGCGGTCCGGGCGCACCATGCCGGTCAGCTTCACCTCGCCCACGCCCAGCGCATAGCCGCGCCCCTGCCAACCGCGCCAGCCCAGGTTGAACCCGGTGAGCTGCCACAGCCCGTCAAGGCCAAGGCATCCCGGCATGATCGGATTGCCCGGAAAGTGACACTCGAAGAACCACAGGTCAGGCTTGATGTCGAACTCTGCCACAACGTGCCCCTTGCCATGCGGCCCGCCGTCGCCCGAAATATCGGTGATCCGGTCCATCATCAGCATCGGCGGCTCGGGCAGCTGCGCATTGCCGGGGCCGAAAAGCTCGCCACGTGCGCATTTCAGCAGGTCTTCGCGGTCGAAGCTGCTCGGGAAGTCGGCCATAGGGTCGCACCCTTTTCTCTTAACTGTTCCGTTATCCGATCCTGTAACACCCCGCAAAACCCCCGCGCAAGCCCTGCCGCGTCGCGCTATGGTGCAGAATTTTGTTTGAAATTCCCATGTGGAGACCCCTATATTGGCATTGAGACAGGAGCTTTCATGACCGATACCGAGGCGACAACCCGAGGCACCGAATGGCTCGCAGGCGCAGGCTTGCGCCCGACCCGTCAACGCGTCGCGCTGGCCGCGCTGCTTGTCGGCGACGGGCAGCATCGCCATGTGACCGCGGAAAGCCTCTACTCCGCCGTCTGCGAGAACGGCGACAGCGTCTCGCTCGCCACGGTCTACAACACCCTGCGCGCCTTCTGCGACGTTGGCCTGCTGCAAGAGGTCACGGTCGACGGCTCGAAAAGCTATTTCGACACCAACACCCACGATCACCCGCACTTCTTCTGGGAGGACGAGCAGCGTCTTTCCGACGCGCCCGCCGACGAGCTTGAGATCGCCCGCCTGCCCGGCGCGCCCGAAGGCGCCGAGATCGCAAGCGTCGACGTGGTGATCCGCCTGCGCCGCAAGTCCGGCTGACCCGCCCGGAATGCGCGCCGCCCATTACGAACAATTCGGACCCGCCGAAGACGTCCTCAGCGTCGGAGAGGTCGACACCCCCACGCCCGGCCCGGGCGAGGTGCTGGTGCGGCTCACACATTCCGGCGTGAACCCGTCCGACGCCAAGTCCCGCGCGGGCACCCGCCCCGGCGTGACCAAACCCGATTTCCCCCGCATCATCCCCCATTCCGACGGCGCCGGCACGATCTTCGCCGTGGGCGAAGGCGTGGATCCCGCCCGCATGGATCAGCATGTCTGGCTCTGGAACGCCCAGTGGCAACGCGCCCATGGCACCGCGGCCGAGATGATCGCCCTGCCCGCCGACCAGGCCGTGCCCCTGCCCGAGGGCGTCAGCCACGAGGTCGGCGCCACGCTCGGCATACCCGGCCTGACCGCCTGCCAGACCGTCTTCGGCGGCGGCGAAGTGGCGGGGCAGACGTTGCTTGTCTCCGGCGGCGCAGGCGCCGTGGGCCACATGGCCGTGCAACTGGCCAAGTGGGGCGGCGCGACCGTCATCACGACCGCCTCCGCCGACGCCGCCGACTACGTGGCCGACACCGGCGCCGATCACGTGCTCGACTACCGCGACGACGATCTGACCGCGAAAATCAAGGACATCGCCCCGGGTGGCATCGACCGCGCGGTCGAGGTCGAGTTCGGCACCAACGCCGCTTTGCTGGCCGAGGTGATGAAACCCATGGGCACCATCGCCACCTATGGCTCGGCCAAGGACATGACGCCGGAACTGCCCTTCGGCGCTATGCTGTTCAAGGCGCTCAAGATCGACATTTCCCTGATCTACATCCTGCCCCCGGCGGAACGCGCCGCGGCCATCGCCCGCCTGCACGCGGCCCTGGCCGAAGGCGCGCTGACCCCGGCCATCCACGCCAGCCTGCCGCTCGCCGATTGCGTCACGGCCCACAACATGGTGCTCAGCCCCGGCCGTCGCGGCGCGGTCCTGCTGGAACCCTGAGTCCGCGCGGCCGGGCCCCAAACCGGCCTTCGCGGCACGACCCCCGCCATGCCGCCCTTGCAGAGCCGCGCAGCTTCACTTACGCCAGACCCAAGGATGACACCGAACCGGCACGTCCCCTGACGTAAGTGCATGAAACCCAAAATCCTCACGACCCTGCCCGGCTATTCCCGGACGCTTCTGGCGCAGGACGTCCTCGCCGGCGTGACCGTGGCGATGGTGGCCTTGCCGCTCAGCCTGGCCATCGCCATCGCGTCGGGCGCCGACCCCGCCAAGGGCCTGGTGACCGCCATCGTCGCGGGCTTCCTGATCTCGCTTCTGGGCGGCAGCCGCGTGCAGATCGGCGGGCCGACCGGCGCCTTCATCGTCGTGGTCTTCGGCGTGATCGCGGATCATGGCTATGACGGGCTGGTGCTGGCCACGCTCATGGCCGGTCTCATCCTGCTGGTCGCCGGTTTCTTCCGGGCCGGAAACCTCATCCGGCTGATCCCCGAGCCGGTGATCAACGGCTTCACCATCGGCATCGCCGTCATCATCGCCACCAGCCAGCTCAAGGACCTTCTGGGCCTCGCGGTCACCGACCTGCCAGCGGATTTCCTGCCCAAGGTCGAGGCGCTCTGGGCCGCCCGGCCCACCGTCTCGGGCGCTTCCACGACGATCGGCGTCGTGACGATGGCCCTGATCGTCCTGTTCCGTCGCGCCGCGCCGAAATGGCCAGGACTGATCGTCGCGGTGGCCCTGACATCGGCCATCGTCGCCGTCACCGGGTTGCCTGTCGACACCATAGCCTCGCGGTTCGGCGACCTGCCCGGCACCCTGCCCTGGCCCGCCCTGCCGGTCGTCAGCATCGCCAGGCTGATCGAGCTTCTTCCCTCCGCCCTGGTCATCGCCTTCCTGGCCGGGGTCGAATCCCTGCTCTCGGCCATGGTCGCCGACCGGATGATCGCGGGGCATCACCGGCCCAACGCGGAACTGCTGGCGCAAGGGGCCGCAAATATCGGCTCGTCGCTTTTCGGCGGGATGCCCGCGACCGGCGCCATCGCCCGCACCGCGACCAACATCCGCGCGGGCGGCAAGACGCCCGTGGCCGGGCTGGTCCACGCGGTGACGATCCTGATCGTCATGCTGGTCGCGGCACCGCTGGTGGGGTACATGGCGATGCCCGCGCTGGCCGGTCTGCTGATCCTCACCGCCTGGAACATGAGCGAGCCGCACAAGTGGCGCGGCCACCTGGCCGAGCGCGCCTCGGACATCTTCCTGCTGGCCCTGACCATGGTCCTGACCGTTCTGGCCGACCTGACCGTCGCCATCGGCGTCGGCGTTGCGCTGGGTCTGGCCCTGCGCCTGCACCGCCGCGACGTCCCAGCCTCCGACTGGTCGGACCCGGACCGATAGGCCCGGCACGTCCTCCCCGCACCTAAGCCGCCCGGAGACAGCGCCTGCCACCTGGCCAACGCCCCCGGGGCAGCGTTACAGCCGCGCGAACTCCGCACCGATCTCGGCGTTGCCGTCCTTGCGCTCAAGCCGCTCCAGCATCGACGTGATCTTCCGTCTCAGCCGCCGCGACCGGATCTGCCGCGCCTCCAGCTTGCGGGGCGCCAGCCGCACACCCTCGTTCCCCGGAACAAGATCGAACTCGCGCACCGCCGCGACCACGTGATTGGCCTGGTTGGTCGCACAAACCGCCACCAGTTTCAGAAAGCGGTCCTTCAGGTCGCTCTCGTCCGCGCTGTGCCCCGCCCGGCGGGCCACATCCTCGAAGGTTCCGATATCCACGTACCCGCCTGACGGGATCGGCCCCTGCCCGGTCACGTTCGCCGGCTGCTCCAGCTCCTCCTTGCGCAGCTCCTCGCGATCGACGACGCTGGCGACATCGACCTCCTCGCCCGTGTCCAGGGACGCCAGCACGTCCAGCAGATAGGCCGGCTGCGCGCCCATGTTCGACACCAGGCACCGCGCCTTCATGTCCTGCCCGCCACCGCGGTTGATCAGGATGCTGGACCGGCGCTGCTGGATATAGCCGCTCAGGAAGATATGCAGGTAGACCAGCCACACGAAAGTCGTCGTCAGGCTGGCCGCGATCTGAACGATCTCCACGTTCTCTTTCAGAAATTCCAACATTGTCGTCGCGTCCTTCGCTCTTGCCGGCTTTTGCAAAAGGGCCAACGCGGATCATGCCTGCGTGTTCCCGCCCGCGCAGGACGCCACACGCGCGACGTGGCAGGACCCGCCCCCCGCCGCGCAACGAAAAACGCGCGCCCCGGTTCACCCCGAGACGCGCCCCCAAGCCACCGTCAGGGTCGCGCCACGGCCCGCAGGGAAAAGAACCGATATTCGCATTGCGGACTTTGGTGCCGTTCACGACGGAGGCGAGCGTCAGCCCCTGGGGTGGCGATCCGACGGCAATTCTCAAGCACTTCATGCCCGCCAAACACGTCCTCGGAAGGGTCGTTGCGCCCACCTCAGCCAAATCGCCAGCCCGTGGGAGGGGCTATCGATGGCCGGGCCGCTTCGCGACTGTTAACCGGCTGGGGCGCAACACCAGTATGTTACGAGCGACTGGACTGACATATAAGACGTGTCATCTGAAGCCCCAGCGCGGAAACAGGCCGCAGGCCCGCGCCATCGCCGGACCGCCCCCACGGCCCGGCGATTGGGTGAAACTCGGTGCATCGCCCAATCTTGTTTCGGATGTGGCCTGGACAAAACGCTGCCGAACCACCCTCGGATCGCCGCGCCGCGGCCCGTCAATGGCGCTCGGGGCTATTGATCACACGTGTCCGCAAAGGGCTCGAAGCAGCGCTTCGCCTGGCGTCGCATCGGCGTCCGCGTCTCTGTGTCGCCAACAGAAAACGCGCATGACCGCATCCGGTCACGCGCGCTCCGACAATCCGCGCCCCCGGTCAGCCCGGGGGCGCGCACGCAAGGGCGCGGCAAGACCGCCGCCGCCCGTGCGAAAATCTCGTCAGCTGTCGATCCCGACAAGCTCCACGTCGAAGGTCAGGTCCTTGCCCGCCAGCGGGTGGTTGGCGTCCAGCGTCACCTGCTCGTCGGTGACCTCGGCCACCATCACCTGCAGGGTCTGGCCCTGCGGCGTCTGCACCTGCAACTGCGTGCCGATGTCCAGCGGGATGTCGTCGGGGATGTCGGCGCGCGGCACCGCCTGCTTGGCGGCCGGGTCCAGCGGGCCATAGGCCTCGTCCGCGGGCACTTCGACGGTTTTCTTGTCGCCCACTTCCATGCCCGGAATGGCCTTGTCGAGGCCCGGAATGATCTGGCCCGAGCCGACCTGGAATTCCAGCGGATCGCGCCCTTCGCTGCTGTCGAAGGTCGTGCCGTCGGCCAGGGTGCCCTTGTAATGAACTTTTACCGTATCGCCGGATTTCACCTGCGTCATGTGGTTTCCAATCTGTTTGGGGGATGGGTTTCCAAGGCCGCGCCTCGCGCGGGTACTTGCTGGTCTGCCCCAAGGCTAACCTGCCATGGCAGCGATTGCAAACAGGGTTCCAACCCTTCCCCAGACGTGCCACTCTGCCCCCCGAACCACCCCGGACGCGAAGGCCTCCCATGCCCATCACCACCTGCATCTTCGACGCCTACGGCACGCTTTTCGACGTCGCCGCCGCCGCCCGCACCGCCGCAGACGAGCCCGGTCGCGAGGCGTTCAAATCCCACTGGCCCGCCATCGCCGAGCACTGGCGCCTGAAGCAGCTGCAATACACCTGGCTGCGCGCGGTGATGGACCGGCACACGGACTTCTGGCAGGTCACCCAAGACGGCCTCGACTGGGCGCTCGAGGCCGAGGGCCTCGCGGACGACGCCGACCTGCGCGAACGCCTGCTGCAGCTCTACTGGGAGCTCGAAGCCTACCCGGAGGTCCCCGCCATGCTCCACGCGCTCAAGGACGCCGGTAAAAACACCGCGATCCTGTCCAACGGCTCGCCCGCCATGCTGGACGGCGCTGTGACATCGGCGGGCATCGGCGACGTGCTCGACGACGTGCTGTCGGTCGAAAGCGTCGGCATCTTCAAACCCCACGCCAGCGTTTACGACCTCGTCGGCGACCGCTTCGGATGCGCCAGGTCCGAGGTCCTCTTCGTCTCTTCCAACGGCTGGGACGCAGCGGCGGCGGCGGGCTATGGCTTCACCACCGCCTGGGTCAACCGCGCCGGCGCGCCGATGGACCGCCTGCCCGCCACCCCCGGCCACGTGCTGACAGACCTCACCGGCATCCCGGAGCTTGCCCAATAATGCCGCACTTCACCACGTCCGACGGCCTGTCGCTGCACTACACCGACGAAGGAAACGGCACGCCCATCCTCTGCCTCGCCGGTCTCACCCGCAACGTCACCGACTTCACCTATCTCGTGCCGCACCTGTCGGACCACCGCGTCATCCGGCTCGACTATCGCGGTCGGGGACAGTCGGACTACGCGGAAGACTACATGACCTACAACATCCTGCGCGAAGGCCAGGATGCCATCGAACTTCTCGATCACCTCGGGATCGAGCGGACCATCCTCATCGGCACCTCACGCGGCGGCCTCATCGCCATGGCGCTCTCGCACAGCCACCCCGACCGCCTCGCCGGCGTGGTGCTGAACGACATCGGCCCCGAGGTGGCCCCCATCGGCATCCAGCGCATCATGGATTACGTCGGCAAGACGCCGCCCTTCGACACCCTCGACGCCGCCGCCGACGCGCTGGCCGCAGGCCACGCACGGGACTTCCCCGACATCCCGCTCTCCCGCTGGCGCGAACAGGCCGAGTTCATGTGGCAGGACAACCCCTCGGGCGGCATCGTCCTGCGCTACGACCCCCGCCTGCGCGACGCGCTGGTGGGCCAGGCCGGCGCGGGCGAGGCCGTGGACCTCTGGGCGCTTTTCGACGGGCTGAAACCCATCCCCACCGCCTCGATCCGGGGCGAGAATTCCGACCTCTTCACCGCAGAGACGCAAGCACAGATGCAAACCCGTCACCCTGACATGATCACCACCGTCGTGCCCAACCGCGGCCACGTCCCCTTCCTCGACGAGCCGCAATCTCTGGCCGCCATCCGCCAGTTGCTGGAGGCCGCCGCATGAGCGACATCACCCTCATCCGCGCCGCCGCCGAGCGCCTCAAGGGCCACGCCCGCCGCACGCCGCTGCTGTCGTCGCCCTTCCTTGATGAAATCGCGGGCCGCCGCATCCTCGTCAAACCGGAATGCCTGCAACATACCGGCAGCTTCAAGTATCGCGGCGGCCGCTCCGCCGTGTCGGCACTCGACGCCGCGACCCGCGCCAAGGGTGTCATCGCCTTTTCGTCGGGCAACCACGCCCAGGGCGTGGCCCTCGCCGCCCGCCAGATGGGCGCCCCCGCCGTCATCATCATGCCCGCCGACGCGCCCGCGTTGAAAATCGCCAACACCCGCGCCCTCGGCGCCGAGGTGGTGCTCTACGACCGCGCAGCCGGCGAAAGCCGCGAGGAACTGGGCGAGGCACTGCAGGCCGAGCGCGACCTCACCCTGATCCGCCCCTATGACGAGCCGCAGGTCATCGCCGGCCAGGGCACCTGCGGGCTGGAGATTGCCGAACAGGCGGCGGACCTCGGCATCCATGAGGCCGAAATGCTGGTCTGCTGTGGCGGCGGCGGCTTCACCTCCGGCATCGCCCTGGCGCTCGATGCCGACGCACCGGGCCTCAAGGTGCGCCCGGTGGAACCCGAAGGCTTCGACGACGTCACCCGCTCGCTCGCCTCGGGCCAGATCGAGACCAACGCAGGCGTCAGCGGCAATATCTGCGACGCCATCCTCACCCCCGCGCCGGGCCAGATCACCTTCCCGATCCTCAAACGCCTCTGCGGCCCGGGCCTTGTCGTCAGCGAAGACGACTGCCTGCGCGCCATGGCCCACGCCTTCCAGCGCCTGAAACTCGTGGCCGAACCCGGCGGCGCCGCCGCCCTCGCCGCGGCCCTCTTCCACGGCGACCAACTTAACGCCGACACGGTCATCTGCACGATCTCCGGCGGCAATGTCGACGCGCCCATGTTCGCGCGTGCCCTCGAAACACTCGGAGAAACCCCATGAGACGCGTCGAAGGCGACCTGATCGCGCTCGCCAAATCCGGCCAGTTCGACGTGCTGGTCCACGGCTGCAACTGCTTTCACGCCATGGGCGCGGGCATCGCCCGCATCATCGCCATGGAATTCCCCGCCGCAGCGCAGGCCGACATGGAGACATCCAAGGGCGACCGCGCCAAGCTGGGCACCATCTCTCACGCCACGGTCGATTGCGACGGCCACAGCCTGACCATCGTCAACGCCTACACCCAGTTCGATCACAGCGGTCACGGGCAAAAGGTCGATTACGACGCGCTGCAATCGGCCTTCGAAAAGGTCGCAGACCAGTTCGCCGAAGCCCGCATCGGCTATCCCCTGATCGGCGCAGGCCTGGCGGGCGGCGACTGGGACGAGATCGCCCCGCGCATCGACACCGCGCTCGACGGGATCGACCACGCCCTCGTGGTCCTGCCCGTCGCCGATGGCTAGGCCCGTGGCCCGCCCCGGACGCAACCGGAATTTGCGCAAATTCCGTGATAGAAAATACGCATTTTCTATCACGTTTTCCGCGCGGAAAACGCCGCCAGGACCATAGGACAATCGCCCCATGACCGACGTCACCATCGCCAGCTTCAACGTGAAAAACCTGATCGGCCCCGACCGAGAATACTACGAATTCCAATCCTACACCCCCGAGGAATACGCCTGGAAGCTCGACTGGATGGCCGACCAGATCCTGACGCTCGACGCCGACGTGATCTGCTTCCAGGAGATCTTCGAGAAAGACGCCCTGCACGCCGTCATCGACGAGGCGTCCATCCGCGCCCGCGCCCTCAACGACGCGGCCATCCCCGACCGCTCCAAACGCTATCACCGCAAGGCGATCTTCCGCAAACTGGCCGTCACGCCCTATGACGACGCCACGCTGGCCTTCGCCCCCAACGCCGCCGATACCGGCGAGCCGGGCAAACGGCGCCCCGGGGTCGCGATGCTGTCGCGACTGGGCTTTGCTGGCACGCCCGAGATCATCCAGGACCTCGAAGAGCCGCTTTCCATCCCCTTCCAGCCTTTGCGCGGCATGGACGGCACGCAGGACGCCGGGCATTACGTCCTGCGCCGCCTGTCGCGGCCTGTCATCAAGGCGCGCATCCCCATGGGCGAACAGACCGTGACGGTCTTCAACTGCCACCTGAAATCCAAGCTGGGCGAATACATCACGCCCCCCGGCGCCGACTACGCCCCCGAAGAGGACCTGACGCACTACGATCCCATCGGCCGCGCCATGGGATCACTGCGCGCCACCGTCCGCCGCATGGCCGAGGCCTGGGTGCTGCGCCGCGAGGTCGTGCGCGAGATCGAGGCCGGCCACCCGGTCATGGTGCTGGGCGATTTCAACGACGGCGAACATGCCGTCTCGACCGAGATCATCACCGGCGAGGCGCCCTTCAAGAACTATGCCTGGATGCTGCGCCACGACGCGCAGGACCGTTCCAACCGCTATTCGGACGAGGAAAACCGCCGGATCACCGAGGAGGTCGAGCGCGTCCGCCTGCATTCGGCGGAAAAGATGTTCGTCCGCAAATCCCTGCGCGACATGGTCTACACCTCGGCCTTCGGCGGCGTCTTCGAGAGCATCGACCAGATATTCCTGTCCCGCCACTTCCACCCCGACAATCCCGACCGGGCGGGCGAGATGACCTACTTCAGCGTCTTCAACGACCACCTCACCGACGGCTCGCACCCCGAAGCGCCCTATAACAAGCTCGCCTCGGACCACGGCCAGATCATGGCGCACCTGCGGATGCAGGAGACGTAACACCGCCCGCGCACGCCCGGGGCCTCAGCGCCCCGGGGTCAGGAAATCCCGACTGTGACGGCCCCGCGGCGCGTGGTACCGTCGATCATTATTTGATGAAACAATATAGGGTCGGTGGCCCTTATTCAATAAAATCAGTTCGATACGTTGTGCCAATAGTCCGGCCACCGTTCTGCGTCATGGAAATTCTCGACATCAGACTGCTGGGGTTGGCGGTCGTCGCCGCCTTGGGTTACGGCATCGCCACCATCGGAATGAAGATTGCCTCCGGCCACTGGTCACTCGTCGCCTACGGTCTCATCCTGCTTGGGTTCATCGCCGCGACACAGGCCGAGGTCGTGCTGATGCGCGGGGTGACGCTCGGCACGCTCTACCTGCTGATCATCGCGATCGAGACGCTGATCGTGCTGACCTACGCCTATTCCATCGGCGAGGGCCTGTCCTCGCGCGACGTGGGCGGCGGCGCGCTCATCCTTCTGGGACTGGCGATCGTCTCTCACTGACTGGCCTCTGCGGCGGGCCGGCGCCTGTGCCAATCGGCGGCGCTCCGCGCAACGCGGAGCGGTCAATGCCGCCCTGTTCAGGGTTGCAAATCTGGCAGCACAAACAACCCAAGATTTAAATAATCATTGACAGACCCTGCCATGACGAGTCATTTATAAAGGATATTACTCACGCTCTCCGGCGTTTTTCTTGACTGCCTTTGACCAATTTCTTGCCCGAAGACCTTTTCATGAAAGGAAATTTCCAATGCCCAAGGACCGTGCCGAATCCACCTATCGATTCCGTGTCGAGGCTGCCGAACTTGCCCGTCACCGCCACCACCCCGAACATCGCGCCAATGGCGACGAGGCGCGCTACGGCGCCGCCTGCTACCCGATGAGCTTCACCAAGGGGCTCGATCACGACCAGGCCACCGGCCTTGTCGCCGACACCGACGCGTTCGAGGCTTTCCGCAAGGCCATCGACAACGGTTTCTGCGAACCCTTCACCACGCGGGTGCCCGTCCCTCGCGACGAGCCGCGCCGCTTCTGGGAGGCGCCCACCGCGGGCATCGTCCATGACCTGCAAGGCCCTGACGCACAGGCCGTCACCATGCCGCCCGCGCCCGAGCTCTGCTCGGACGAGCTGGCCTTCGAGATGGCCGAGGTCTACGAGCTTGCGATCCTGCGCGACGTGCCCTTCACCGCCTTCGAGGAAGGCGCGGGCAATGCCGCGGTCGACGCCTCGGCCACGCGTCTCGACGGGCTGGCCTATGCAACCGATGGCTTCACGGGCCGCCCGCGAAAAACGAACGCCGCGGGGAACCTTTCGTCCGGCACCGTCTTTCGCGGCTCCTCGCCCGGTGTGCTCAACGGCCCCTACCTGTCGCAATTTCTGCTGATCGGCTCCTCGCCCGGTGCCAAGAAACCCGAACAGGGGCTGATCGAATACGGCGCCCAGCTTGTCGACCAGACCGTGCCTGTCGCGGGCGAAACCGACTACATGACCACCTGGAATGACTGGCTGCGGGTGCAGCGCGGCTATGGCGGCACCGGCATCCAGGACTTTTCCCTCGACCAGCGCCGGTTCATCTGCACCCCGCGCGACCTGGCGACCTACGTGCATTTCGACGCGCTCTACCAGGCCTATCTCAACGCCTGCCTGCTCCTTCTGGCGCAGAAAGCGCCGTTCGATCCGGCCTTCGACCTGCTGTCCGGCCCGCCGGGGGACCGGCTGATGATCGACCCCGCGACCGGCGCGAAAGTGCCCTACAACGCCGGCGGATTCGCGCTCTGGGGCGGGCCGCACATCCTCAGCCTCGTGACCGAGGTGGCCACACGCGGCCTCAAGGCCGTCCGCTACCAGAAGTTCAACGTGCACCTGCGCCTGCGCCCCGAGGCGCTGGCCGCGCGGATCGCGCGCGCCGACGAGATCGAGAAACGGTTCCCGCAGATCTGCGGCTGCTTCACCGCCATGCGCGACGCGCTCAAGCCGACCCTCGACGCGCTCGACGCCCACCCGACCAGCGGCAACGGCGCCGACGCGGCACTCCTGCCCATGGCCTTCGGCGAGGGCTCGCCGATGCACCCGACCTACGGTGCGGGCCATGCCACCGTCGCCGGGGCCTGCGTGACCATGCTCAAGGCGTTCTACGACACGTCCTCGGTCTTCGTGCGCATCACGAACCCCAAAGACAAAACCGACTGTGATGCAGGCTTCTACGACAAGGCTGCGATCCATGACGCCCTCTGCGACGGCAAGGTGGTCGAGGCCGGCGCCTATCGCTGCGAGATGCTGACCAAGGAAGAAAAGAAGAAGGCCGAGCATTGCAAGAAGGACTGTGGCGTTCACCTGCCGATGTCCAAACTCGTCTTCAAGCCCTGCGGAACCTACAAGCTGGTCAAGAAGGACACCAAGAAGAACATCGCCGAACATGTCGTGCTGCACCCGAGCGACAAGAAAGAACAGTGCTGCCCCCTGACGCTCGAGGGCGAGTTGAACAAGCTCGCCGCCAACATCTCGATCGGGCGCAACATGGCCGGCGTGCACTATTTCTCCGACTATTACGACAGCCTGCGCATGGGCGAGCGGATCGCCATCGGCATCCTCGAAGAGCAGGCTCTCGGCTATCCGGCGGATGACTTCGTCATGTCAGTCCCCACGTTCGACGGCGAGATCCGCCGGATCGGACGCAAGTAGCGTCCGCCCCAAGCGGCGGCCCGGGTCTACTCCCTCCCGGGCCGTTCGCAGTGGACAAGGCCGGCAGGGTGTGGCTCTTTGCGCCCATGCCCCATGTTCATCTCAACAACATCGACATTCACTACCGCGACGAAGGCACGGCGGACGGCCCGGCCCTCGTCTTCGCCAATTCGCTGGGCACCGACCTGCACCTGTGGGACGCGATCCTGCCCCACCTGCCAAAGGGCCTGCGCCTCATCCGCTATGACAAGCGCGGCCACGGCCAGACCAGCGTACCGCCCGCGCCCTATGCCATGGGCACCCTCGTGCGCGACGCCGAGGCGCTGCTCGACCATCTCGACATCCGCGACTGCGTCTTCGTCGGGCTCTCCATCGGCGGGCTGATCGCGCAAGGCCTCGCGGTCAAGCGCCTCGATCTCGTCCGCTGCATGGTCCTGTCGAACACCGCCGCCAGGATCGGCAACCAGAAACTCTGGCAGGAGCGCATCGACGCCGTCCGCGTGGGCGGGATCGAGGCGCTGGCCGACGCCACGATGGAACGCTGGTTCTCCCGCTACTTCCTCGCCAGGCCGGAGCTGCAAACCTGGCGCGACATGCTCACCGGCCAACCAGACGAAGGTTACATCGGCTGCTCGGCGGCGATCTCCGGCACCGATTTCTACACTCCCACCAGCGGGTTGCGCCTGCCCACCCTGGGCATCGCCGGCTCCGAGGACGGCGCCACCCCGCCCGATCTGGTGCGCGAAACGACCCAATTGATTCCCGGCTCCGAGTTCCACCTAATGCGCCGCACGGGCCACCTGCCCTGCGTCGAGGCGCCCGAGGCCTATGCCGCCCGCCTGACGCAGTTCCTGCAAGAAACAGGCCACATCTGACCGCGCACGACCGACGCACCCTTTCCGCGATGAACGGCCCCGACTACAGTCCGATGCATAGATCCAGACCGGAGCCTTCATGTCGTCGCGCCTGCCCACAGCGTTCATCCTGATCACCGTCATGATCGACGCCATGGGCATCGGGATCATCATCCCCGTGATGCCCGAGCTGATAATGGATATCGACGGCGGCACGCTCGCGTCGGCGGCGCTCTGGGGCGGCGTGCTGACCTCGCTCTTCGCGGTGATGCAATTCCTCTTCGGCCCTATGGTGGGCAACCTCAGCGACCGCTTCGGGCGGCGGCCGATCCTCTTGGGCTCGCTCTTCATCCTCGCGCTCGACTACCTCGTGATGGCCGTGGCCCACGCCATGTGGCTCTTGGTGCTGGGCCGACTGGTGGGCGGCATCATGGCGGCCACGCAGTCGACCGCCGCCGCCTTCATGGCCGACACCTCGCCGCCCGAAAAGCGCGGCGCGGGCTTTGGCCTGGTGTCGGCGGCCTTCGGCATGGGCTTCGTGCTCGGCCCCGTCATCGGCGGCTTGCTGGGCGATCTCGGCCCCCGCGCGCCCTTCTATGCCGCAGCGTCACTCGCCTTCGCCAACTTCCTCTTCGGCTGGGCGGTCCTCAGCGAGACCATAACCCCCGACCGCGCCCGCCCCTTCGTCTGGGCCCGGGCCAATCCGTTCGGCGCCCTGCGCCAGATCCGCGCCCTGCCCGGCCTCGGGCGCCTGCTGGTCGTCCTGCTGCTCTATCAACTGGCGTTCAACGTCTATCCCGCCATCTGGTCCTACTACACCACCGCCGCCTTCGGCTGGGACCCGTCGATGATCGGGCTTTCACTCGGCATCTTCGGCATCTCGATCTTCGCCGTGCAGGCCGGGCTGATCGGCGTCGCCATCGCGCGGCTGGGCGAGGCCGGAACGGTTGTGCTGGCCCTCGGCTTCGCCATCCTCAGCTTCGCCGTGCTGGGCGTCATCCAGACCGGCTGGTTGGCCCTCGCCCTCACCCCCGTCTCGGCGCTGGCGGCCATGTGCGTGCCCGCCCTGCACGCCATCATGTCCCGCCGCACGCCACACGATGCCCAGGGCGAGCTCCAAGGCATCTTCACCTCGGTGGGGGCGCTGGCCATGATCATCTCGCCACTGATGATGACCAATATCTTCGCCGCCTTCACCCATGCCGACGCCCCCCTCACCCTCCCCGGCGCGCCCTTCCTCGCCGCGCTCGTGCTGGTGGCCCTCGGCCTCGTGCTCTTTCTCACCCGCAGGCGCCACGCCTCCGCCGATTACGTCCCGACAGGTCGCAATCGGCCTTGAAACCGCGCGGAAAAACCGATCAGGCTGGCGGTCAGCAAGAACGGGAGGGATCATGAAAACCATCAAAGCCGCCGTCTGCCACGAATTCGGCACCCCCCTCGTGATCGAGGACGTCCGCCTGCGCGGCCCTGAACAGAACGAAGTCGAGGTCGCGCTGGAAACCGTGGCGATCTGCCATTCCGACATCTCCTATGCCGACGGTGCCTGGGGCGGGTCCCTGCCGGCGGTCTATGGACACGAGGCCGCGGGCCGCATCTCGGGCATCGGCGACGGTGTGACCGGCCTTGCCGTGGGCGACCCGGTGGTAGTCACGCTCATCCGCGCCTGCGGTCAATGCCCCAGCTGCGGCGCGGGCCGGCCCACGGGCTGCGAAACCCCGTTCGACGGCGACCACGGCGCGCTTTCCACAGCCGACGGCGGCAAGCTGCACCAGGCCATGGCCTGCGGCGCCTTTGCCACCGACGTGGTCGTGCACCACTCCCAGGTCGTAAAGATCCCCGAAGGCATGGCGATGGACGCGGCCTCGCTCCTGGCCTGCGGCGTTGTCACCGGCGTCGGCGCGGTCGTCAACGCGGCCCAGCTGCGCGCCGGTCAGGACGTGGTCGTGATCGGCGCGGGCGGCGTCGGCCTCAACGCCATCCAGGGCGCGCGCATCGCCGGCGCCCGCCGCATCGTCGCCGTCGACATGACCGAAGACAAGCTGGCCGATGCGAAAGCCTTCGGCGCCACCGACGGCGTGCTCGCCTCCCAGGACAAACCCTGGCGCGCCGCGAAACAGGCGATGGGCCGTGGCGCCGACGCCGTGCTGGTCACGGTAGGCGCCGCCCGCGCCTATGACGAAGCCCCCCGCTATATCGCGGGCGGCGGCAAGGTCATCATGGTCGGCATGCCCGCCTCGGGGTCGGAATCGACCTACGAGGCCGCCAACTTCGCCGCCGCCGGGCAGAGCATGGTCGGCTCGAAAATGGGCGACGTGGTGATCCGCCGCGACATTCCCTGGATGATCGACCTCTACGGCCAAGGCCGGTTGAAACTGGATGAACTCATCTCCAACCGCTGGACCCTCGACCAGATCAACGACGCCATCGCCGACACCAAGACCGGCAATGCCCGGCGCAACGTCATCATGCTGCGCTAGTGCGCCGCCGGGTGCGGCATTTTCCGGCGATCGTCGTGCGGTCTGTTGAAAAATGGGGCCACGAGACGCGCACCGTCGGCATACCACCCGGATACCGACGCAATACCGACGCCGATTTCGGGCTATAGCCGGCGTTAACCCTTTCCCCCGAATCGCCCCGATTTCCGGCTTGCCCCGTCGCGCCTCCCGGGCCACCGTGCATACCGACAGCAGGGAGACCTTCATGAAACTCAAGGACCTCGACATCCTCGTCACCGCGCCCCCCGCGCCGGGCTGGGGCGGGCAGTACTGGATCCTGGTGAAACTGACCACGGATAACGGCATCACCGGCTGGGGCGAATGCTATGCCACCAGCGTCGGCCCCGACGCGATGACCGCCGTCATCACCGACGTGTTCACCCGGCACATGCAAGGCCAAAGCCCTGAAAACATTGAATTCATGTTCCGCCGCGCCTATTCCTCGGGCTTCACACAGCGCCCCGATCTGACCATCATGGGCGCCTTTTCCGGGCTGGAAATCGCTTGCTGGGACATCCTCGGCAAGGCCCGCGAGCGTCCGGTCTGGGCGCTCTTGGGCGGGCGGATGAACGACCGCATCCGCGCCTATACCTACCTCTACCCCCTCCCGCAGCACGACATCACGCCGTTCTGGACCTCGCCCGACATGGCCGCCGAGTCCGCGCTCGACTTGCTAAGCCGCGGATATACCGCGGTAAAATTCGACCCCGCCGGCCCCTACACCATGCGCGGCGGCCACATGCCCGCCGGCACCGACATCTCGCTCTCGGCCGCCTTCTGCAAGGCGATCCGCGAGGCCGTGGGCGACCGCGCCGACCTTCTCTTCGGCACCCACGGCCAGTTCACCACGGCGGGCGCCATCCGCCTCGCCAAGGCGATCGAGCCCTACGATCCGCTCTGGTACGAAGAGCCCGTTCCCCCTGATAACGTTGGGGAAATGGCCAAGGTTGCCGCCGCCACCTCGATCCCCGTCGCCACCGGCGAACGCCTTACGACCAAGGCCGAATTCGCGCCTGTCCTGCGTTCCGGCGCGGCGTCGATCCTGCAACCGGCCCTGGGCCGCGTGGGCGGCATCTGGGAGGCCAAGAAGATCGCCGCCATGGCCGAGGTCTACAACGCCCAGATGGCCCCGCATCTTTACGCCGGGCCGGTGGAATGGGCCGCCAACGTGCATTTTGCGGCCTCCATCCCCAATATCCTCATGGCCGAAACCATCGAGACCGACTTTCACAACCGATTGATAAAGAACAAGATCCGCGTCGAGGACGGCTTCATCACACCGCCCGACGCCCCCGGCCTGGGGATCGAGGTGGACGAGGATCTCGCCCGCGCGCATCCCTTCACCGGCGACGGCCTTCACCTGCAGATGCAGGATGCGCCGTGCGACTACGTCAATGGCAATTCCTTTGCCGGCGGCGCCCCGGTCAAGACCGGCTGAACGCCGCGCCGCGCGGCATCGCACCGGCGTTTTAAGACGCGCTTAACATCTTCGTGGTCTGATCCCGCTGCGTGGCTCGTGGATCGGGCTCAGCAGCCGCCGGACTGGACCAGTCCATAGCCGTAATGCGTATCGCGCCCGCCGGGGCCAAGATCCCGCGCCGAGCGCCGCAGCACTGCCCGCGCCCCGTTCAGCGACAGCCCCCCGCGCGAGGCCTGCCGCGCCAGGATCGCGGTCACCACCGGCGCGGCAAAGGACGTGCCGGAGCGATAGCTGCCGCCATTGCCCCAGGCGACGTAAAGGTCCACGCCGGGCGCGGCGAACTCGATGTGGTTGCCGTAATTGGCCCGCCCGTAAAGCCGCCCGCTCGCGTCCACCGCCGTCACGGCGATGGTGTCGGGCGAGGCCGCGGGAAAGACAGGCGCACCGCTGCGGTCGTTGCCGGCGGCGGCCACGATCACCGTGCCCCGTCCCTGGGCCAGCGCAAGCAGCTTGGCGAACACCCGGTTGTTCGCGCCGGAAAACGACATGTTGACCAGCCGGACGCCGTTGCCGACCAGCCAGTCCAGGCTGGCCGCCACGCTCTCCAACCGCCCGCCGTCGCTGCTTTTTTCCAGCCCGAACGCCTCGGCGGCATAGACCTGCACCCCCGGCGCCAGGCCCGCCAGCGGCCCGGCCCCGGCCGAGCCCGCGATCAGCCCCGCCACGGCGGTACCATGGCTGGCCCCGGTGCGGCGCGCGCCCTCGCGCAGAAAGCTCTGCCGCACGATCCGCACCCCGCCAAAGGCCGGGTGACCCGCGTTGACCGCACCGTCGATTACGCCCACGCGAAGGCTGCGCCCGACACGGCAGCTCTGTCCCGGCGCGTCGCCTACCATCGCCGCGTGATAGACGCGCGGGCCCGCCGACCGGAAATAAATCTTGTGCAGGTCCAGCACCGCCGAAGGCGTGCGGCCCGCCAACAGCGCCCGCCCCTGCTGCAGCGTCAAGGTGCGCGGAAAGACGAAGAAATACATCTGCTGCCCGAATTGCGGCAGGGGGCGTTCGCGCAGCAATGTCGCGCCCGCGCTGACCAGTGCCTGCGCTGCGGCCGTCGCCTGGCCCCGGTTGACCAGCAGCACGTATTCCGGCGAGCCGTCGGTGGCCTGCACCTCGTCCCGCGCCGCCCGGCGCAGCCCGCCGGTCGGTTTCGTGCGCGGGTTGTTGCCTGCATTTCCGCCGCGTCCGCCGGTGCCCTGCTGCACCTCGACAAGACCGGGCAGACCGCACGTCCCGACACAAGCCGGGTCCGGCAGGGCCACGGCAGCTCGCGCCGTTTGCGGTGCCACAATAGCAAGAAGACAAAGGCTCAAGATCGCCACGAGAAGCCGGAAAAAGGTCATGTCATTCAACGCTTTCCACAATATCGTCCCGCGCCTGAAGCGCCGCCACGGCCTCGGTGCGTGCCGCGTTGTCCGACGCCGCCAGCGTGTAGAGCCCGATGGCCGACGGCCCGTCCACGATCACGAGGCCCTGCGCCAGAAGCAGCGCCCGTACGTCCGCCTCGGTTGCGTCCTCGGCAAAGGCCACGCGGATCGTGTGCTCGGCGCGCGCCGTCGTCTCTTCACCGCCCGCGAGTTCAAAATCAGTGCCCCCATCATAACCGATATAGGCGGTCTGCGCTACAACCAGGCCGAACAGAACCACCGCCGCGATCTTCCAGAAATTGCCGGGCGCGGTCGGGCTGTTCGCGGCCTCCGGCAAACCGGCCTGCGGCACAACCGGCGCCGCGGCCTCGGTGTCGAGCTCACGCATCAGGCGGGCCAGCCCCAATTCTCCGGGCGACGAAACGTCCTCGGCCTGCATATTCAGGCGCATGGCCCGCAACGCCTCAAGCTCGCCGGCCAGCTGCGGGTCGGCCGCGACAGCAGCCTCGACGGCGGCGCGCTCCTCGCCCTCGAGCGTGTCATTGGCGAGAAAGACCAGCAGCGCCTCGATCTCGTCGCGGGACAGGTCCGATCCGTCGGTCATGACCGCACCTCCATCCGGCCTGAGAGGCAATGCAGCAGCAGTTTCTTGGCATGAAAGACCCGCGTCTTGATCGTGCCCTCCGGCACCTCGGCCACGGTGGCGATCTCGCTATAGGTCATGTCCTGGTAGAAGGCCAGTTCCACCGCCGCCCGGTGCTGCGGCTTCAACTGGTCCAGGCAATGGCGCAGATGCTCCGCCTCCTGTGCCGTGGCAAGGCAGGTCGCCGCGTCAGGACTGTCGTCCACGCGTTCGTCGATCTCGTCGGTCAGGTCGACCCGTTTGTGCTTGCGAAAATGATCCATCGTTTTCCTGTAGGCTATACCGAATACCCAAGTTTTCACCGTCGACCGTCCCTCGAAGCGCCCAGCCGAGCGCCAGATGTCCATGAAGACGTCATGCTGTATGTCGGCCGCCTCGTGCGGATCGTTCATTTTCGAGACGATGAACCGGAAAACGGGCTTTTCCAGCGCCTTGTAGAAGGCGGCAAAGGCATCACGGTCACTGGCGGCCATGCGCCTCAGAAGCTCTGCAAGTTCGCTGTTCTGCATACTGTCCCGTCCGTTTCCCACGGCGCAGGGTCCCGATGCGCCGCCGCGGACAGGATGCAATGAGACGGCCCGCGCGGTCAAAGCCTAACATGCTGCCCTTGTCATGGCATTTCCTAGGGCAAAAGCCCCAGCCACACCCAGACCGTCAGCACCGAAAGCGCCGTCGCCATCAGTACAGTCGTCGCCGCCACCCGCATCGCCCGCCCATACATGCTGGCGAAGATATAGACATTGATGCCAGGCGCCATCGCCGCGGTCAGAACCGCCGACCGCGTCGCGTCCACCGACAGATCGAAAGCCAGTCCCAGACCGCGCGTGACCAGCGGATGCACCACGAGCGAGATCAGGCACAGGTAGAGAACCAGACGCAGGTCGCCTTCCGGGCGATAGCTGGCCAGCACCCCGCCCACGCCGAACAGCGCGGCCGGAAGCGCCGCGCGCACCAGCAGGTCCAGCGCGTCGTTCACCGTGCCCGGCAACGGCAATCCGCTGAGATTCACCGCAAAACCCAGAAGAATGCCCAGGATCAGCGTATTGGAAAACATCGCCTTCAACACGCGCATCACGAGCCCGGAACCGGCCTGCCCCTTGGCGCGGACAATCTCCATCGCCGTGATCCCGACGCCATAGCAGATGGGCGAATGCAGCGCGATGATGGCATAGTTGGCCTCCAGCGCGTCCGGCCCATAGGCGCGTTCGGTCAAGGGCAACCCCAGCAAAAGCGAGTTGGAAAAGAGGCCACAGAAACCGATGGCCACGCAATCCTCCCAGGGGCGCCCGAACAGGAACCGCCCGCCCAGCATGCCCAGGACAAAGCCCGCCAAGGCTCCTGCATAGAAGCTCACCAGCATACGCCATTCGAAGTATTGGCCAAGGTCCAGCCGCGAGATGGCCACGAACAGAAGGCAGGGAACCGCGAAGCTCTGGACAAAGGTCATCAGCCCTTCAACGCCGCTCTGGCTGAACCAGCCGCGCCAGACCGCCACATAGCCAAAGCCGATGATCATGAAGACCGGCAGGATGACGTCCAACAGGGCCTGCATTGCGCTAGTCCCTGTAGGTGATCACCATGCCGTCATAGGCCGGGGTGATATGGTCGGGGGTTTCCGCGACAAGGGTCTGATAATCCATGTCGATATGCATGTTGGTCAGCACACCGCGACGCGGGGCGGCGCGTGCCAGCCACTCCAGCGACTGCTCCAGGTGGGAATGCGTCGGGTGCGGCGTGCGCCGCAGCGCGTCGAGAATCCAGCAATCCAGGTTCTCCAGGACCTTCCAACTGTCGTCGGGAATTTCCGCGACATCCGGCAGGTAGGCAAGGTCGTTCACCCGGAATCCCAGCGCGTCGATCGAGCCGTGGTTGACCACGAAGGGACGCAGGGTGACGGCCCCGCCCTGCCCTTCGATGACCACGTCGCCCTTGATCGTGTGCATGTCGAGGATGGGGGGATAGGGGCTGTCCTCGGGCTGCGTGAAGGCATAGCCAAAGCGTGAATAGAGCGCATTCTGCGTGTCGCCATCGGCCCAGACCGGCAGGCGCTGGCGCATGTTGAACACGATCATCCGCAGATCGTCCAGCCCATGCACATGGTCGGCGTGGGCGTGGGTATAGACCACCGCGTCAAGCGCGCCCACGCCCGCATCCAGCAGTTGGCTTCGCAGGTCGGGCGAGGTGTCGATCAGCACCCGCGTGGTCCCGTCCTCGCCTTCGCGCTCGATCAGCATCGAGCAGCGACGGCGGTAATTCTTCGGGTTTTCCGGGTCGCAGTCGCCCCAGTGCCCGCCAAGGCGCGGCACCCCGCCGGACGACCCGCAGCCCAGGATGGTGAAGCGTGTCTCCCCCATCAGGCGGCGGCTTTCCATTGCGCGGCCTTCCAGAACAGTCGGTCGAAATTGGCCTGGGTCTGCGCCGCGAAATCGGGCCAGTCCAGGCCGAACACCTCGGCGCCCACCTTGGCCGTATGAACCGTATAGGCCGGCTCGTTGCGCTTGCCGCGATAGGGCGGCGGGGCGAGGTAAGGCGCGTCGGTTTCCACCAGGACCCGGTCCACCGGGGCGGTCGCGAATATGTCGCGCAACTCCTGGCTTTTGGGAAAGGCCGAGATGCCGGACATCGACAGGTAGAACCCAAGGTCCAGCGCCGCCTTGCCCAGCGCCGCACCGGACGAAAAGCAATGCATCACGCAACTGTATGCGCCCGCCTTGTGCTCCTCGGTCAGGATCCGCGCCATGTCCTCGTCGGCATCCCGCGCGTGGATGATCAGCGGCAACCCGGTCTGGCGCGCGGCCTCGATATGCAGGCGCAGGCTTTCCTGCTGCGCACCCGCGCTCTCGGCGGTGTAGTGATAATCCAGCCCCGTTTCGCCGATGCCCACAAACTTGGGATGCTGCGCCAGCGCCACCAGTTCGTCGACCGTGGCCATCGGCTCATCCGCGACGCTCATCGGGTGGGTGCCGGCGGCATAGAAGACTTGCGGATGCGCCTCGGCAATCGCCCGCACCTGCGGCTCCAGCCGCAGCTTGGTGCAGATGCTGACCATCCGCGTCACCCCGGCCTCGACGGCGCGGGCGATGACGTCGCCGCGTTCTTCGTCGAAGGTCTCGAAATCAAGATGGCAATGGCTGTCGGTGATCTGGACTTGGTCGGTCATGGGGCCTTGGGTCTGATGGTGCTCAGAGGGATGTAGCGGTCTGCTGCAACTTGAACACCGTATCAAGCACCAATGCGGCAGGGTCAAGGTTGACCGCCCGCCCGTGCCGCGCCCGCGCGCCGACCTCCTGCGCGCAATCGGCCCAGGCCCGCGCCTGCACCGGATTGCCCGCCAGCTTGCCGATGGCCTCGGCCTCGCCCGGCACGGCCTCGGGCGGCATGATGCCGGTGGCGCCTGCCCGTGCGACCCGGGCCAGGAACATGTCCATCAGGGCCAACAGCAGGTCCAGTTTCTGCTCGGCGCCGCGCTGCGCCGCCGCCTCGGCCAGTTTCATCGCGCGCGGACGGTCCAGCATCGGCAGGCTCGCCGCCAATCCGACGATCTCGGCATAGATCTTCAGCCCTTCAAGGTTGTAAAGCCGCACCGCCTCGCCGGCCGAACCACCCGACAATTCCGCCAACCCCGGCGCCTGCCCGCCCGGGTCGATGCCTGCCTGGTCCAGCGCCGCGATCACGTCCTCGGGGCTCAACCGCTCCAGCCGCAACTCGCGGCAACGCGAGCGGATCGTCGGCAACAACCGCGCCGGCTGATGTGCGACCAGCAAGAGCGTGGTGCGTACGGGCGGCTCTTCCAGCATTTTCAGAAGCGCGTTCGCGGCCGAAGTGTTCATCTCATCTGCGGCGTCGATTATGACCACCCGCCGCCCGCCATCCACGGCGCTCAGGTTCACGAAATCGGCCAGGTCGCGCACCTCGTCCACCCGGATCTCGCGCGAGAACTTGCCTTCCTCGAAATTCCTCTGCCGGTCGCTGTCGCTGGTCCCCTGCCCGCCGCGCCGCACAAGGTGCAGCCCAGGCTCGGACCCCGCCAGCACGCGCCGCGTGACCGGATGATCCTCGGCAATCTCCAACGTGTCGGGCGCAGGCAGTGCATCGCCAAACAGCGCTCCACCATCCGCCTCGGGGTCTGGCGTCGCCAGCAGGAAGCGCGCGATCCTCCAGGCAAGCGTCGCCTTGCCCACGCCGCGCGGCCCGTGGATCAGCCAGCCGTGATGCAGCCGGCCCGCGTTGAACGCCTGCACGAACGCGCCTTGTGCGCCGTCCTGTCCGTAAAGGCGGGACGTCTCGGCCGGGTGCGGCGCGCCGTCGATGCGGTCGGGAAGCGGGATGTCACGGTCCATCATGTCAGGCGCGGTTCTACCGCGGCCCGTACATCCACCGCAATCGCTTCGATCCCGCGATTGCCGTCGATCACGATGAACCGGTCGGAAAATTCCTCGGCAAGGTCCAGAAAGCCCTGCCGCATCTGCGCCTGCAGGCTGGCACCGAAGCTCTCGAAACGCTCCTCGCTGCCGCCGCGCGACAGCGCGCGCTCCAGCCCCGTGCCGGGGTCCATGTCAATCAGCACCGTCAGATCCGGCTCGCGCCCGATCATCAGGTCGTGCAGCGCGTCGACCTTGTGGCGCAAATCGCCCCGGCTCAGACCCTGGTACATGCGTGTGCTGTCGGCAAAACGGTCGCAAATCACCACCTTGCCGTCCGCCAGAGCCGGCTCGATCAACCGTTCCAGGTGATCGCGGCGGGCCGCCGTGAACAGCAGCAACTCGGTCTCCGCCGACCAGCGGTCGGCCTCGCCTTCCAGCACCAGCTTGCGGATTTCCTCGGCGCCGGCGCTGCCGCCCGGCTCTCGCGTCAGGACAACATCACGCCCCGTGCCTTGCAAATGCTCGGCCAGCAGGCGCGCCTGCGTGGACTTGCCCGACCCGTCGATGCCCTCAAAGGTGACAAAGCGGCCCTGTTCGCTCAAAGCGTCCCCTCGGGTCCCTGTTGCAGCCGTTTCAACAGCACGCCCGCCACCGTCTTCAGCCGCACGGCAAAGCCGCCCACGGCAACGCTTTCGGCGGCCACAAGCGGCACGCGCATCTCGGGCAGGCCCTCGGGCGTAAAGACCAGCTGGGCCAGTTCGTCACCCTGCGAAATGGGCGCGCTCACCGGGCCTTCATAGACGACTTCGGCGGTCATGTTGTCCGACCCCAGCACCGGCACCAGCGTGGTCAGGTCCTTCGCGGGCGTCAGCCCTACGGTTGCCGCGCTTCCCATCCAGACGTCGGCGCGCGAGACTTCGCTGCCGGCCTTGACGATCTCTTTTTCGGCAAATTGGCGAAAGGACCAGTTCACAAGGGCTTCCGCCTCTTGTGCTCTTTGGGCTGCAGTGTCCAATCCCGACAGCACGAACACCACGCGGCGCCCGCCCTGCTCGGCCGAGCCGGTCAGACCATAGCCTGCCGCCTCTGTGTGCCCGGTCTTCAGACCGTCCGCCCCGATGCCCAGTTTCAGCAGCGGGTTGCGGTTCTGCGTGTTCTGCGGCGCGCGCCCGTCGAACTCATAGGTCGTCTCGGCGAACATCGGATAGAAGTTGGGGAAATCCACGATCAGGCGCTCGGCCAGGATGGCCAGGTCATGCATGCTCATCCGGTGGCCCGCGGCGGGCCAACCGTTGGAGTTCGCGAAGGTCGAATTGGTCATGCCCATGTCTTGCGCCCGCTGCGTCATGAACCGGGCAAACCCCGCTTCGGTGCCATCGGGGCTCAGCGCCTCGGCAATCACCGCGCAGGCGTCATTGCCCGACAGCACGATGATGCCGCGCAGCAGGTCCTCGACGCTCACCCGGTCGGTCGTGTCCAGGAACATGGTCGAGCCGCCATAGCTCATGGCATGCTCCGACACGGGAAGTTTCTCCTGCAGCGACAGCCGCCCATCCCGGATGGCCTCGAAGGCCACGTAAAGCGTCATCAGCTTGGACATCGACGCCGGCGGCAGGGGTTCGTCAGCATTGCGGCTGAGCAGCACCGTGCCGGTGCCCAGATCCTTCACATACGCGGCCTTGGCGCTGGTGTCGAACGCCTGCGCCGGCAAGGAAAGCGCAATCACCGCGACACAGGCGGTCACAAGTCGTGCAATAAGGGTCATGGGCAGGTCCCGTATCAGTTGGTTACAGCGTATGCATCATCAAAACCAACGTCCTTGACCTTTTTCAACAGGACAGATTGTTCGGACTTGCTTTGGGCCGGTCCGACGATCACGCGCCAGAAGGTCTTGCCCTGTGAGCTCTGTTTTTTAACGATCGGGACCATGCCTTCCTGGCGCATGGCGGTGGCGGTATTCCGCGCATTCTGCTCAACCGAGAAGATGCCGATCTGCAAATACGGCTTTGACAGGGACGACCCGGACCGGACCGGCGTCGCTGCGGCGGGGGTCGGTGTGGGGGCCGGTTCGGTGGCCACGGCTGCGGTCGCGCCCGCGGTCTGGGTGGCCGGGCGCACCGGCTCGGCGGCCTCGGCGCTTTCGATCGCGGCGGCTGCCCCGGCCAGGGGCTCCAGCGTGGTCTGTTCGACAGAAGCAGGCGCCAGCGTGCCTGCCTCGCCCTCGGTCTCGGCGGCGGCCAGGGCCTCGGGATCAGGGGCGGATTCGCGGCGCAGGGCCGTGACATTGAGCTGCGACGGAGCCCCCGCCAGCATGCCCAGCGCGTCGGCGGCATCGGACGAGACCTGCAGGATCGGGCCCGGGTTGCTGCGTTCGCGGCGGAACAATGCGCCGATGACGAACTTGCCGTTCTTGGTATTGCGAATAATGACGCGTTCGGGCTCCTGCACATCCGGGTGCGCGACCCACACGCCGCCCAGCGACGGGCGTCCGTCCCACAGGCCCTTGTCGGTCACCTGGAAGACGTCCGGCGCCTCCACGTCACGCTCGATCAGCTTGACCGAGTTGTCGGCCGAGGTCACGTCCTCCGTGTCACCACCGGCCTGCGATTTGAAAAGGCCGAATTCTCCGCCCTCGGTGCATCCGCTCAGAACCAGCGCAATTGCGCTGGAGGCGGTGATCAGGCGCGCACGCGCCCCTTTGCCCGTCCATTGAAATGTCATGTTTCGTCCCTTGCCTGTCATGCACCGTATTAGATGCGGGTGCCGGTTTTCCGACGTTTGCTCGAGCACGCAGATACCTGCGTTTGTGCGCAGAATAGCCGGTCAGGACCGTTCTGGGAAGTCCGCAAAGCCATTTCGGCGTTTTTCCTCGTCAACTGATGACTTTCAGAATCGCGAAAGCCACAGTAACACACGCGGACGCGGAGGTTTGGCAGAGTGGTCGAATGCACCGGTCTTGAAAACCGGCGGGCGTGAAAGCGTCCCCAGGGTTCGAATCCCTGAGCCTCCGCCAGCATGCCTGTGAACGCATACGTCACGGCTTGAATTTGAAGTTTCCTTTTCCGCCTTCAAACGAGACCGGACATCGCCTTGATTTCGTGCAATACCTCGTCAGCGCCGGTGCCTGCCTTGAGCGACGTGAAGATGAAAGGGCGACCTTGACGCACCCGCGCGGCGTCGGTTCGCATCACCTCGAGCGACGCGCCCACATGCGGTGCCAGGTCCGTCTTGTTGATCACCAGGATGTCCGAGCGCGTTATCGCCGGGCCGCCCTTGCGCGGTATCTCCTCGCCCGCGGCCGTGTCGATCACATAGACCGTCAGGTCGGCCAGTTCCGGGCTGAACGTTGCGGACAGGTTGTCACCGCCCGACTCGATCAGCACCACCTCGACATCGGGATGACGTTCGCGCATTTCGGCGACGGCGGCCAGGTTTATGGACGCGTCTTCGCGGATCGCAGTGTGCGGACAGCCCCCGGTCTCGACTCCGATGATCCGGTCCGAGGGCAGGATCTGCATGCGCATAAGCGCTTCGGCATCTTCCTGGGTGTAGATGTCGTTGGTGATCACCCCGATCGAGTACGCGTCTTTCAATCGCTCAGACAGACGGGCGGTCAACGTCGTCTTGCCGGCGCCGACCGGCCCGCCGATTCCGATGCGCAAGGGTCCGTTCATCCTGGTCATGACTGAAACAGCCTTGGTTCG
Organism: Roseovarius sp. THAF27; assembly: GCF_009363655.1. Classification (NCBI taxonomy): domain Bacteria; kingdom Pseudomonadati; phylum Pseudomonadota; class Alphaproteobacteria; order Rhodobacterales; family Roseobacteraceae; genus Roseovarius; species Roseovarius sp. THAF27. Next base: position 2,668,518 of record NZ_CP045393.1, read on the forward strand.
AGAGTTTCATGCCGCATCGACGCGATGTCGGACAGGAAAGCGTTGCTGAAGACATCGTCGATCTCTGCACCCCGTGTCTCGGCTTCGACACGACGCAGGTCCCCCTGAAGCGCCGCCAAGACGCGCTGCCCGTCTGTCTGGCCAAGCGGCATCAGGCGAAGGGCCGCGGAGACAAGGTTGGACAGGAAGGTTTGCAGGTAGAGCAGCACGCAGGCGTCGATGTCGAGGTTCATCAGGTGCGCCGCCCGCCCCGTGGCAACCGGCAAGGTCAGGCCCGGAAGGTCAAGCCGCCAGACGGCATTGGTCGTGTGCACGAAGGCCATTCCCTGCCGCACCGTCTCGGACAGGCGTTCGGCGGAGGGCGCGAAGGCGCGGGCCTGCGCGTCGATCTCGGTCACGTCACCTGCCCCGGCAGCAAGCCGCAACCAGATCGCGTCCGTCCAGCCCGCGCCTTCGGTCAGGCTGGTGCGCAGCCATGCCTGCAGCGTCTCGGCATCCCTGATTTGCTCATCCCGGATGGCCTGTTCTATCCCATGCGACCAGGCAAAGGCGCCGATGGGATAGGCCGGGGACAGCCATTGTGCCAGTGTCAGAAGACCCGCGTCAGTGTGCATGCGCCGTGGCCCCGTGTTCGTGGCTGTGGGTCCTGCCATGCCCATAGGCACCGCCCTCGGGTTTGAAAGGTTCGGTGACCAGGGTGAACGTTGCACCCAGATGGGCCAACATATGCGCGATCACCGGATCGTCGCGGATCAAGAGCCGGTGGGCTTCCACCTGGCAGGGCGTGTGCCGGTTGCCGATATGCCAGGCCAATCTCGCCAAGTCGGACCCTGATACTGCCAACAACGCCTCCGGGGCCGCGACGATCCGGACCAGCCGCCCGTCGGTGGTTTCCAAGGCGTCTCCGTCGTCCAGGGACACCGTATGCTCGAAATCGGCCACAAGCGACCACCCTTCTTCCACGGTAAGCTTGCGTCGTCGGAAAAAACGATCCTCGTATGACAACGCGCACAGCGCGGCGTCTCCGGTCCAGGTTCCGGCCTTGCGGAGGTGTTGGGCGATCGGGAGGTCTGTCATGGGACTCAATACAGGAAATAGCGCTGCGCCATCGGCAGTTCGCTGGCCGGCTCGCAGGTCAGCAGCTCGCCGTTGGCACGCACTTCGTAGGTTTCGGGGTTCACGTCGATCTCGGGGCAGGAATCGTTCAGCTTCAGATCTGCTTTGCCGATGCCACGGGTGTTTTGCACCGGCAGGGTCTGCTTGGCGATCCCGAGCGTATCGCCGATGCCGTCGTCATGCGCCGCCGCCGATACGAAGGTGACGGCGGAAGCGTGCAGCGCGCGCCCATAGGCCCCGAACATGGGGCGCGTATAGACCGGCTGCGGCGTCGGGATCGAGGCATTGGGGTCGCCCATCTGCGCACAGGCGATCGAGCCGCCGATCAGCACCATCTCGGGCTTCACCCCGAAAAAGGCCGGTTTCCAAAGCACGAGATCGGCGCGCTTGCCTTCCTCGATCGACCCTATGTGATCGGAAATGCCATGCGCGATGGCCGGGTTGATCGTGTACTTGGCGACATAGCGGCGAACCCGAAGGTTGTCGTTGTCGCCGGTCTCGTCTTCCAGCCCTCCACGCTGTTTCTTCATCTTGTCGGCGGTCTGCCAGGTGCGGATGATCACCTCGCCCACCCGGCCCATCGCCTGGCTGTCCGAGGCGATGATGCTGAACGCGCCCATGTCGTGCAGGATGTCCTCGGCAGCGATGGTTTCGCGCCGGATGCGACTTTCGGCAAAGGCGATGTCCTCGGGGATCGACTTGTCCAAGTGGTGGCACACCATCAGCATGTCCAGATGCTCTTCCAGCGTGTTCACCGTGAAGGGCCGCGTCGGGTTGGTCGAGGACGGCAGCACGTTGGACTGCCCGCAGATCTTGATGATGTCCGGCGCATGGCCTCCGCCCGCACCCTCGGTGTGGAAGGCGTGCATCGTGCGGCCTTTCATGGCCGCCACAGTGTTCTCGACGAACCCGGATTCGTTCAGCGTGTCGGTGTGGATCATCACCTGCACGTCCATCGCATCGGCCACCGACAGGCAGCAATCGATGGCGGCCGGGGTGGTGCCCCAGTCCTCGTGCAGCTTCAGCGCGCAGGCCCCGGCCATCACCTGTTCCTCCAGCGCAGCGGGCAGCGAGGCGTTGCCCTTACCGGCAAAGGCCAGGTTCATCGGGAACGCATCGGCGGACTGCAACATCCGCCCCAGGTGCCACGGCCCCGGCGTGCAGGTGGTGGCCAGCGTGCCGTGCGCAGGTCCAGTGCCACCGCCCAGCATCGTCGTCAGTCCCGAATGTAGCGCATCCTCGATCTGTTGCGGGCAGATGAAATGGATATGGCTGTCAAAGCCGCCGGCGGTCAGGATACGCCCCTCGCCCGCGATGATCTCGGTGCCCGGACCGATCACGATATCGACACCGGGCTGCGTATCGGGGTTGCCCGCCTTGCCGATCTTGATAATCGCGCCGTCCTTCAGACCCACATCCGCCTTGTAGATACCGGTATAGTCCAGGATCAGCGCGTTGGTGATGACCGTATCCATCGCCCCTGCCGCGCGCGTCAACTGGCTTTGGCCCATCCCGTCGCGGATCACCTTGCCGCCGCCGAACTTGACTTCTTCACCGTAAAACGCCGCGTTGCCGCCGGTTCCGCCCGTCGTGGCGGCCCCGGCATTCAGTGCAGTCAGGTCGCTTTCGACCTCTATGATCAGGTCGGTATCGGCCAGGCGCAGCCTGTCGCCCGTCGTGGGGCCGAACATGGCGGCGTATTCGGAACGTGAGACGCGTGCGGGCATGGGCTTACCTCTTTTTGTATCCACGCTTGGCCAGGCGGCGGGCATTGGCGCGGGTCTTTTGCCGGATCGGTTTCATGGCCGCGGCGACGACCTGATCCGCCCGGCGACCACGCAACGCGGCCGTCCCGGCATCCGTCGCGGCGCGCGTCAGGGCAAAGGCCTTTTCGCTGACCATGCGACTGTTCTCGGACGGGGTGACCGACCAGACACCGGCAAGCCCCCACATGCGCATGGCGATGACCGCCTGCGCCTCGGCCACGATCATCGCGGCCTGAAAGGCATTCGACCACAGGTCGACCGGCGTCAGCACACGAGCCATCACAGATCCCCCATGACGGCGCCGTTGAAGCCGTAGACCCGCCGCCTTCCGCCAATCGGGATCAGCTGCACCTCGCGGCGCTGGCCCGGCTCGAACCGCACGGCGGTGCCGGCGGCGATGTCCAGACGGTGCCCCCTTGCCGCTTCGCGGTCGAAATCCAGCGCCGGGTTGGTCTCGGCAAAATGATAATGACTGCCGACCTGAACGGGCCGGTCGCCGGTATTGGCGACTTCCAGCGTGATCGCCTGCCGGTCCGAGTTCAGCTCCAGCGTACCCTCGGCGGGAAAAATCTCTCCGGGGATCATCGCCTCACCCCGCCATGACGAGGGCAGAGCCGCCGATCGCGACAGCCAGCCCTGCCCCGCGTGTCAGCAGCGCCCCTCCGAAACGGCCCAGCGCCCAGCCTGCGGTGGCCCCCAGCGCGTGCAACGCCGTCGTCGCTGCGACAAAGCCCGCGAGATAGGCCAGCGCCCCCGCGCCGCCGATCTCGGTCCCGTGCGCGTGACCGTGAAACACGCCCAACGCCGCCGTGATCGCGACCGCCGCCGACAGCGGCACCCGCGCCGCCGCGGCAACCAGCACGCCGAGGACAAGGACGGACACCAGGATCATCGGCTCGACCATCGGCAGCGGCAGACCAGCCAGCGACAGCAGGAACCCCAGCGCCATCGCCCCCACAAATCCCACCGGCAGGGCCACGAACGCCCGCCCGCCTAGGCTTGCAGCCCACAGGCCCACCGCGACCATCGCCAGGATATGGTCCGCGCCGAACACCGGGTGCGAAAGCCCCGCGGCGAAGGACCCGTGCGCCCCCGGATCAAGGTGTGCGAACGCGGGGCCAGCGGCCAGCACGGCAGGGATGAGGGTGAAAGCAAGGCGTCGCATGGGTCAGGTCTCCTGTCGGGTCAGCGAATTGGGTTATGTACTGTGACAAGCTTGGTGCCGTCGGGAAAGGTGGCTTCGACCTGCACTTCGTGGATCATCTCGGGCACGCCCTCCATGCAGTCGCCCCGGCTGATGACCTCGGCCCCGGCCTCCATCATGTCGGCGACAGAACGCCCGTCGCGGGCGCCTTCGACCACGGCGTCGGTGATCAGCGCAATCGCCTCGGGGTAATTCAGCTTGACCCCCCGTGCCAATCGCTTGCGAGCCACCTCCGCGGCCATGGCCACCATCAGCTTGTCTTTCTCTCTGGGCGTCAGTTGCATCTTGGGTCAAAGCCTCCAGGATCTTGGCAGGGCCGCGTTCGACAGCGCCTCGAGCACCGGGCACAGCGTCCGGCGCAACTCGAACCCGTCGCGCGCCAGCACCCGCACCACCAGCACATCGGGGCGCAAAAGGCTTGCGCCCCCGGTCGCCGGCAGCAGCGCCCGCACCATTGGCAGCAGCCGCTCGGCCCGGCGCCCCACGTAAAGCGCACTTGCCATCGCGGCCATCCCCGCCGCCACGGCCGCCTGCCCCAGCCGCGCGGAAATGTCGCCGGTCAGCGCCACGCGGTCCTCGTAAAGCGGTCGGTTGTCACGATGAACGCTGACGCGGTCCAGGAAATCCGCCCGCGTCACCGTCTCGCCCATGCTCAGGCGTCCGAACGCGACCGGCTCTGCCATGATGAACTCCGCCGTATCCTCGATCTCGACCTCCAACCGCCGGTCCAGCGCAGCACGGTCGAACACCAACAGTTCCTGAGGCAACCAACACAGCGTCGCGCCCGCCTCGACATGCAGTCGCGACCGCACCCGCGCCCGGCCCGAATTGCTGCGATACGCCCGCTCGGCCGCCTGGGTCGTGACGACAAGCCGGCTGCCCGCCCCCGCAGTGGCCTCGATATCGAAACGGTCTCCTCCGGTCAGACCGCCCGAGGTATTCACCACGATCGCCTCCAACGCGTCCGTCCGGCGCGGAAAAAGCGCCCGCGCACAGCCCGCGCTGTGCAGCCTGTCCAGCGCACTTTTCCCATCCCGCAGCTTGGACGCGACGCGCAAACTCCCTCGGGCCCGCGGCAGGGCCGGACCGTCCGCATGGGCAGTGATATCCGGGGCAAGAAGCATGGCAGCTTTCCGAGTTCGCAACGCGCAAAGCCAGCACCAAGGGGCGCGCCTATTCCACATCAAGCGGTCGTTCCACATGATGCCTTGCCCCCGACGATTAAGAAAGTGGCATATTTTTGCGCCTATGCTGCATTTCCAGGCACATTCGATACCCGCAGAACACACAGGCTCAGAAGGTTGAGTCTGCGTATTTACAGGAGTTGATTGCCCGGATTTTCGGCGCGATGATCAAGACATGAGCGGTTTGAGAACTTTCCTCGTACTAGGCTGCCTCTGCGTCGGGTCGGCGTCATTTGCCGCGCCGTTGCCAGAGATTTTCGCCGGATGCACCGGCCGCTTTTCCGCCGAACTGGAACATGCCTGGCTGATGCAAGACCCGGACGCCGACATCCTGGAAACCCGGCGCGCGCGTTTCGAGCAACTTCTCGCCGCCGCCTCCGCCCCCGATCAGCGCAGCCATCTCCTGGACCACCGCATCAGGGCCAAGAGCGCGCACGCCCAGATTCTCAGCACCGCGCAATTCTCTCGCGACCCGGACCGGGCCCGATGGGCGCGCCGGCGGGCGAATGCCGAAATCGGCTACTGCCAGAGCTTTCTCCTGGAAAGTTGAGGAAAACCAGCACCGCGGCGCAGAAAAAATAGGCGATCACACCGAAAACCGCTGAATAAATAGGCCGCGACCGCAGGGTTTCCCTGTGAAACCCACGGAATTGTCGCCGCAGCGCAGAATCTTGTGAAACCAATATGTCCGACGGGCGCCTGCCGCCCGCTCGAACGTGCGATGGTGCCAGTCTTGCAATCCTGAAACACCACCGCACTCCGCAACAAGTTGCGTGGGGGAGATATGGGACATCCGCTTTCGGCTCACAAGAACCCTGCGCGTTACGCAAAGGGGATTTTCCATGACTAAGACACTTCTAGGCACAGCAGCGGTCCTGACGGCCCTGTCGGCTCCGGCCTTCGCACAGGACTGCCCGATCAAGGTGGGCGTGCTGCACTCGCTGTCGGGCACGATGGCGATCTCGGAAACGACGCTCAAGGACACGATGGAGATGCTGATCGAGCAACAGAACGAGAAAGGCGGCGTACTCGGGTGCGAACTCGAAGCCGTCGTCGTCGATCCGGCCTCCGACTGGCCGCTCTTCGCCGAAAAGGCCCGCGAGCTGCTAACGGTACACGAGGTCGACGTGATCTTCGGCAACTGGACGAGCGTCAGCCGCAAATCTGTCCTGCCGGTCATCGAGGAACTCAATGGCCTGCTGTTCTACCCCGTCCAATACGAGGGCGAGGAAAGCTCCAAGAACGTGTTCTACACCGGTGCCGCACCCAACCAGCAGGCCATTCCGGCCACGGACTATTTCCTGGAAGAATTGGGCGTCGAGAGCTTCGCGCTCCTGGGCACCGACTATGTCTATCCGCGCACCACGAACAACATCCTTGAATCCTACCTGAAATCCAAGGGCGTCGCTGACGAGGACATTTTCGTCAATTACACCCCCTTCGGCCATTCCGACTGGTCCAAGATCGTGTCGGACGTCGTGGCGCTGGGGGCCGGCGGCAAGCAGGTCGGCGTGATTTCGACCATCAACGGCGACGCAAACGTGGGCTTCTACAAGGAACTGGCAGCCCAGGGCGTGTCGGCCGATGACATCCCCGTCGTCGCCTTCTCGGTGGGCGAGGAAGAGCTTTCCGGCCTCGACACCTCGAATCTGGTCGGTCACCTGGCGGCGTGGAACTACTTCCAGTCGGCCGACACCGACGCCAATGCCGAATGGATCGAGGCGTGGAAAGCCCGGATGGGCGAGGACCGCGTGACCAACGACCCGATGGAGGCGCATTACATCGGTTTCAACATGTGGGTGAACGCCGCCGAACAGGCCGGCACCACGGACGTCGACGCGGTCCGCACCGCCATGTACGGGCAGGAATTCCCGAACTTGACCGGCGGCACGGCGGTCATGCTGCCGAACCACCACCTGGCCAAGCCGGTTTTGATCGGCGAGATCCAGGAAGACGGCCAGTTCGACATCATCAGCCAGACCGAGGAAGTCCCGGGCGACGCCTGGACAGACTACCTGCCGGAATCGGCCGTGCTGAAGTCCGATTGGCAGGAGCTTGAGTGCGGTATGTACAACACCGAAACCGAGACCTGCGTGCAGATCAAGTCGAACTACTGATCTCCTGAGAACCGGAAGGGCGGCCCCGCGCCGCCCTTCACCCCCTTCTGTTTCCCCTACGGAGGCCCGTGCATGGCACGCCTGTTGCTGATCCTCACGCTCCTGATTGCATCCCTGCCCGCGGCGGCACAGCAGGCCGATGCGCCGATCCAGCAGCTTTTGCAGGAGCACGCCGGGCAGTTGGCAAAGCCATCGCGCACCAAGGTCGCCCCCACCATCGACGCCATCGCCGGAAGCGGTCTGCCCGAGGCGCAGACCGTCCTGCGCAAATGGCAGGACAAAGAGTTGTGGCGGAACACGGAGACCGGCCTGTTCATCTGGGCCGAAGAGATCGACCGCGACACGATCCGCGGCTTCGATTTTGCCGGGGATACGCCCCTGGGCGAATTGCCCGACGATGCATTTGAGCAGTCCAAGCCCAATTCCGGGGTGCGCAAGATGATCGGCGCCGCGCTGGTGAAATTCCAACTGACCGCCGAAGACCTCGCCACCCGCCGCACCGCCATAAACAATATCGAACGCGACGCCGAAGCCTCGCACCTCGCCCCCCTGCGCGAGGCGATCGAGGCCGAGACAAGTCCGACCCTCAAGGCCCGCGCCGAACGCCTCGAACGCCTTCTGACCATCCGGTTCGGTGAAACCGAGGAAGAACGCATCGCCGCCATCGAAGGCTTCCAGGGCGATCTGGGCGTAGACCTGCGCGGTGCATTGAACCCGCTGGTCACGACCCGGCTGGAAGCCGCGGAAACCGCGCCCGAAGGCCCCGAAATCGCCCGCGTGCTGAAGCCGGGATCGGAGGCTTTGCCCCGCGAAAATGCCTATGACCTCTTGGTGTCCGAAGGCTTCGCCAAGCCCCGCATCAGCCGCGCCGACAAGGCCGCAGCACTCGTGGCCAATATCGACGGAGAGGCTGTCGCCGGCATCCAGGTTGCCACGCTCGACACCGAAGACGCCCGCGACATGGCCTATGCCAGGCTGGCCGAGCAAGGCACGGTCGACCCCGTCGCCACCGAGGCCGAGATCGACGAAACGCTGAACCGATACACCTTCTACGAGGTCTTCACCGGCGCCCCGCCCGCCGTCGCGCTGGCCGCGATGAATACGCTCAACGGCATCGAGACCCGCGTCGCCGTCAACCAGGCCGCCGACCTCGCGCTCGACGCCATCTCGCTCGGCTCGATCTATTTCCTCGCCGCCATCGGCCTTGCCATAACCTTCGGCGTGATGGGGGTGATCAACATGGCCCATGGCGAGTTCATCATGATGGGCGCCTATACCGGCTTTGTTGTGCAGCAGATCATCCCCGACCAGACGCTGTCGGTCATCCTCGCCATCCCGCTTGCCTTTGCCGTGACCTTCGCGGCGGGCGTGGCGATGGAACGGTTGGTGATCCGCTGGCTCTATCATCGCCCGCTGGAAACACTGCTGGCCACTTTCGGCATCTCCATCGCGCTGCAACAGATCGCCAAGAACATCTTCGGCACCCAGGCCCGCCCGCTGACGGCCCCCGGATGGCTGGACGGGTCGCTGGTGTTCAACGACATCGTGTCGATCAGCTATATCCGCATCGCGATCTTCGTGCTCGCCCTGGTGTTCCTCGCGCTGTTCCTGCTGGTCATGAACCGCACCCGCCTGGGCCTCGAGGTGCGCGCGGTGACGCAGAACCCGCGCATGGCCGCCTCGATGGGCATCAACCCCGACCGCATCAACATGCTGACCTTCGGCTTCGGCTCGGGCATCGCGGGTATCGCGGGCGTCGCCATCGGGCTATATGCCAAGGTCACCTCCGAGATGGGCGCCGACTACATCGTGCAAAGCTTCATGACCGTGGTGGTGGGCGGCGTCGGCAACATCTGGGGCACGCTTCTGGGGGCGACCCTCGTGGGGTCGCTGCAGAAAGGCATCGAATGGCTGAACCCGTCGAACACGCTGGCGGCCCAGACCTACATGATCCTCTTCATCATCCTCTTCATCCAGTTCCGGCCGCGCGGCATCATCGCGCTCAAGGGCCGGGCGGCGGGGGCCTGACATGACCGACAGCACCCTTGCCAGAGCCGCTGCACGCCAGCCCATCGTCCTGCGCTTCCCCGCGATACTGGTTTTCATGATCGTGCTGGCAGTCTTCACGGTCGGCGTCACGATCCTGTCCGAAGGCTTCGGCATCGGCGTGATCTCCACGAGTTTCGTCAAGACCCTGGGCAAGACGCTGTGCCTCTGTCTCGTGGCACTGGCGATGGACCTCGTGTGGGGCTATTGCGGGATCCTGTCGCTCGGGCACATGGCCTTCTTCGCCTTGGGCGGCTACGCGATCGGCATGTGGCTGATGTACGAACGCACGCGTCTGATCGTGGTCGATAGCCTCGCGGCAGAGACCCTGCCCCCCACGGCCCAGCAGATATCCGATGGCATCGCATCACAGATCTTCGGCGTGGTGGGCGCGTCCGAGTTCCCGCCTGTCTGGGCTTTCGCCCATTCCCTGCCGCTGCAACTGGCCGCCGTCATGCTGGTGCCGGGGCTCTTGGCGCTGGTCTTTGGCTGGTTTGCCTTTCGCAGCCGCGTGACCGGCGTGTACCTCTCGATCCTGACCCAGGCGATGACCCTGGCGCTCGCACTGTACCTCTTCCAGAACGACAGCGGGTTACGCGGCAACAACGGCCTTTCCGGACTGCAGAACCTGCCCGGCCTCGGCGGCGTCGGTCAGCCGATTGTCTCGATGTGGTTCCTCTGGGCCTCGGCCCTGGCGCTGGGGTTGGGATACTGGCTGGCGAACTGGGTCGTGTCGGGCAAGTTCGGCTCGGTCCTGCGCGGCATCCGTGATGACGAGGCCCGTGTGCGATTCCTCGGCTACCCGGTCGAGTCCTATAAGCTCTTTGTCTTCACGCTATCGGCAGTGATCGCGGGCATTGCCGGCGCGCTCTATTACCCGCAGGCCGGCATCATAAACCCCGCCGAACTGGCCCCCATCGCCTCGATCTACCTTGCCGTCTGGGTCGCCATCGGGGGACGCGGGCGGCTTTACGGGGCGGTGATCGGTGCCGCTTTCGTGTCGCTTTTGTCGACGTGGTTCACCGGCGGACAGGCTCCCGACATCGTGCTGGGCAGCTGGCGCATCCAGTGGGTCGACTGGTGGACCGTGCTTCTGGGCCTGTCTTTTGTCGCCGTTACGCTCTTTGCGCCCAAGGGCATCGGCGGGCTCTTCGACCTCGTGGCGGATCGCCTGACTCCTGACCGCCACGGCGCGGACCTCGGCCCCGACCAGGGCGCCCTGCGCGAGAAGGAGGCAGACACATGAGCCAGCTTCTGGAAGTCTCCGGCGTCTCGGTCAGCTTCGACGGCTTCAAGGCGCTCAACAACCTGTCCTTTTCCATCGGCAACAGGGAGTTGCGCGCCGTCATCGGCCCCAACGGGGCGGGCAAGACCACCTTCATGGACGTGGTCACCGGCAAGACCAAGCCCGACGAGGGCCGCGTGCTGTGGGGCGAGCCGCCCGTCTCTCTGCTGGGCAAATCCGAAAGCACCATCGCCATGGCCGGCGTGGGCCGCAAGTTCCAGCGCCCCACCGTGTTCGAGGATCAGACGGTCGAGGCCAACCTGATGATGGCGCTGCGCAAACCCCGCTCGCCTTTCGCCGTCCTCTTCTTCAAGCCCAGCGCCGAGGATCGCGACCGCGTCGCCGAGCTGGCCGAAACCATCGGTCTGGCGCAGGCGCTTGGGCGCAAATCGGGCGAGCTTTCGCACGGGCAGAAACAATGGCTGGAAATCGGCATGCTGCTGGCACAGGACCCTCAGCTTTTGCTGGTGGACGAACCGGCGGCGGGGATGACCACGGCCGAGCGGGAAAAGACAACCGACCTGCTGCGCGAGGCCGCGAGGACACGCGCCGTGGTGGTGGTCGAACATGACATGGAATTCGTCCGCCGCCTTGGCTGCAAGGTCACGGTCCTGCACGAAGGCTCGGTACTGGCCGAAGGCTCCATCGACCATGTGACCAAGAATGAAAACGTGATCGAGGTGTATCTTGGCCGATGATATCCTGAGCGTCGAGGGCCTGACCCTCCACTATGGCGGCAGCCAGATCCTGAACGGCATCGATATGGGCGCGCGGCAGGGCGAGGTCACCTGCATCATGGGCACAAACGGCGTCGGCAAGACCTCCCTGCTGAAGGCGCTGTCCGGCACCCATCCCCGCTCCGGCGGCACCTACACGCTGGCGGGGGAAAGCATCGGCAAGCTGGGCGCCTACGACATGGCGCGGCGTGGCGTCGGATACGTCCCGCAAGGGCGCGACATCTTCCCGTTCCTTACGGTCGAGGAAAACCTTGAAACCGGTTTCGCCTGCCTGCCCCGCAGCGAACGTCACCTGCGCGACGATATCTTCGACCTGTTCCCGATCCTCAAGGAATTCATGCCACGGCGTGGCGGCGACCTGTCCGGCGGTCAGCAGCAACAGCTTTCCATTGCCCGAGCCCTGATCACGCAACCGAAAGTCCTGCTGCTGGATGAACCGACCGAGGGCATCCAGCCCAACGTGATCCAGCAGATCGGCGAGGCGATCCGCCTGCTCAGGGATCAGGGGGAAATCGCGATCATTCTCGTCGAGCAATATTTCAGCTTTGCCTACGACCTTGGCGACAGGTTCTACGTGATCGAGCGCGGCGCGGTGAAACTGAGCGGCGACAGGGATACCGTGACAAGCGAGGAACTCGCCAGAAGCACGGCGATCTGACGACGCGCCACGACCGCTCTGATTTGCACCGCACAAGTCAAGTGGACAGGCCACGTGGTATTGCTATGCAGACCGGATCGAGCGTCCCGAAAGCGCTCGCGTAAACAACCTGGCGGTACGGGCAACCACCAACCAAAGGACCCCTAGTCCTTCGTTTCGCTCAGCTTTGCCGGTGCACGTTCTGCGTAATAGGCCGAGAGTGCGGCGATCTCCGCATCGGTCAGATCGCGCGCGGCCTTGAACATCAGTTCCGCCGCGCGGCCGCCACCGCGATTGCCCTCGCGCCACAATTTCAGCTGTTGTTCGAGGTAGGGCGCGTGCTGGCCGGCCAGCGACGGAAAGGCCGGATTGATCGGCGCGGGCCACGGCCCGTGGCAAGCCCGGCACGCCGGCACGCTTTGCGAGCCGCCCTCGGCAAAAGCCAGCGCCCGGCCCTGCTCGGCAAGCTGCGACGGCTCCGCCGCCCCGCCCTCGGGCGAGACGTCCGCGAAGGTCCGCGCCAGCCGGTCGACCGATCCGCCGGGACGCTGGCTCATGACCTCGTACATGATCCCGCTGTCGCGCGTGCCGTCGCGATAGGCGGCAAGACTTTGGGCGATGTACTCCTCCGACAGGATATCCAGCCGCGGCACCTGCGCGTTCTGGCTGACCCCATCCGGGCCGTGACAGACGGCACACCCGCCATCGGCCTCGTCGACCATCGCGTCCCAGGTCTCGGGCGTCATCCCCTTCTGCGCCCGCAGGAAAGCGACCAGCGGCCAGACATCGTCCGTCCGCTCGGCGGGCCAGCCGGGCATCCCGCTCATCTTGATGCCGTTGTGGATGATCCAGTGCATCTCGGGCACGCTCCAGTGATCGCTCACCAGCGCCAGCGAGGGCGGTTCGGGCAGCATCTGCTGCACCGTGGCGCTGCGCGGCACGCCCGGGGCGCCGTGGCAGTCCATGCAGGCGGATTTGTAATGCCCGGCCCCAAGGGCCACCATATCGGGCGTATCGAGATCGTCCGGCACTTCGCTTTCGGGCGGCGCACGGAAGGCGACCGAGTTTTCGAAGGTGCTGTGCATGGCCCAGGTCACGCCTGGCCAGTGCCCCTGCCGCGCCGAGACGTTGAAGAGACCCAAGCCGATGATCAGAACTGCCGTCAGCAAGCCGATGGCGGCGGCGACGCCCGCCATGGCGATCACGGTTTTTCCGTGCAGGTCACGCACCCATCTCATGCCGTCTCCTCCCGTACCACGCGCGCGGCCAGCACCAGCGCCCCCACAAGGTAGATCGGCGTCCCGATCGCCAGCATCAGGATACCGCCCAACTGCTGGCCCGACAGGCTGGGGTCCCGGCCGCAGATCTCGGCGTAAAGGTCGCTCGGGGCCAGAACCAGCAGCGCGCCCAGCAACGTCATGTGCATCGAGGTCAGGAACAATCCCCCTGCCCCCACCAGCGCCTGCCGCGCATGAAGCGCCCCGGACCACACCGCCAGCCCGGCGGCGAGGAAGGCCACCTGCTCCAGCACGCGCCCGCCGAAACTCAGCTGCGCGAACCCATGCAGGTGCGGCAGGTGCCACGCCCAGACGATGGCGAACTCGGCAACCGCCGCCAGAATCACCGGCACCGCGAAACGCCGCGCCACGCCCGGCCACGCCAGCACCATCAGGGGCGCCACGCCCGCCACCAGCCCCATGTGCCGCAGCATGTGCGCCGGAAACGGCCCAGCCCGTGCCTCCCACGGCGGCAGGTACAGCCCGGCCAGCAGCGCCAGCGCAGAGATCCCCGCCAGCCTCACAGGCAAGTCTCGATGAACAGCGCCGGCATCGCCACGAAGATCACCCCGATGGCCGACGCGATGCTCAGCAGGAAGCCCGCGTGCCCGAGGAACTCGCGCCGGTCCTCGACCGTGGGCTTGTCATGCACGTAGTCCTGATCGTCGGGGTAGTCCCACTGCACCCACGCCTTCCACGCGATCCAGCCGATCAGCGCCAACGCCACCACCGTCAGCACCAGGATCGACAGCCGCGCCACCTCGGGCGTGCCGATCTTGCTGCACTCCACCGCCGTAATCGCGTAGATGATCGCGAAATGCAGCGTCCAGACGGTGGGCGCGGCGACCATGTGCCAGATGCTTTCGTGCCGGAACGGGGTTTCCTCTGTCATCTCGCCACCCTCACATCAGCCTCGGGGCCACGCCGACCAGCAGCGTGGTGATCACCCCTGACAGGCACATGAAATGCCAGAACAGCGTGGTGTTGCGCAGATCGGCATCGTAAAGCTGCGTCAGCTTGCCGAACACGCTGCCGGCCAGGCAATAAAGCAGCATCACGACCGCCAGCACGCAATGCGCCGATGTCCAGACCGTCAGCGCGTACATCACCGCCGGAAAGGCGTGGGTTTCGGGTTGCAGCCCCGGCAGCACGATCGCCAGCCACATGCCGCCCAGTGCCGCAAGGGTCGCCACCACCGCACCGACGATGCACCAGCGTGCCACGCCCTGTCGCCCGCCCCGGTTCAGCTCTCGCGCCGCCACCGTCGCGCCCCAGGCGACCACGAAGGCCAGCAAGGCCAACAGCGCCCACATCATGTCGGGCAGCGCCGCGCCCTCGGGCGGGAAATCCGGCCGCGCCGTCCAGAAGAAGAACACGCCGAAGACAAGGCTGGCAAAGGCCGTCGCATCGCCCAGCATGGTGATGAAGACGGCCCACCACCCCGGCGCCTTGGGCCCGGTCACATAGACCGGCAGGCGCAGGCCAAGGCCTGCGTCGCGCATCGGGGTCTTGGGCACCTGCGCGGTCGAGGTCCACAGCCAGTAGATCACGCAGGCAACGGCACACACGCCTGAAAACGCCGACAGCCAGTAGAACTTGAAAACCGGCAGGATGAACGCCCCGCCGGTGAACGCCGCCGCCCACAGCGTGACCCAGGCCGGCCCGGTGACCTGCACCACCGCCTGCGGCACCGCATCCACCGCCGAGGTCACGATGGTCTCGCGTTTGCCCTCGGGCGCGTCGGGGATATAGAACTTGCCGTCGTCGAATCGCTCCAGGAATTTCGGCTGCTCCCACAGCGGATAGCGCGACGAGATATACGGAACCGACCGCACGCCCCACGCCTCCTCCGGCACGTCATGTGACCATTCCAGCGTGCCCGCGTTCCACGGGTTCCGCTCTGTCAGCGGCTGCCTGCCCTTTGGCCGCAGCAGATCCCATGCAAAGACGAGGATACCCGCCGCCACGATGAAACTGCCCAATGTCGACACCATGTTCAGCACGTCCCACCCGGCAGCCTCGGGATAGGTGACGACGCGCCGCGGCATCCCCTGCAAGCCGGTCAGGTGCATCGGCAAAAAACAGATGTTGAATCCCGAGAACGTCAGCCAGAAGGCCCACCTGCTCAGCCGGTCCGACATCTTCTTCTTGGTGATGAACGGGTAGAAATAATAGATCCCGCCGATGATCGGAAAGACCATGCCGCCGAAGAGCGTGTAATGCAGGTGCGCCACGATGAAATAGGTGTCATGCACCTGCCAGTCGAAGGGTGCGATGGCCACCATCACACCCGTCAGCCCGCCGGCGGTGAAAATCGCCAGCGCGCCCGCAATCCACAGCATCGGCTGGCTCATCGTCACCCGGCCCACCATCAGCGTGGCGACAAAGGCGAAGATCTGCACGCCGGTGGGAATCACCACCGCCTCGGACGCCGCCGAGAAGAATCCCAGCGACAGCGACGGCAGCCCCGTGGTGAACATGTGGTGCACCCAAAGTCCGAAGCTGAGGAACCCCACGCCGACCGCAGACAGCACGATCCAGGAATACCCCACCATCGGCCGCTGCGCCGCCGTGGGCACGATCATCGCGGCGATGGCGATGGACGGCAGGAAGACGATGTAAACCTCCGGGTGCCCGAAGATCCAGAACAGGTGCTGCCACAACAAGGGGTCGCCGCCCCGGTCGGGGTCAAAAAACGGCCAGTCCATCGAGCGTTGCAACTCGAACAGGAAATCCCCCGCGATCAGCGGCGGAAAGGCGAACAGGATCATCACCCCCACGACCAGCACGTACCACGCATAGAGCGGCATCAGGTTGATCCGCATCCCCGGCGGGCGGCACTTGATCGTGCCCACGATCAGCTCGACCGCCGCCGCGATCGACGCGACCTCGATGAACGACAGACCCAACAGCCATATGTCCGGCCCGATCCCCTCCTGCTCGGTCGCCAGCGGCGGATACATGAACCAGCCCGAACTGGGCGCGACATTGAACAGGATCGAGCCCAGCACGAAGATGCCGCCGATCAGGAACGACCAGTAGCCATAGGCCGACAGGCGCGGAAACGGCATGTCCCGCGCCCCCAGGAAGGCCGGCAGGATCAGGATCGACACCGCCTCGAACATCGGCACGGCAAACAGGAACATCATCGCCGAGCCGTGCATGGTGAAGAACTGGTTGAAACGGTCCGCGCTCAGGAAATCGTTGTCCGGCACCGCCAGCTGGATACGCATCAACAGCGCCAGCACGCCCGCGCACAGCATGAAGAAAAACGCGGTCAGCGAGTACCACACCCCCACTTCGGTGTTGTTGACCGCCGACCAGTAACGCCAGCCTTTCGGCGTCTCCCAGGCGCGGCGAAGATCCGCCTCGCGCCTGGCCTTCACCTCCGCGTCGACAGGCGCATCCAGCATCTCCTCGGTCGGGGGATAGGTGCCCTCGGGCCCCGCGTCGAAAACCTTGCCGCCGTCGCCGCGCCGGGCGGTGCCCTGGGGGGTGTCGGTGTCGCTCATTGCAGTCCCCCAAGATAGGCCGCCAGCGCCGACAGGTCTTCCTCCGGCAGATGATCATATCCCGGCATCTCGACCCCCGGCTTGAACTGCGCCGGGTCACGCACCCAGTCGCGCAGCGCGTCTTCGGTCACCGGCAGGATACCCGCCGCCAGCGATACCCGCGAGGCCAGATGCGTCAGGTCCGGGCCCACCTGCCCCTCGGCCTCGGTGCCGCGCACGGCGTGACAGCCGCCACAGCCTTCCGACAGGAACAGCTCTGCCCCGCGCCGTGCCTCCTCGGTCGCCGGTGCCACCGCCGGCGCCGCCTCGCGTTCCAGCCACGCCTCGAACGCCTCTGGCTCCATCACCACGGCGCCGAACGCCATGTAGGCATGGCTTTCGCCACAGAACTCGGTGCATTGGCCGCGGTATTCGCCCGGTTTGGTCGGCTCCAGCGACATCCGCGTCTCGCGCCCCGGAATCATGTCGGTCTTGCCGCCCAGCGCGGGTATCCAGAACGAATGGATCACCCGCTCGGCGTTCAGCGTGATCTCGCTGCGCTGACCCGTCGGCAGGCGCACTTCGTTGGCCGCCATCACCGGCACCTCCGCCCCCTCGGGCCAATAGGCCACTCGCCACCAGAACTGGTGGCCCGTGACCTCCACCCGCAATCCCTCGCCTTCGTCCCTCTGCCTGGGCATCTCGTTCAGCGCATAGGCCAGCAGGATCGACAGCAGGATCACCGGCACCACCACGCCGCCGCCGATGATCAGCGCCTCGGCCGCACGCGCGTTCAGCGGGCGCGGCGCGATCTTCGTCACGAAATAGATCAACCCGTTCAAGGCGACCCACAGCACCACCGCCCCGCCCAGCATCACCCAGAACAGCGTCGCCAGCACCTCGGCGTCTCGCCCCGCCGGGTCCAGCACGGATTGCGGCCCGGTGCATGCGCTCAGCCCGATGACCGAGGCCGCAATCGCCAGCCGCCTCACAACAGGAACCGCGCGATCAAAACCCCGCCGATCACGTAAGGCAGAAGCGCCAGCAGAAATACCACGCCATCCCTTGTCAACATGGCCATGACCAGCAGGCAGACACCTGTGGCCGCGACGGATCCCGAGAACGGAATGAATTCCAGAAACGGCATGGCCAGCCCGGTCATCAGGCAGATCAACTGCGGCACCCAGGTCATCGGGCGATGGAAAAGGAAGGACAGGCGCTGTCCGGTATGGCGCTCTATCCATTGCATGATCGGCAGGATCTGCCGCATCGCGTGGTCCAGCTTGGCACCGTCAATCGTCTTTTTCTTCAACTTTTCGGGCAAATAGAACTTTTTCAGGCCCAGGATCATCTCGGCGGAAAAAAGCGCGATCAGCAACCCGCACACCATCGACACGCCGGGAATGCCCGACAGCGGCGTGGCTGCGATCAGGGCTGGCACGAAGATCAGTGGCAGAATGCCCGCCTGCCCCGCGGCACCGACAATTTCGTCCACGGTAACCTCGGGTCGATCGGCCAGCGACCTGATCCTTGAGATCACATCCGTCAGCGGATGCGCCGTAGGGGCTTCGGCATCGTGGCTCATGGCATCACGCCCTGCGGTCCGTGAACACGCGAACGCGCACAACCACACGCCGGCACCCATGCGCCGTGCCCGCGCGGTTCACTCGTCCTGCTAGAAAACTGTCCCAGACCCATTGCCCGACTTTCCGTTCCGACGAAGGAACGCCGCAACTGCGCTCAAGTTCCCGGCATACCTGAATAATTGCCGATCGCCTGAACCCCGCGCAAAGCCGAGCCTGCAGGCCGGCGCGTCAGCGCCAGACGAACCTGCAGTCGTAGAGCACGCCGAACACACCGCGCTTGCATACGCGAACCCTCTCGGCCTTGCGCTTTGGCTTTGGCTTGGGCTCGGTCCGCTGAAACGCTTCGTATTCGGTCTGGCTTTCTTCCCGCAGCGCGGCCAGCTGCACGTCGTTGAAATAGCCGCTGACGGGAAAGCCGCGCGCCTCCTGCCACGTGGAAATCGCGGTGCGCGTATTCGGCCCGAACACCCCGTCCGCGCCGCCCGGATCGTACTCGACCAGGCGCAGGCGATTCTGGATCTCGCGCCGCTCGTCGCGCGACAGATCCAGTGCGGCCTCGATATCCTCGCTGGCCGACGCCGTCTGATCCACGCGCGCCGTGCCAAGCACCGGCGGCGTCTCGGGCCGGCCTGCCGTGTCGAGAACGGCAATCGACGTGACCGCGGCCGGAGTGAATGTCGCCGCGTACGTGGTCTCGACCCCGCTGACGGAATAGGGCGCGCACTCCTCCAGCGCGACAACGGCATCCAGATACAGCCGCCGCTGGACAGCCGATTGCGACTCCGCGCCGACATGCTCGGGGATCCCCAGCAGCAGCCCGGCGCTGTCCAGCACGAACTGCAACCGCACCTCTTCTTCGCTGGCCGCATCGGACGTACCGGCATAGCAGGCCGCCACCTGCTCCACCAGGGACGGCGTCGCGGCGGCCGTCTCCGTCTCGGCCGCGCTCGTCGTTCCGGGATCCTCCGCCGCGGCGGGTTCCGTCACCGCAGGCGCATCGCGGTCTGTCTCCGCGCCCATGACGTCGATCCCGGCACCCTCTTGCGACTCCCGGGGTGGGTCCAGCGGGCTGACAGTGGTTGCAGGCGGTTCCGGCAACGGCTCGGCCGTTTCCGTCTGTGCCAACACAGCACCGCCGCCCAGCACCACTACGAAGGCCGAGGCGACATAACCCTTCCAAGGCAGAAACGAGGTACGCGATCCGAACACCGGATATCCCTTCCATTACGTCTGGAAAAGAATAACGCCTGCCGCCGCCGAAAGGTCAAGCCGGACGGCAAAATTCGGCCACCGGGCCAGCCCAATGCGCAGCATGTTGCGGAACCCGGCGCCGCAATCGTCTGGTTTCGCATGTTGCAGATTGAAGCAACGTCACGTATCCATGACGCACGAAGCTGCACCGGGGCGCATCGTTCCGGTCCGCAAGTCACATATCATCCGTCGGGGGGCCCGCAAAGGGCTGAGAGGTGCACGCACCGACCCGTCGAACCTGATCCGGGCAATACCGGCGTAGGGAACGGGTAGAACGTGCACCGACAGCACTTACCTCTTTTCCGCGTTGGCACGCCCCAAACAAAGAGGCGCGCCGAATGACCCTCACGCCATCCATCTGCCGGCCAGGCGCATCGGTATGACATCCGTTGTCGTCATAGGCGCCGGCGTCGCCGGTCTTTGTGTCGCCCGCACCCTGCTGGACCGTGGGGCCGAGGTGACCCTGGTCGATCGGCGCGCCGCGCCGGGTCCGCATGCCTGCTCCTGGTGGGCTGGCGGAATGCTGGCGCCCCATTGCGAAGGCGAAAGCGCCGAAGAGGTCGTGGTGCGGCTGGGCTGCGAGGCCGCCGACTGGTGGGAGGCACAGACCGGCGCCGTCGTCCGGCGGCGCGGCTCTCTTGTCGTATCGCCCGGGCGCGACAAGGCCGATCTCGCCCGCTTTGCCCGCCTGACCAGCTGGCACCGCGCCGTCACCGGCCCCGAGATCGCGCAGCTCGAGCCCGACCTCGGCACCCGTTTCACGCGGGGCCTCTTTTTCGACACCGAGGCGCATCTTTCTCCCCGCGCCGCCCTCGCCGCGCTGCGCGACAGCCTTGCGGCCGATGGCGCGAAGCTCATTCAGGAAGAGGCCGACCCCGAAGCCCAAGCCCAGAAGGGTCTGACCATCGACTGCCGCGGCTTTGCGGCGCGCGACCGGCTTGCCGACCTGCGCGGCGTCAAGGGCGAGATGATGATCCTCTCGTGCCCGGACGTGTCACTGACACGCCCCGTCCGCGTGCTGCACCCCCGCGTGCCGATCTATGTCGTGCCCCGGGGTGACGGCCTCTACATGCTGGGGGCCACGATGGTCGAAGGCCAGGCGGGCCGGCACGTCACCGCCCGTGCGATGCTGGAACTGCTGGGCACGGCCTATGCGCTCAACCCCGCCTTCGGCGAGGCCGAGGTGGTCGAGATCGGCGTCGACAGCCGCCCCGCCTTTCCCGACAACCTGCCCCGCATCCGCCGCGACGGGAACCTGATCCGGGCCAACGGACTCTACAGGCACGGCTTCCTTCTGGCGCCGGCCCTCGCGCGCATGGTCGCGGACCTGATCCTTCACGACAAGACACCGGAGGTTTCCGATGAGATTGCAGCTTAACGGCACGCCATTGCACGCCGAGGCCGCCACGCTGGCCGACCTGCTGGACGCCCACGGCTATGGCGACGCCAAGGTGGCGACAGCGGTGAACGGCACGTTCATACCCGCCTCCCTGCGCGGCGATCACGCTCTGGCGGACGGCGACAGCATCGAGGTTCTGGCCCCGATGCAGGGCGGCTGAGCGATGCGCGATTTCTATGGCACCACGCTGGCCAACGGCTTCATGCTGGGCACCGCGCAATACCCGTCGCCCGCGATCCTGGCCGAGGCGTTCCGGCGCAGCGGCGCCAGCGTCGCAACCGTGTCGCTGCGCCGCGAAAGCGGGCAGGACCGCGCCGGACAGGATTTCTGGAACCTGATCCGCGACCTGGGCGTGCATATCCTGCCCAACACCGCCGGATGCCACAGCGTGAAAGAGGCCGTGACCACCGCCCACATGGCGCGCGAGGTTTTTGACACGCCCTGGATCAAGCTCGAGGTCATCGGCGAGGAAGACACACTGCAACCCGATGTCTTCGGCTTGGTCGAGGCCGCCAGCATCCTGACCGAGGACGGGTTTCAGGTCTTTCCCTACACCACCGAGGATCTCGTCGTTGCCGACCGTCTGCTCAACGCGGGCTGCGAGGTTCTGATGCCCTGGGGCGCCCCCATCGGATCGGGGCTGGGCCTGAACAACATCTTCGGCCTGCGCGCGCTCCGGGCGCATTTCCCGGACGTGCCGCTGGTGATCGACGCCGGGCTGGGTCTGCCCTCGCAAGCCACGGCGGCGATGGAACTGGGCTACGACGCGATCCTTCTCAACACCGCCGTGGCCAAGGCGGGCGATCCGGCGGCCATGGCCGAAGCCTTCGCCCTCGCCCTCAGGGCCGGAAAACTGGCGCAGTCCGCCGACCCTATGGAGCCGCGCGACATGGCCGCCCCCTCCACCCCGGTTCTAGGCAAGGCGTTTCTTGAATGAGACTGGACCGCTTCTACCCCATCTTCGACAGCGCCGACTGGATCGAGCGGCTGGTCCCGCTGGGCATCAAGCTGGTGCAACTGCGCGTCAAGGATGCCGCGCCCGATACGCTGCGCGACCATGTGCTGCGGTCCAGGGCCGTGTGCGCGCGCCACGGCTGCACCCTTGTCATCAACGACCACTGGCAAGAGGCGATCGACACCGGCTGCAGCTACATCCACCTTGGCCAGGAAGACCTTGATACAGCTGACATATCCGCCATCCGCGATGCCGGCCTGCACCTCGGCATAAGCACCCATGACAGAGCCGAACTCAAGCGCGCCCTTGCGCTCGATCCCGACTACATCGCCTTGGGTCCGATCTATCCCACCATCCTGAAAAAAATGAAATGGCACGAACAGGGCCTCGACCGTCTGACCCAGTGGCGCGGCCTGATAGGCGACCTGCCCCTGATCGCCATCGGCGGCCTGTCGGTGGAACGCGCGCCCGGCGCCTTCGAGGCAGGCGCAGACGTGGTGGCCGCGGTCACCGACATCACGCTCAACGACGCCCCCGAAACCCGGGTGCGCGCCTGGCTGGCGGCGACGCGATGACCCGCTATGCCCGCCAGACCTGCCTGCCCGGCATGGGCGAGGCCGGACAGGCCGCGCTGAAAGCGGCGCATGTGCTTGTGGTCGGGGCTGGCGGATTGGGCGCCCCGGCGCTGCAATACCTGGTGGGCGCGGGGATCGGACGGCTGACCCTGGTGGATGGCGACACGGTTTCCCTGGGCAACCTGCACCGCCAGACACTCTTTCGCGAAGACGACATCGGCAGGCCCAAGGTCGAGGCCGCGCATGACACGTTGCGCCGCCTCAATACCGACTGCCGCATTGCCCCCCTTGCCCGCCCGCTCGATCCCGCCAACGCGCCCGATCTCGTAGTGCAGGCCAGCATTGTGCTCGATTGCGCCGACAGTTTCGCGGTCAGCTACATCCTCTCCGACACGTGCCTTGACGCCGGCGTGCCCCTTGTCAGCGCCTCCGTGCTGGGCGTTTCGGGCTATGTCGGCGGCTTCTGCGGCACCGCGCCCTCGCTGCGCGCCGTGTTTCCCGATCTTCCCGACCGCGCCGCCACCTGTGCCACGGCGGGCGTGATGGGGCCGGTGGTGGGCATGATCGGCGCGGCGCAGGCCCAGATGGCGCTGGCCTGCCTCACCGGGCAGACTCCGTCCCCGCTGGGTCAGCTGCTCACCGTCGACATGCAGGCCTTTCGCAGCAGCAGCTTTCGCTTCGACACGGCCCCCGAGCCGGCGCAGGGCCTGCATTTCATCGCGACCGACCACCTCAAGCCAACCGATATCGTCGTCGACCTTCGCGGCACCGAGGAAGCGCCGACCCCTGTCTCGCCCCAAGCACGGCGGAGCAGCGTATCGGACGTCATCGCGGGCCGGCTCCAGCCCCCCGCGACCGGACAGCGCGCGGTCTTTGCCTGTCGCTCCGGCCTGCGAGCCTGGCAGGCCGCCAGGCATCTGCAACGCCACTGGGACGGCGATATCGCTCTTGTCGCCACCGGCGACGCACCCGGCGCGAGCGCGCTGCCTGAGCAGACGGATCGGGGCTGAACCGCCGGGGCAGGACACCCGAAGATTGCGGCCCTGGTGCGTTGAATAGCGGCCGGTCGCGCCCCACCGAGAACGCCAACACCATCCTGGCGCGGTTAATCTTTGAAAAATCTCTTTATTTCAACGTTGCGCCACAATAATGCCCGAATTGGGCGAGAACAATCAGGGAGCGAACAGAATAATAGGCTGGAAAGAGAAACAATGCGGATCCTTGCGATAGATGACGAGCCGATCTTCTGCGACTTGCTCAGAACGCGGCTTGAACAGCTGGGCTACAGGGACGTCGAAACCGCCTTTACCGGGCCGGAGGCCCTGCAAATCGCCGCCGCCAAGACCAAGCCCGTGGAGTGCTTCATCGTCGACATCCGCATGATGCCGATGGACGGGATCGAACTGGTTCGGCAACTGAGGGCCATCCCGCACCACCAGGCGACACCCATCGTGATGCTCTCCGCGCTGACCGACAAGGCGTCCATCGACGCCGCCTTCATGGCCGGCGCCAACGACTACATCACCAAGCCGCTCGAAATGGTCGAACTGAAGATCCGCCTGGAAATGGCCCGCAACATTCTTGCGGAACGCGCCCAGGCTCGGTTGCTGCACGAACATGTGCTCAAGCAGGAAGCCATACTGTTCCCAACCGCCGCGTTCGACGGCGAGATCATTCTCGACGACGTCGAAGGTGCCGTCAGCATGGTGTCGATGGAGAACTTCCTTCTCAAGCAGGGCAACCTGCGCCTGCGCCAGACCTCCGCCATCTGCGTCAACCTGCCCATGGCGGAAACCTATTTCAAGATGATGGACTCCACCTACTACGCGGTCCTGATCGGCGACATGGCACAGGCCGTCTCGCGGGCGCTTTCGGCGTTTCCGCACATGCTGACCTGCCCGGGCAGCGGCGATATCGTCGCCCTTCTGCTCGACCAGCCCAATGTCGATTGCGCGCGGATCGAGGAAAACCTCACCCAAGAGCTTGAGGCCCTGCGCCTGCGCTATGACGCCATCGACATGACGCTGCCGCGGGTGACGGTCGGTACGCCCGTCCGCACCGGGTTGTTTCGCATGCAATGCCCGACCAGCCTGATCGACCGCGCCCGTCGCGCGACCGGAAAAGTCGAGGATCATCACCCGATGCAGGCCATCGCATGAACGCCTCCGCCAATCGGCACCCCGCCGATCCCGCACGCACCGCGATAAGTCGCGCACTGGACGACATGCGCGTTCAGTTCTGCGCCGGGCTCGACGCGCGGATCTGCCGGATCGAAGCCGCCCGGATCGCGCTGGACGCCGACCCGGCCACGGCGCTCGAAACCGTCGGCTTCGAGGCGCACCGCATATGCGGCGTTGCCGGAAGCCTTGGACTCCACGATCTGTCGACGCAGGCGCGCGCGCTGGAAGAGCACGTCACCACGGCCGCGGGACAGGACTTGTCACAATCTGAACGGACCGGACTGAACGAACGGATCGAATTGTTTCTCGATCTTATGGAGCATCACCTGACGGAGAGCTGATTGGTCTGCGCGGCAAAGAGGGGCAAACCCCGGGTACGCACAGATCCCCCAACCACCGAAGAAGGGGCATTTGGTGTGGATGAACGAGTAGAAAGACTTTGGAACATCTGCCGATATCGCGAAAGCTGGATATCGGTGTCACTCACGATCATGCTCGTTCTGGCTCTGACCGCGCTTGCGGCCAGCAAGATCAATGCGCACCTTCTCAACCTTGCGCGACAAGCCGCGCATGACGAAGCGCATGATGACGCGGACGCAATCGCAACTGCATTGCAACGCGAACTGACCCAAGTCGATGTCATCACCCGCGCTATCCGCCACGCGATCGAACAATCCCCCGATGTCACGCAGGAAGGCTTCGGCGCCCTGGTTGCGCCCCTGATCGCGCGGACGCCCGCGATCCTCGTGGTCGGACGGTCGCGCGGTTACGTCGTGGAACAGATCTATCCGGTCGTCGGCAATGAAAAGGCGATCGGTCTGGATTACCGCCTCGTGCCGCAGCAGTTGCTCGGCGTCGACAAGGCTTTGCAGTTCGGCGAGGCCTCGTTGCAGGGACCCGTGGATCTCGTTCAGGGTGGACAGGCCTTCATTCAACGAATGCCGTACTACGCTTCGAACGACAGCGACATGTCCCGCATTGCCACGGGTATCGTGTCGATCGTCATCGACCGCGACCGCCTGCTGACCGAGATTTCCCAGAGCCACGGTTTCATGCTATATGACATCGCGATCCGCAGCCTGGGCGATGACCAGCATCCGATTAACATGCTCTACGGTTCGCAAGAGACTTTCGCCAACAGGCCCGTCCTGCGCCACGTCATTGCCGACGGCAGCACTTGGCAGATTGGCCTTGTCCCCACCGCTGGCTGGCCCACCGGGAGCGGGATGAAGAACCTGGTATGGGCGCTCAGCTTTCTCGCCATCGGTTTCCTGGGCGCCATGATCTTGGCACTCTGGACCATGTACCGATCCAAGCGTGCCGCCGAAAGCCAGCTGCGCTCGGCAATCAATTCCATCGAAGACGGGTTCGCCTTGTATGATTCACGCGACCGCCTTGTCTTTGCCAATGAGAAATACCTGTCCTACTACGAACTGTCGCGCGACGCGATCGTCCCGGGCAACACCTTCGAGGACATCCTGCGCGAGGGCCTCAGGAACGGCCAGTACACCGATGCCATCGGCCGCGAAGAAGAGTGGCTCGAGGAACGTCTCGCTAAACATGCAAATCCGACCGCGCCGATGGAGCAGAAGCTGGGCGACGGACGCTGGTTGAAAGTGGCCGAAACCCGCTCGCCCGACGGCAACACGGTCGGGTTCCGTGTCGATATCACCGAACTCAAGCAGGCCCGCGAAAAGGCCGAGGCGGCGAACCAGGCGAAAAACAACTTCCTCAACATCATCAGTCACGAACTGCGCACGCCGCTGACCTCGGTCATCGGGTATGCCCGGTTCCTCGAAAACGTGGATGTCCTGCCGGGCTACAAGGCGCTCGACAGCAAGCTGCGCGATGATGCGTCCGGCCCGGAACGCCTGAAGGCGCTCAAGGTTCTGCGTGACGAGGTGACTGGCATGTCCGGCCGCATCACCACGTCCAGCGACCACCTGCTGGCGCTGATCAACGACGTGCTCGATCGCGCCAAGCTCGAGGCCGAGACGGTCGAGCTCGAGATCGAAACACTGAACATAAAGGAGGTGGTCGGCACCGTGACCTCCAGCCTTGGAATCAAGGCCGCCGAGAAGGGAATCGCGCTGACCTCCGACATTGCCTCCCTGCCCATCAGCGCCGATCCCAAGCGCCTGCGCCAGGCGCTGATCAACGTCGTGGGGAACGCCATCAAGTTCACCCAGACCGGCGAAGTCCACATCTCATCCGACCATGACGAGACGCATCTGCGCATCCACGTGCGCGACACCGGATGCGGCATCCCGGCAGACCAGCTGGACCAGATTTTCCACCAGTTCGTGCAGGTCGACACTTCCGTCACCCGGCGCAATTCCGACGCCGGACTGGGCCTCGCGATCACGCGCGAACTGATCGAACTTCACGGCGGTTCCGTCGCGGTCGAAAGCGAAATCGGTCACGGCAGCACTTTCAGCATCACTTTACCCATCAAATCAAAGGCCCTGGAGATCGCCGCGTGAGTTATGCGGGAAGAGGATATCATTATGACATTGCCTAAAGTTTTCCACGTTCCGGCCCAATCGGCACCATGGCGTTCAGCTACCCTGGTTTTGTCGACTTCCAGCGGGACTCGAAAGGGCTTCTATGCAACAGACGTCTAAACCACAAAGGCACGCAAGCACCGGGCACCCCGGGCTCGACAGGTCGCCCACCGAGCTCGCATTTCTTGAAACCATTCTCGAGTCGCTCCACGACGGCGTCTACGTGTACAGCAGCGACTCCCTGCGCATCCGCTACATGAACGCGGCCGCCCTCGACCGGCACGGCTGGACCAGGGAAGAGGCTCGCGAGAAAACCATCAGCGACACTGCAGCCACCTTCAACAAAAAGGCCTTCTTTCGCGCCGCGATCCCCCTTTTCAATGGCGAGCTCGACACGATCACCCTGGAACTGACGCACTTTACCGGCCCTATCGAGGTCTCCACGCGCCTGATCCGCACCACCGACGAGGGAGATTTCTTCGTCTCCGTCCTGCGCGACATCACGGGTCGCAAGAGCCTGGAGCTTGAAAAGGTGCAGACCGTATCGACCGTCAGCCACGAGTTGCGCACCCCACTCACCTCCATCCACGGCGCGCTGCGTCTGCTCAAGGCCGGCGTCGTCGCCGATCTCGACGACAAGACGCAAAGCGTGGTCGACATCGCCGTGCGCAACACCGATCGCCTGCTCTCGATCGTCAACGACATCCTCGATCTCGAGAAGATCAACAGCGACAAGATGGATTTCTCGATCGCCGAGATGGACATCATCGAATGCCTCAATGACACGGTGGAACTGGTGTCCGGCACCGCCTTCGAACATGACATCGAGCTCGAGATCTCCAGCGACCTGCGCGGTGCGATGGTCATGGGCAACTCCGACCGCATTGCGCAGGTCATCACGAACTTCGCCTCCAACGCCATCAAGTACTCACCTGCCGGCGCGACCGTGCGTTTCGGTCTTGAGCAAGAGGACGGCGGCATTGTCGTATCCGTCTCCGACGAAGGCCCGGGCATCACCCAGGATCAGACTCGAATGCTGTTCAAACCCTTCTCGCAGGCCCGCGCCAGCGACGGCACGAAACGGCCCGGCACCGGGCTGGGGCTCGCCATCGTCGACGCCATCCTCAAGCGTCTCGACTACCCTGTCTCGTTCACGTCCGAAGTGGGCCAGGGCAGCACGTTCCAGTTCCGCATCCCCGCGCATCTGGTGCTCTGGACCGATCCGATTGAAACACGCGGGGTTGCGAGAGCATGAACATGACAACTATCGTGGAATTTCCTGCCAAAGAGTCCGAGGAAATCAGCGTAATGAGTAAACCTCTTGAAACGATCCTGCACGTCGACGACGACGCCGATATCCGCGTCATCATCAAGATGTCCCTGGAAACAGTCGGTTCGTTCAACGTTCATCAATTTGCGTCGGGGCAGGAGGCCGTCGAGGCGGCCGCATCCGTGCAACCGCAAATGCTGCTCCTTGACATGATGATGCCCGACATGTCCGGCGAGGAAGTCTGGAAACTGATCACGCAGCAGCCCGGGCTCGCGACTGTCCCGACAGTGTTCCTGACCGCCAAGGCGGAGGATTCCTTTTCGCAGGAATTGCGCCGGAAAGGCGCGGCCGCGGTCATCACCAAGCCGGTGGACCCGATGCTGCTCGCGTCTCAGATTAAAGAGATCTGGCAAAAAGCCATCCAGTCCTGACGCCCTCGACGGCCTCAGAGCGCGCCGTCAGGCGTCAGACAGATTCTTGAAATCGCCCGAGTCGAGGACCGGCGCGGCATCTATCTCGTCGGCATCCAGCATGGCCGCCACGCGCTCCAGGCTCGACACCAGCATCGCCTGTTCCCAGTCCTCCATGACCGAGAACTTGCGCACGAAGCGCTGTTGCAGGGGGTCCGGGGCCCTGGACAGCGTCTCCCTGCCCTTCGTGGTCAGATGGATATTGGTCTGGCGCCGGTCGCGCGTCGACTTCTCGCGCAGAACCATGCCTTCGCCGACGAGCTTGTCGACCAGGGACGTGACCGTGGCCTGGGTGACGCGCATCCGCGATGAAATCGCCGTCGCGGTCGCCTGCCCGGTCTCGCCGATGATCTGCAACACACGAAACTGCGCCGGGGTCACGCCGGCAGATTCCTTCACCTCGCGGCCGAAACGGTCGGTCGCGCGGAGGATGCGTCTGAGTGCGACTAATGAGGTATCGATGCGGTCCATTCCTACCTTTTGCGTTTCGTTTGGATAGCTAAACATATATCCGAAAAATCGTTTTGTGAAGCCCTATGTAGTTAGACTAACTAATAACGACCCCCTGCGAGTACCAAAGTAAATTTCCCCCATTTACCTTAAAAACAAGGCCAATTCGGCCATTCCGATCATCTTCACAAAAAATATGCTTAGCCTCTTGAAGCACCCCCGCCCCAGTGCTACTTTGTTTGCCAAAGCAAATCGGAGAACCAAACCATGCCCCGCGACCTTGCGAAAGAAACGATCCCGACCCTGCGAAGCCCCGAGCCGACCGACGGCTCGGAGATCTGGGAGCTCGTCCGTGAGTGCAAGCCGCTCGACGAGAACTCGATGTACTGCAACCTGATCCAGTGCGATCATTTCGCAGACACGTGCGTACTGGCCGAGATCGAAGGTCAGCCGGTCGGTTGGGTGTCGGCCTACGTGATGCCGAGCGACCCCGAGACCCTGTTCGTCTGGCAGGTCGCCGTGTCCGAGACGGCACGTGGCATGGGCTTGGGTTCCCTGATGCTGAAAGAAGCGCTGGAGCGTGAGGCTTGCGAAGGCGTGACGCGCATCCAGACCACGATCACCTCGGATAACGACGCCTCTTGGGCGCTTTTCCGTAAATTCACCGACGAGTTCGGAACCAAACTCGACGCTCAGGCGTATTACGAAAAGGACGAGCATTTTAACGGTCAAAGCAAGACTGAAAACCTCGTAACCATTACGCTCGCCGAAGAGTTTGCAAAGGCGGCCTGACCCAGGGCCGCACGGTTTTCCCCTCACATTCAATTCCGAAAGAGAGGTCGTAATGTCTACGCATACCTCACCCAAAGCTGTGTTTGAACGCCGCGAATCCGAAGCCCGCAGCTACTGCCGCGGGTTCGACACGGTGTTCACCTCCGCATCCGGCGCCGAAATGACTGATGTGGACGGTCGCACCTATATCGACTTCCTGGCCGGCTGTTCCTCGCTGAACTACGGCCATAACGATCCCGACATGAAGGCGGCGCTACTCGAGCACATCTCGAATGACGGCATCGCCCACGGGCTCGATATGATGTCCGACACCAAGGCGCAGTTCCTCGAGACGTTCGAGAAGCTGATCCTCGAGCCGCGCGGCATGGATCACAAGATCATGATGACCGGCCCGACCGGCACCAACGCCGTCGAATCCGCGCTGAAGCTTGCCCGCAAGGTCACAGGCCGGCGCGACATCATCGCCTTCACCAACGGGTTCCACGGCATGACCATGGGCGCCCTGGCCGCGACCGGCAATGCCGGAAAACGTGGTGGCGCGGGGGGCGTGTCGCTTCCCGACGTGAACCGGATGCCCTACGAAGGCGCGTTCGGCGACGACGTCGACACGATCGCCCAGATGGAAATGATGCTCGACAACCCCTCGTCCGGTGTCGAAGCCCCCGCCGCGTTCCTGGTGGAACTGGTGCAGGGCGAAGGCGGCCTCAACGCAGCGTCGAAGGAATGGGTCGAACGCCTGGGCCGCCTGGCCAAGAAACACGGCACCCTTCTGATCGTCGATGACATCCAGGCCGGCATCGGCCGCGCCGGCAGCTTCTTCAGCTTCGACGACATGGATGTCGAACCCGATATGATCCCGCTGGCGAAATCGCTGTCCGGTTTTGGCCTGCCGTTCGCCGCGCTGCTGATCCGTCGCGACCTCGACATCTGGAAACCGGCCGAGCACAACGGCACGTTCCGCGGCAACACGCATGCCTTCGTCACCGCCCGCGTCGCGCTCGAGAAGTTCTGGTCCGACGACACGTTCAAGAACGAGATCGCCGAGAAAGCAAAGATCCTCGAGACCCGCCTGCAACGCATCGCCGACATGGTGCCAGGCGCCAGGCTCAAGGGCCGCGGCATGATGCGCGGCGTCGATGTGGGCTC
This sequence comes from Roseovarius sp. THAF27, assembly GCF_009363655.1. NCBI lineage: Bacteria > Pseudomonadati > Pseudomonadota > Alphaproteobacteria > Rhodobacterales > Roseobacteraceae > Roseovarius > Roseovarius sp. THAF27. Next base: position 2,699,956 of record NZ_CP045393.1, read on the forward strand.
GGGCGAGCTGGCCGAACAGATCTGCGGCGAAGCGTTCCGCAACGGCTTGATCATCGAGACCTCCGGCAGCTTCGACGAGGTGGTCAAGGTGCTTGCACCGCTCACCATCCCGGTCGAGCTGTTCGAAAAGGGCCTCGACATCCTGGAAAAAGCCGCCTCGACCTGCGTCGAAGGCCACAACATCGCAGCGGAGTAACCGAAATGATCGTCAGAGACTTCAACAAGATCACCGAAAACGAAAAAGACCGCGTGGTCTCGGACGCCAACTGGACAAGCGTTCGGATGCTGCTGGCCGACGACAACATGGGCTTTTCGTTCCACATCACCTTCCTCGAGGCCGGGTCCGAACACACGTTCGAGTACAAGAACCACTTCGAGAGCGTCTATTGTATGCAAGGCACCGGCTCGATCACCGACATCGCCACCGGCGAAACGCACGAGATCAAACCCGGGGTGATGTATGCGCTGGACAAGCACGACCGCCACGTCCTGCGCGCCACCGAAGAGCTTGTGATGGCCTGCTGCTTCAACCCGCCGGTCACCGGCAACGAAGTCCATCGCGAAGATGGCTCTTACGCGGCGCCCGAAACCGCCGAGGCGTGAACTAATGACCCACACAGTGGAAAAAATCGGTGGGACGTCCATGTCCCGCCTGCACGAACTGCGCGACACCCTGTTCATCAAGAACGGCGAGCCGCAGTATGGCCGCATCTTCGTGGTCTCCGCCTTCGGTGGCATCACCGATATGCTGCTGGAGCACAAGAAGACGGGCGAGGATGGCGCCTATGCCGCCTTCGCCAATGCCGAGGACGACCACGGCTGGCACGCCGCGCTGACCGACGCCTGTCGCGCCATGATCAAGGCGCACGAGGATGTGCTTGAGCACCCGGAGGACATCGCTCAGGCGACGGCCTTCGTGAACGAACGGATCGAGGGCGCGCGCAACTGCCTGATCGACCTGCAGCGCCTGTGCTCCTACGGCCATTTCCGGCTGAACGCGCACCTGATGCACATTCGCGAACTGCTGTCCGGTCTCGGCGAGGCGCACAGTGCCCACGTGGCCGCTCTGGTCCTGAAACGCGCCGGCGTCGACGCCCGCGCCGTGGACCTGACCGGCTGGCGCGAGGATGGCGAGGTGACGCTGGACGAGCGCATCAACAACGCCATGGCCAGCATCGACCCCGCCACCGAAATGCCCATCGTCACCGGCTATGCCCAATGCCGCGAGGGCCTGATGAAGGAATTCGACCGCGGCTATTCCGAGGTCACGTTTTCCCAGATGGCCGCCCTCACCGGCGCGCGCGAAGCCATCATCCACAAGGAGTTCCACCTCTCCTCTGCCGACCCCAAGCTGGTCGGCGCCGAGAACGTCCGCACCCTGGGTCACACCAACTACGACGTGGCCGACCAGATGGCCAATCTCGGGATGGAGGCGATCCACCCCTCCGCCGCCAAGACCCTGCGCCAGGCCGGCGTGCCCCTGCGCGTCACCAACGCGTTCGAGCCGGATGAGCCCGGCACGGTCATCGACGACCAGCCTGCCGACACACCGGCGGTCGAAATGGTCACGGGCCTTGATATCATCGCGCTGGAAGTGTTCGAACAGGACATGGTCGGCGTCAAAGGCTACGACGCCGCCATCCTCGACACCCTGACGCGTCATGACGTGCGCATCGTGTCGAAAGCGTCGAACGCCAACACCATCACGCATTACGTGGACGCATCGGTCAAGGCCATGCGCAAGGTGGCCGACGACCTGGCCGAGAAGTACCCCCAGTCCGAGATCCGCAACCGCAAGCTTGCCCTGGTCTCCGTCATCGGGCGCGATCTCGACGGGCTCAGCACCCTGCAACGCGGCCTTCAGGCGCTGGACGACAACGGCATGGCCTCGCTCGGGGCCACCCAGGGTCCGCGCCACGTCGACACGCAGTTCATCCTTGAACGCGAAGACCGCGACCCGGCGATCAAGGCGCTGCACGACGTGTTCTTCGGCAAGGCGTCCGACCCTGCAAAAAAGTCTGACATCACCATCGCTGCCTGACAGAGCCCTTGCCCCAATGAAAAGAGAAAAGCGCGTGCCGACATCCCGGCACGCGCTTTTTGCATTCCGAAAAGGACGCCCGGCTCAGCCGTCCAGCGATTTAGGCAAGGTGCTTTCGAACACGTTGCCCTCGGTATCCGTGGCCTTCACCGTCAGGTCGGTCGACCCGTTGTCATTGTAAAAGAACCGGAACGACGGGTTTTCCGAGATCGAAATCCCCCCCGTCATCGTGAACAGCATCTCGTCACCCTGCCGCACCTCGATCGTGTCGATGAAATGCGCCGGGATGAACAGCTGCGTGATCTGGTCTCGTTGCAGCCCCGAATAATTCGGATGCCGGATCATGATCTGCGCCTCGCGCCGGGGCGTCGATACCGCCGCCGTCTCGCCGAAGCTGCGCAGCTTCATCTGCCCCATGCCCGCCAGCGCCTGCTCGGGGTCTTTCGAGGCCGGGGCCGAACACCCGCCCGACGCCTTGACGAACCGCCCGGTCATGTAAAGACCGTCCTCGGTCTCGGTGATCACGCGCACGTTGGAATACTGGTTCACCCGCACCCGCATCTCGAAATCGAGCGGTCCCATGCCCGGCCCGAACGCGAATTCACCAGCCACCGGCGCCGGGTTTTCGTCGATCACCACGGTGGCCGACGTGATCTGCGCGTCGGGATCTGTCTGCTTCAGGTGCACCGGCACGGTCGCCGCGTCATGGGCGCGGTACGGCGCGTTAAGGCTGAGCGGGCCCTCCGCCTCCTCCAGCGTGGCCTCGCCCAGAACGTCATGGCGCAGATCCTGCCAGGTCGGGCTTTCGGTCAAGGGGTTCTTGACCGCCTCCTCAGCCCAACCAGCAGATGCCGCAAGGCCCAGCGCCAGGACGGATGCAATTGCATGTCTCATACGGTCTCCTCCCGTAATGCGACCGTGTTATGCCACGAAACGGCGGCAAAATCCACTTATACGAAATGGGGCATGGACCTCACAATCGCGTGTGGCATCCTTCGCCCATGTTCGAAGTCGTCGTCACAACCTGTCTTGCGCTTGCCTCTGGCGGGGCCGCCCCGGCCTGCCGCGATATGCTGCTGGCGGGGTACGAGACTCCCACGCAGGCCGCGTGCGAGGCGCAACTGCCCGATCTTTCACGGAAATACGACGACCCGCGCTGTGTCCCCATCGGCCCCGCGCTCGAGATAACCGAGGTCGCACCGGGCGTTTTCGCCCATCTGGGCCGGATCGAGGAACCCGACCAGGACAATCGCGGCGATGTCGCCAATCTCGGCTTCATCCTGGGCGCCGACAGCGTCGCGGTGATCGACACCGGCTCCGCCCGCTGGATCGGCGAGTCGCTCTGGCGCGCCATCCGCCAGCACACCGACAAGCCCGTCAGCCACGTCATCCTGACCCATACGCATCCCGATCACGTGCTGGGCACCGACGCCTTTCGCACCACCGGGGCCAAGATCGTCTCCCACGCCACCCTGCCCCGCGCGCTGGCCGACCGGCAGGCCAATTACGCGGAAAGCCTCACGCGCCTCATCGGCCCCGCCTTCGCCGGCTCCACCGCACCGGACGCGGACATCACCGTAGAGCCCGACGCGCCGATGCAGATCGACCTCGGTGGGCGCATCCTCACCCTGCACGCATGGCCCACCGCGCATACCGGCAACGACCTGACCGTGCTGGACCAGGAAACCGGCACGTTTTTCACCGGCGACCTCGTCTTCCACCTGCACACCCCCGCCCTTGACGGCAGCGTGCTGGGCTGGCTCGACGTGCTGGAACAGTTGCAAACACTGGACATCGCCCGCATCGTGCCGGGGCATGGCGGCCCGGTGCTGGACTGGCCCGAAGGCGCAAAGGACCAGCGCCGTTATCTGGAAACCCTGCGCGACGACACCCGCGCCGCCATTGCGAACGGCACCCGCCTTGGCGATGCCGTCACCACGATCGCGGACAGCGAGGCGGACAAATGGCAGCTTTTCGAGGCCTACAATCCCCGCAACGCCACCGTCGCCTTTACCGAACTGGAATGGGAATAGAGCTTAGTCCTTGGCCACGTCCTGCAGCATCTGCGCGATGGCAAACAGCCGCTTTTCGATCAGCTGCGGCGTCTCGCACAGGTAGGTGATGGACTGCTGCCGGTCAGAGTAAATCACCTGGTCCCAGTCCAGCTTTTCCTCCAGCGCGTCGATCCGGTCGTAATCCGGCGCGTCCGCTTCCAGGGCGGTGTCCATCTCCAGCCGCATCTCGTCGATCTTCTCGGCCAGCGCGATCTGCCCCAGCGAGAAATCCGCGATCCCGTTGATGATCCGCGACCGGCGGGTGTTGAGCGACTTGAACGTCTGCGCGAACACCCGGCCCAGATTGTCCGCCCTGTCCGCCGGCCAGCGCCCGGCAAAATCCTCCGCCGCCTGCCGCAACGCGTCCATCTCCAGCCGTCGCACGGCCAGCGTGCCGGCAAGGTCCCGGATATCCGCCGCCAGCGCCGAATCCTCGACCTCGTCCTCCGGCAGCGCGATGGGCCACATCAGCCCCAGCGACAGCTCTTCGACCTTGCGCTGAACGCAGGGCCATGTCGGGTCCGAAAAATCCGCCGCCACCAATGGCGCGGCGGTGCCCATGACGGCGGCGAATGCCGTTGAAACCAGCGTCCTCATACGGTCCTCCCTTGGTCCCATGGGAACATGCCCATCCATCCCCGGCAAGGGTTCACAATGGAATACCAACCAAGGTACTAATTGTGCGGCGGCATGGCCGCCCCCTACCATAACCTTGATTCACGTGCCTGTCTGCGGCGCGAACGGGAGGAAATACACTATCATGCGCACCAAAGCTGCCGTGGCCCTCGAGGCCGGCAAACCACTGGAAATTATGGAAGTCGAACTCGAAGGCCCCAAGGCCGGCGAGGTTCTGGTGGAAATCAAGGCCACTGGCCTGTGCCACACCGACGAATTCACCCGCTCGGGCGACGACCCCGAGGGCATCTTCCCCGCCATCCTGGGCCATGAAGGCGCGGGCGTCGTGATGGAAGTGGGCGAAGGCGTCACCACGCTCAAACCCGGCGATCACGTGATCCCGCTCTACACGCCCGAATGCCGCGAATGCGCGTCCTGCCTGTCGGGCAAGACCAACCTCTGCACCGCGATCCGCAACACGCAGGGCCAGGGCCTGATGCCCGACGGCACCACGCGGTTCAAGATGCTCGATGGCACGCCCATCCATCACTACATGGGCTGCTCGACCTTCGCCAACCACACGGTCATGCCCGAAATCGCGCTGGCCAAGGTGCGCGAGGACGCGCCCTTCGACAAGATCTGCTATATCGGCTGCGGCGTCACCACCGGCATCGGCGCGGTGATCAACACCGCCGGGGTCGAGATCGGCTCCACCGCGGCGGTCTTCGGCCTCGGCGGCATCGGCCTCAACGTGATCCAGGGCCTGCGCATGGCGGGCTGCGACATGATCATCGGCGTCGACCTGAACGACGACAAGGCCGAGATGGCCAAGAAGTTCGGCATGACCCATTTCGTGAACCCCACCAAGGTCGACAACACGGTCCAGGAGATCGTGAATATGACCAAACGGGGCAACGACCAGATCGGCGGCGTGGACTACTCCTTCGACGCCACCGGCAACGTGCAGGTGATGCGCGACGCGCTGGAATGCTCGCACCGCGGCTGGGGCTGCTCGGTCATCATCGGCGTGGCCCCCGCGGGCGCCGAAATCTCCACCCGCCCCTTCCAGCTGGTCACCGGCCGGGTCTGGAAAGGCACTGCCTTCGGCGGCGCCAAGGGCCGGACGGACGTGCCGAAATTCGTCGACTGGTACATGGACGGCAAGATCGAGATCGACCCCATGATCACCCACAAGCTCAAGCTGGAAGAGATCAACCACGGGTTCGAACTGATGCACGAAGGCAAGTCGATCCGCGCGGTGGTGGAGTTCTGATTTGTCCATCGAGGTCGTCTCTCAGAACAGGAGCTTCGGCGGCGAACAGGTCGTCTACAAGCACAGTTCCAACACCTGTGCCTGCGAGATGACCTACGCCGTCTACCAGCCTCCGCAGGCCAAGGATGGCCCGGTTCCGGTGCTCTGGTACCTATCGGGCCTGACCTGCAACCACGAAAACGCCATGACCAAGGGCGGCTTTCAGGAACACGCAGCGCGCGAAGGCATCGCGCTCGTGTTTCCCGACACCTCGCCCCGGGGCGAGAACGTGGCCGATGACGAGGCGTACGATCTGGGCCAAGGGGCGGGCTTTTACGTCAACGCCACCTGCGACCCGTGGCGGCAGCATTACCGGATGTACGACTACATCGTGAACGAGCTTTACTCGATCATCGCGGAAACCCAGCCGGTGCAGGACCGTCACGGCATCACCGGGCACTCGATGGGCGGGCATGGCGCCATGACCATCGCCATGCGCAACCCCGACAAGTTCGAGTCGCTCTCGGCCTTTGCCCCCATCGCCAACCCAACCCGCTCGGACTGGGGCCGCAAACAGCTCAGCGCCTATCTGGGCGACGACGAAAGCACTTGGGCGCAGCACGATTCCACCCTTCTGCTGGAAGAACACGGCTGGAAGGGCGACGTCCTGATCGACCAGGGATCGAGCGACCAGTTCCTCGACCTGCTGAAACCCGAGGCGCTGGCCGACACCATGGCCAAACGCCGCCAGCCCGGCCAGATCCGCATCCAGCCGGGCTATGACCATTCGTATTTCTTTGTGCAGACCTTCGCCGCCGACCACGTCGCGTGGCACGCCGACCGCCTGCATCACTGATGTGTGTACTGACACTGTTGACTAGGGAGACATCAACTTGACCATCCGTACCATCCTCGCCGCCAGCATCCTGGCAACCACGCCCGCCCTGGGCTTTGCCCAAGACGTCGAAGGCGACGCCGAAGCCGGTGAAAAAGTGTTCCGCAAATGCATGGCCTGCCACGCCGTCGGCGAAGGCGCCAAGAACAAGGTCGGCCCCGTGCTGACCGGCATCGTTGGCGCGCCCGTCGCGGCGAACGAGGATTTCGACTATTCCGACGTGCTCGCCGAGATGGGTGCCGAGGGCAAGGAATGGACGCCCGAAGAACTGGCGGCGTTTCTTGAAAAACCGCGTGACTATGCCAAGGGCACCAAGATGGCCTTTGCCGGTCTGCGCAAGGAGGAAGAAAGAATGAACGTGATCGCGTACCTCGCCTCCACGGGCGAATAACGCGGCACGTCCGAGACGCGGGGGCTCCAGGAAGGAGAGAGCTTGGGATCCCCGCTTTAACGGTCGATCATCGACCATTCCAATGCAGCGGCAAACCGCTGCTTACATGGGAGGACTACAATGAAGAAGCTTATGCTTTTAACCTCGGGTCTGGCGCTCTGCGCTGGCATGGCCGTCGCCAACGACGACCTTGTCACGCAGATGGACGACCCCACTCAATGGGCGATCCAGACGGGCGACTACAAGAACCAGCGCCATTCCAAGCTGGATTCGATAAACAAGGAAAACGTGGGTGACCTGCAGGTCGCATGGACCTTCTCGACCGGCGTTCTGCGCGGTCACGAAGGCTCGCCGCTCGTCGTGGGCGACACCATGTATGTCCACACGCCCTTCCCCAACATCGTCTACGCGCTCGATCTGGCCGACGAAGGCAAGATCAAGTGGAAGTACGAGCCCAAGCAGGACCCGGACGTCATTCCGGTGATGTGCTGTGACACCGTCAACCGCGGTGTGGCCTATGCCGACGGCAAGATCTTCCTGCACCAGGCCGACACCAAGGTCGTGGCGCTCAATGCCGACGACGGTTCGGTCGAATGGGAAGTCGTCAACGGCGACCCGTCCATCGGCGAGACCAACACCGCGACCGTGCTTCCGGTCAAGGACAAGGTCATCGTCGGCATCTCGGGCGGCGAGTTCGGCGTGCGCGGTCACGTGACCGCCTACAACATGTCGGACGGCACCCAGGCCTGGCGCGCCTACTCGATGGGCCCCGACGAGGACATCCTCGTGGACCCCGAGAACACGACCCACCTGGGCGAGCCTGTCGGCGAAAACTCCGGCACCAACACCTGGGAAGGCGACCAGTGGCAAATCGGCGGCGGCACCACCTGGGGCTGGTACTCGGCGGATCTCGAAGAGAACCTGATGTACTACGGCACCGGCAACCCGTCGACGTGGAACCCCTCGCAGCGTCCCGGCGACAACCGCTGGTCCATGACCGTCATGGCCCGCGACATCGACACGGGCGAGGCCAAGTGGTTCTACCAGATGACCCCGCATGACGAGTGGGATTACGACGGCGTCAACGAAATGATCCTCACGGAGCAGGAAATTGACGGCGAGGAGCGCAAGCTTCTGACCCACTTCGACCGTAACGGCCTGGCCTACACGATGGACCGTGTGTCGGGTGAACTTCTGGTCGCCGAAAAGTACGACCCGGTCGTGAACTGGACCTCCGGCGTCGACATGGACCCCGAGTCCGACACCTACGGTCGTCCTGAAGTGGTGGCGCAATACTCCACCGAGCAGAACGGCGAAGACGTCAACTCCACCGGCATCTGCCCGGCGGCGCTTGGCACCAAGGACCAACAGCCCGCGGCCTACGACCCGGAAACCCAGCTGTTCCTGGTTCCGACCAACCACGTCTGCATGGACTACGAGCCGTTCCGCGTCAGCTACACCGCAGGTCAGCCCTATGTGGGCGCGACCCTGTCGATGTACCCTGCCCCGGACAGCCATGGCGGCATGGGCAACTTCATCGCCTGGGATAACATCAACGGCGAGATCAAGTGGTCCAACCCCGAGCAGTTCTCGGTCTGGTCCGGTGCTCTGACCACCGCCGGTGGCATCACCTTCTACGGTACGCTCGAAGGATACCTGAAGGCGGTCGACACCTCCACGGGTGAGGAACTCTACAAGTTCCGCACGCCCTCGGGCATCATCGGCAACGTGATGACCTACGAGCGCGACGGCAAACAGTATGTCGCCGTCCTCTCGGGCGTCGGTGGCTGGGCCGGCATCGGTCTCGCGGCCGGTCTGACCAACCCCAACGACGGTCTGGGCGCCGTGGGTGGCTACGCCGCTCTCAGCGACTACACCGCACTGGGTGGTCAGCTGACCGTGTTCGCTCTGCCGGACTAAGCGAAACGCAACAGCCGGGGCCGGTCCTCCTTCGGGAAGGCCGGCCCCGTGCCCAAGATAAACGACGCATAATCAGTACCAAAAACAGGAAAGGTATGACCGCATCATGAGCACCGGACTCCGCTTGACACTCGCCTCGGCCCTGATCGCACTGCCGATCACCGCCTCGGCTCAGAACTGGAGCGATCAGCCGGTCGATCCTGCAAACCACGACGAGACCGTCGCCTACGAAGAAGGCGGGCGCTACTACAACGAAGAAGACGTGCCCACCTACAACGTGACCGAGGACGGCACCGTCGACTGGATGACCTTCTCGGGCTTCCGCCGCTATCACGCCGAATGCCACGTGTGCCACGGCCCCGATGGCGAAGGCTCGTCCTACGCCCCCAAGGTCAAGAATTCCGCCGTCCACATGGGCTATTACGATTTCTACGACGTGGTCGTGAACGGCCGCGGCAACGGCAACTCCGTCATGCCCCACTTCGGCGACAACCCGAACGTGATGTGCTATCTCGACGACATCTACGTCTATCTCAAGGCCCGCGGCATGGAGGCCGTCCCGCGCGGACGCCCCGGCTCGAAACAGGCCAAGTCGGAATCGATCCAAGAGGATGAAGATGCCTGCATGGGCTAAATCCGCAGCATTGCGCGCCGCCGCCCGCCTCACCGGGTTGGCGGCGCTTTGCTTTTCGGCGCTGCTGATGTCCGGGCCGGCGACGGCCCAGACCTCCGATCTCGTGTCGCAGAACGCACTGCGCGTCTGCGCCGATCCGGCCAATTATCCCATGTCCACCAAGAAGGGCACGGGGTACGAAAACGAGCTGGCCGAGCTCATCGCCTCCAAGCTGGACCTGCCGGTGCAATACACCTGGTATCCGCAGGCCACGGGGTTCATCCGCAACACGCTGAAGGTCAAGCGCTGCGACATCGTGATGGGCTACGCGCAGGGCCACGAACTGGTGCTGAACACCAACCACTACTTCAGCTCGGTCTATACCCTGATCGTCCCGCAGGACAGCCCGCTCGCCTCGGTCGAGACCCTCACCGACGACGCTCTGAAAGGCACCCGCATCGGCATCATCGCCGGCACGCCCCCCTCGGCGCATCTCGCGCGCCACGGGCTCATTGGCAAGGCCAAGCCCTACAACCTCGTGGTCGACCGCCGGCACGAGAACCCCGCCACCAACATGCTCGACGACCTCAAGGCCGGCAATATCGACGCCGCCATCCTCTGGGGTCCGCTGGGTGGACCGCTGGTCAAAGCCGAGTATCCCGGCATGAAGGTCATCCCCCTCATAAACGAGGAGTTGCCCCCGCGCCTCTTCTTCCGCATCACCATGGGCGTGCGGCAGGGCGAAAAGGTCTGGCAGCGCGAGCTCAATTCGCTCATCCGCCGCCACCAGGACGAGATCAACGCGCTCCTGACCGACGCCGGCGTGCCGCTGGTCAGCGACATGGGCAACGAGATGCTGGAAACGGGACAGTGAAACAGCTTTTGGCGGCCCTCGCCCTCGCGGCCGGGGCCGCCGCCGCAGCCACGGCCCAGGACGTCCCTGAACCCTCCGACTACCGCATGGACCATTACCGCGCCCCTGTGCCAGCCACGCTTGAGGGCGGCACCGTCATCGACGCCGAAGAAGCCCATGCCCTGTGGGAAGCTGACGAAGCTGCCTTCATCGACGTCCTGCCCCGCGCACCCAAGCCCGATAACCTGCCCGAGGGCACCATCTGGCGCGACAAGCCGCGCCCCAGCATCCCCGGCGCGATCTGGCTGCCCAACGTGGGCTACGGCGCGCTGGCCGATATCACCGCCGATTATTTCCGCGCTGGCCTCGACCACGCCACGGGTGGCGACCCGGACCGCCCGGTCGTGTTCTTCTGCCTGGCCGACTGCTGGATGAGCTGGAATGCCGCAAAACGTGCGATCGAATGGAACCATTCGCAGGTCTACTGGTTCCCCGATGGTACGGACGGGTGGGCGTTTCAGGATTTTCCGTTGAAAGAAATCAAGCCTTTCCCCGCCCCCTGACAGGCGAATTGGCGCCTTGAATTTGCCGTTTGGCCGGGTCGTCCCATATGGTTCGGAAACGACTCACGCAACGAAAACACTTAGACCTGGGAGTGGAAACATTGAATGACAAGTTGATTTACGGGGTCCTGATCGCGGCCGTCGCCGTGCTTCTGGCAGTGGCAGCCCTGCGCCCGAAACCCGAACCGCTGGGCGACCAGACCGCCCAGGCCAGCAGCGAAACCTCTGAGGAAGATGCCGCCGCCGAAGGCGACAGTGAAGGCTCCGAAGACCAAGCCGCCGCCTCCGAGAGCGACAGCGAAGGATCCGAAGACCAAGCCGCCGCCGCCGAGAGCGACAGCGAAGGTTCCGAAGACCAAGCCGCCTCCGCCGAGAGCGACAGCGAAGGCTCAGAAGACCAAGCCGCCTCGGCCGAGAGCGACAGCGAAGGCTCAGAAGACCAAACAGCCGCATCCGAGAGCGACAGCGAAGGTTCCGAAGACCAAGCAGCCGCCGCCGAGAGCGACAGCGAAGGTTCCGAGGAACAAGCCGCCGCATCCGAAGGCGACAGCGAAGGCTCCGAAGAACAAGTCGCCGCATCCGAGAGCAGCAGCGAAGGCTCCGAGGAACAGGCCGCATCCTCCGAAAGCGACAGCGAAAGCTCAGAAGACCAAGCCGCCGCATCCGAGAGTGACAGCGAAGGTTCCGAGCAACAAGCCGCCGCATCCGAAAGCGGCAGCGAAGGCTCCGAAGACCAAGCCGCCGCCTCCGAAAGCGGCAGCGAAGGCTCCGAAGAACAAGCCGCCGCATCCGAGAGCGACAGCGAAGGTTCCGAGGAACAAGCCGCCTCCGAAAGCAGCAGCGAAGGTTCCGAAGAACAAGCCGCCGCATCCGAGAGCGACAGCGAAGGTTCCGAGGAACAAGCCGCCGCATCCGAAAGCGGCAGCGAAGGCTCAGAAGACCAAGCCGCCGCATCCGAGAGCGACAGCGAAGGTTCCGAGGAACAGGCCGCCGCATCCGAGAGCAGCAGCGAAGGTTCCGAAGAACAAGCCGCCGCATCCGAGAGCGACAGCGAAGGTTCCGAGGAACAAGCCGCCGCATCCGAGAGCGACAGCGAAGGTTCCGAGGAACAAGCCGCCTCCGAAAGCAGCAGCGAAGGTGCCGAAGATCAAGCCGCCTCCGAAAGCAGCAGCGAAGGTGCCGAAGATCAAGCCGCCGCATCCGAAAGCGGCAGCGAAGGCTCCGAAGATCAAGCCGCCGCGTCCGAAAGCGACAGCGGAGGCTCTGAAGAGCAAGCCGCCGCCTCCGAGAGCGATAGCGAAGGCTCCGAAGAACAGGCAGCCTCCTCTGAGAGCGATAGCGAGAGCACCGAGGGCACGCAATCCAGCGCCGACCAGATCGCCGCGCTCGAGGAACGTGTCGCAGCGCTCGAGGCTCAGCTCAGCGAAGGCGGCTCAGGCTCCGGCGACAGTGGATCCGCGTCAGGCGAAGACACCGAAACCTTCGGCGTCGGCTCCACCGCGGTCCTGAACGATGGCGACGTCCGCATCTTCGTCAGCTCCATCGCCGACGACACCGTGCGCTTTGCCGTCAACGGCTTCAACGTGCAATCCGCCGAGTCGGGCTCCGAGGTCGAGCTTGAAAACGGCTGCATGCTGACGGTCGAAGCCGTGGAGAACAACACCGCACGCTTCGCCACAGCCTGCGAATAAACACGAACGAATGACCCCGGGCGCATCACGTGCCCGGGGTCACTCCGTCTCAGTATCCTGTCAGTTTCTTGTGCGCGTGGGTGACGGTGCCATCGGTATCCGTCATGGTCACGTCCACCGCCTGCGCCCGGCTCGGCACCGACAGCGCCACCTGCGGGTTCTCCGACAGCGAAATCGACCCCGTCATCTTGACATATCCCGCGCCGTCCAGGTCGATCTCGACCGTCTCGACATAGCGCATGGGCAAGAACAGCAGCGTGATCTGGTCCATCTGCATCCCCGAATGCGACGGGTGCGAAATGTCCACGTCCATCCGGTTCAGACGGTTCGCCAGCTTGTCCGCCGCACTCTGCCCCAGGCCCGTCAGACGCCCGGCCAATTCGATTTCCATCTGTCCCAGTGTTTCCAGCGCAAGCTCCGGATCGGTGCCCGGCGGCGCCGCGCAGGCCCCCTGCCCCGAGGTCTTGACGAAGGCCTCGGCAACGAACAGCCGTCCGTCGGTCGTCTCGGCCACGACATGCATCGGTGTCGGCCCGTTGATCCGCATGGTCACGTCGAAAAAGAACGCCGGCAGCGGGGAATCCAGGTCAAACACCGCCGAGACCGGCATCGGGTTCTCGTCGATCACCAGCGTCACGCTGGCAATCTCGGCCCCCTCCGGCGCCACCACCTGCGCCGCCAGCTGCGTGCGCGCGTCGTTGCCCGTCCGATACGGCGCGTCGATGGCAATCACCTGTGTGCCGTCCAAGAGCGCCCGCTCGCCATAGATCTCGGCGCTCAGATCCTCCCATGTCCCGGCCAATGCCGGCACCGCCATCAGGCACAGCGCACTCAACGCGCGCATGGATGTTGCGATCATTCCGTGCCTCCTCCCGACAGGAATATGCCAAAGGCCCGCGGGCCGTCGCATGTCTCCACGTCATATATCACGTCCAGCGTTCGGGCGTCCATCACGGTCACCGTGTTCTCGAACCAGTTGGCAAAGACCACGCGGCTCCCGTCCGCCGTGGCGTCGATCCCCTCGGGATATTCGCCGACGCCGACCTCCTCCACCTGCGTGAGCGTCTCAAGGTCGATCACGCTCAAGGAATTCGCATACTGGTTGGTCACGAAGGCCCGACCGCCTGCGAAGGCAACGCCATAGGGCCGCTCGCCCACCGGCACCGTGGCCAGCACAGCGCCGGCTTCGGCATCCACGACGCTCACGTCATTGCTGCCCACGTTGCCCACGAAAAGCCGCCCGTCCGGCGCAAACCCCAACCCATAGGGCCGCACGCCCACGCCGACCCTGTGCAAAACCTCAAGGGTCCCGGCATCCCACACCGACACCCGGTCGGCATCCTTCTCGGCACTGGCCAGGAACCGCCCATCGCCCGACAGCGCGATCCCCGCCGGCTCCGCCCCGGTCTCCAGCTCCTGCAAAACCTCCAAGCTTTCGGCGTCCAGAACCCAAAGCCGCGCTTTATACCAGTCCGACACGAACAGCCGCCCGCGCGCGGCATCCAGCGCCACGCCGGTCGGTCCGCCATCCAATACCGTTTCATTCAAAAGCCTGCCGGTGGGCGTAAACCGCCGCACGGTCTTGGTATCCGGGGAGACGGAATAGACCGCATCGCCACCAACGGCGACCCCGGCAGGCTTGCCCGCCACGTCCCAGCGATCGACCTCGGCCCCTCGGGCCACGTCAATCACGCTCAACGCATCGGCAGGCTGACAGGTGACAAAGGCGGTCTGCCCGGCCACCGGCGTGGCCAGGCAAAGCGCCAGCGCATCAAGAACCCGGCGCACCGAACCGCTCGGTCAGGGCATCCAGCCCCGCCTGGTAGACCCCGCTCACGGCCGCAATCGCCGCCTCGTCGTTCAGTTCGGGCGGCGGATCGTTGTTGGGATAGCCGCGATAGAACGCGCCGCGCCATTCCACGATCGACCCGCCCCCGTCACGCGGCTTCACCGTCAGGTGGGACGAGTAATTCGTCACCGGCAGCGTCTCGACCGCCACCTCGGTGATCCGGTAGGAATAGGTCATCTTCTCGGCATCGTACTTGTAGAGGATCTCGTCGATGGTCGGGCCACCCTCTTCGCCCAGCGTCAGCACGCGCGTGGCGTCAACCTCGTTTCCGCCCTCGCCTTCCGTCGAATGCACCGCCGGGTGCCAGGACATGTCCTGGAAATTGCCGATCGCCTCCCAGACCTCGGCCGGGTCCGCCGCCACCTCGGTGGTCAACGTCACCTTCTGCCGCGTCGGCCCGTGCGCCAGCGCCATGCCCGGCAGCATCAGCGCCGTCAGGCTGGCCATGAACACTCGTCTTCTCATGTATCTTCCTCCCTGAAGATTCGGTTTTTCAAGATTTGTCGCATCCCCCGCGCCCAGATCTCGTCGGCGCTGCCGCGCACGCTGACGCTGCCGCCCTTTACGATCTCGCCGCTGCCGGCATCCTTCAGTTGCACCGCGATGGACACAAGAACAGGCGACACCATGTTGATCTTGCCCACAAGGATGAACTCCGCGCCCAGCGTCTCGGCCATGCGGATGTCGCATCCGTAACAGCTCGCCGGGTTGCTCACGCGCTCCAACTCCTCCGCCACCGGCGCAAGGTCCAAAAGCGTATAGCCCTCTGCCTCGAATCGCTCTGCCAACATCCCTTCAAGCATCGTCACCCGCGCCAGGTCGGCCTCGTCCGGCCCCTCGGACATCAGCGCCGAGGATTGCGTCGTCTGGTCCGAACTGTCCTCCAGATGCAGCCCGAAAAAGGCCACCTCCCCTTGCGCGTGCGCAGCCGGGGCGAAAGCCAGGAACAGGAACAATATCAATCGCATACGGACGTTCTTAGAAGTTAAGAGTCGCCCTTCATTCTGCGTTGCGTACAGTTATTGCGAAACACGGCAATTGGTATTGGTCGGGCCGCGAGGACCAACCTCGCGGTAAGGGAGGAAAAAAGTGCTGAACCGTTTTGCGACGCTTTTCGCGGCCGCGCTGCTCTGCGCCGCCACGCTGATTTTCACCGCAGGAACAGCCGCGGCCATTGACGTCCGCGCCGCCGTTCTGCGGGTGGATTACCAGGTCCAGCGCCCCATCTCGCGCTTTGACGAGGCGCCCGAGGACCTGGGCTTCGCCGGCGCCGCCCTGGCCGACTCGGACAACAACAGCACCGGCAGTTTCATGGGCCACACCTACGAGACGATCCAGAAATCCGCCGCGCCCGACACCGCCGATGCCGCCCTCGATGAAATCCTTGCCGACGGCATCCGCCTGATCGTCATCCACGCCCGGGAAGAGGACGTTTTGCGCCTCGCCGACCGCGCCGCCGAGGATGGCGCGCTGGTCTTCAACGCCCGCGCAGGCGACATGCCGATGCGCAACGAGGAATGCCGCGCCAACCTGCTGCACACCGCCACCAGCTATGCCCAGCAGGCAGACGCCATCGCGCAATTCGCCATCTGGAAGAAGTGGCCGCGCTGGGTGCTCATCTCCGGCTCCAACCCCGCCGACAAGGCGCTGGCCGACGCCTATCGCCGTGCCGCAACCAAGTTCGGCGCAAGTATCGTCGAGGAACGCGTGTTCGAAGACACCGGCGGTGCCCGCCGCACGGATTCCGGCCATGTGCTCGTCCAGCGCCAGCTGCCCACCTTCATGCAGGACCTGCCCGAGCATGACTTGGTCATCACCGCCGACGAGACCGACTATTTCGCTGCCTACCTCACCTATCACCTGTGGGACCCCCGCCCGGTGATGGGCTCGGCCGGTCTGCGCCCCGTGCAGATGCATGGCGGCCACGAAGCCTACGGCGCGACCCAGCTTCAGACCCGGTTCGAGGACCTGGCGGGCCGTTACATCAAGGATGCCGACTACAACGTCTGGATCGCCCTGCGCGCGGTGGGCGAGGCCGTGACCCGCGCCCAGACCGCCGAGCCCGACGGCGTGAAGGAATACCTGCTCTCCGACCAGTTCGAACTGGCCGGCTTCAAGGGGCAGGAAGTCACCTTCCGCGACTGGAACGGCCAGATGCGCCAGCAGGTCATGCTCTATGACGACCGCGTCACGGTCAGCGTCAGCCCGCAGGAAGGGTTCCTGCACCAGAACGCCGTGCAGGACACGCTCGGCCTCGATCGCCCGGAATCGGCCTGCACGGCCTTCAGCAACTAAGGGGAACACATGAAACTCAAGGCACTCCTTCTGACCTCCGCCCTGGCGCTCGCCGCCGGGCCCGCGCTGGCCGGCAAGGCCTTCGTGACCAACGAGCGTGGCAACACCATCACGGTGGTCGACACCGAAACCTGGGAAGTGATCGACGAGTTTTTCGCCGGCAACCGCCCCCGTGGCATCACCGCCAGCCCCGACGGCACCAAGATCTATGTCTGCGCCTCCGACGACAATCTCGTCCGGGTGTTCGATTCGGAAACCTACGAGGAACTGCCCTCGCTCCCCTCCGGCCCCGACCCGGAACTGTTCATCATCGAACCCTCGGGCAAGCGGCTTTATATCGCCAACGAGGATGACAACCTGGTGACCGTCACCGACACCGAAAGCCGCACCGTGCTGGCCGAGGTGCCCGTGGGCGTGGAACCCGAAGGCATGGGCATGAGCCCCGACGCCAAGTGGGTCGTGAACACCTCCGAGACGACCAACATGGCGCATTTCATCTCGACCGAGGATTACACGATCAAGCACAACATCCTGGTCGACCAGCGCCCGCGCTACGCCCAGTACACCGCCGACGGCACGCGCCTGTTCGTGACGTCCGAGATCGGCGGCACCGTCAGCGTCATGGACATCGCCGAGGACGGCACGCCGACCCTGATCGAGAAGATCAGCTTCGAGGTTCCCAACGTGCAGCCCGAATGGCTGCAACCCGTGGGCGCCAAGGTCACGTCCGACGGCAAGCGCCTCTTCGTGGCGCTCGGCCCCTCGAACCGCGTCGCCGTGGTCGATGCCCAAAGCCTCGAAGTGCTCGATTACATCCTCGTGGGTCAGCGTGTCTGGCAGCTCGATTTCACGCCCGACGAGAAATACCTGCTGACCACCAACGGCAATTCCAACGACATCACCGTCATCGACGTGGCCAAGGAAGAGGCCGTGCGCTCCATCCAGGTTGGCGAACAACCCTGGGGCGTGGTGACCATCGAATAATGAAGGAGACTGATAAGATGAAGAAACTGATGATGGCCGCGGCCACCGCCGCCACCTGCCTCACCGGCCCCGCCGCCGCAGCCCCGCTCTGCGACGACCTCGGCTTTGCCGGCCTGCTGGCCGCCTGCAATCGCGGCGACGATATCCCGATCACCCTCGCCTCGGGCCAGCCCCTGCACGAAACAGGCTCCGTGAACCTGCAATCCGGCGCCTACTACACGCTTGAAATCACCGCCGACGGCTCGGCCGAGCTGGCCGTCACCGGCAGCGATTTCTTCCGCGCGATCTGGATGAACGAAATCGTCATCAACCAGATCGAGATTCGCCCCATGGCCGTCGACTCCCTTGAATTCGACAAGGCGGGCGTGGCCACGATTTCCTTCATCGCCATCAAGCCGGGCAGTCACACCCTGCGCATCCCCGGCTCCACCGGCGAAACGCAACAAGTCACTTTCAACATCCAGTAACGGAGACCCAACAATGAAACGTATTTTCGCAATCGCGGCGCTGGTCGCCTCGCCCGCCCTCGCCGATGACGACGCGGTCGACGCCGAAACCGTCGAAAAGATCGAGGCCTGGCTCGCCTCCGTCGAATGTCAGATGGACCCCGACGATATCGAAGCCGAAGACGATGGCGGCTACGAGCTTGACGACGTCATCTGCAAGGGCGGCGACCAGTTCGACATCGTCCTCGACGCCGACCTGAACGAGGTCGAACGCCGCGCTGAGTAAATTCTCCGTTCTCCCATGGAGTGAAGGCCCGCCATGTTGCGTATCATAGCATCTCTCTCCTTCTTGCTATGCAGCATGGCGGCCTACGCCCAAGAAACCCCCACGATCCGCGCCGCGACCCTCCAGATCGGCACGGTCAACTGGGAGCTTCAGACCATCGTCGACCAGGGCCTCGACGCAAAACACGGCTTCACCCTCGACATTCAGCCCTATGCCGACAACGGCGCCACCCGCATCGCGGTCGAAGGCGGCGAGGCCGACATGGCCGTCGCCGACTGGATCTGGGTCGCACGCCAGCGCGCCGCGGGCAAACCTTATGTCTTCATTCCCTATTCCCGCGCCGTGGGCGGCGTGGTTGTTCCCGCCGACTCCACCGCCGAAACCCTTGCCGACCTCGCGGGCCAGAAGATCGGCATCGCCGGCGGCCCGCTCGACAAGTCCTGGCTAATCCTGCGCGCCTACGCGGCGCAAACCTATGACCTCGACCTCGAAGCGGAAACCGAACAGGTCTACGGTGCCCCGCCCCTCATCTTCCGCACCGCCCTTGACGGCGGCCTCGCGGGGGCCATCAACTACTGGCACTACCTCGCCAAGATGAAGGCCGCCGGGATGCGCGAACTCATTTCCGTCGACACCGCCGCCCGCGAACTGGGTCTCGACCCCGAAACACCCCTCCTGGGCTATTATTTCAAGGAAGAATTCCTGTCCGAAAACCCCGACCTCGCCCAGTCCTTTTTCGAGGCCAGCCGCGAGGCCAAGACCCTGCTCATGTCCTCCGACGACATCTGGCAAGACCTGCGCCCGATGATGAATGCCGACAGCGACGCCGAATTCAAGCAACTGCGCACCGACTGGATCGCCGGCATCCCGGCTCGCAAACCCATCGACACCGACGCCGCCCAAGCCCTGCTCAGCCTCATGCACGACCTCGGCGGCGCAGAGCTCGTGGGGCAGGCGGACACCCTGCCCCCCGGCCTTTTCGCAGACGTCGAATAAATGCAGGCCAAGCTGACGCCGGTTTTCTCCATCGCGGGGCTCCTGGCCCTTTGGGTCGTGGCATCAACGCTCAAGGCTGACCCGCAGGTTCTGCCCACGCCCTGGGCCCTCGCGCCGCTCTTCGCGCAGGAAATCGAAAATGGCGCGCTCCTGGCAAATCTCGGCGCCACGCTGCTGCGCGTGCTCTGGGCCTTCTGCCTCGCCATGACCCTCGGCACCGCCATCGGCCTCGCCATGGGCCGCTCCCCCGCGCTCAACCGCTGGCTCGACCCATGGCTGGTCATCTTCCTGAACCTGCCAGCACTCGTTCTGATCGTGCTCTGCTACCTCTGGATCGGCCTGACCGAGGCCGCCGCCATCGCCGCCGTCACGCTCAACAAGGTGCCCAACGTCGCCATCGTCATCCGCGAAGGCGCCCGTGCGCTGGACCCGCAACTTGACGCGCTGGCCCGCGTCTACGCCATGTCCCGCTGGACCCGCCTGCGCCACGTTATCCTGCCCCAACTCGGCCCCTTCATCGCCGCCGCCGCCCGGGGCGGCGTGGCCGTCATCTGGAAAATCGTGCTGGTGGTCGAATTCCTTGGCCGCTCCTCGGGCGTCGGCTTTCAGATCCACCTCTATTTCCAGCTTTTCGACGTCGCCATGGTGCTGGTCTACGCCTTTTCCTTCATCACCGTGATGCTGCTGGTCGAATGGGCGCTCTTGCAACCGTGGGAACGCCACGCAACCCGGTGGCGCCGCGCATGATCACCGTCTCCATCACCGAGAAACGCTTCGGCGACGACCGCGTGCTCGGCCCCATCGCCTTCGACATCGCGGCAGGCGAAACCGTGGCCCTTGTCGGCCCCTCCGGCATCGGCAAATCCACCCTCCTGCGGCTGGTCTCGGGCATCGACACCGATTTCACCGGCCGGATCGACCGCCCCGACGCCATCGCCATGGTCTTCCAGGAACCCACCCTGCTGCCCTGGCGCTCCGCCCTCGACAATCTCACCCTTCTGCACCCCGGCCTGCCCCGCGACCGCGCCCTCGCCGCGCTCGACGAGGTCGGCCTTTCGGGCAAGGACACCCTCTTCCCCGGTCAGCTCTCTCTCGGGCAGCAACGCCGCCTCGCCCTCGCCCGCGCCTTCGCAGGCCAGCCCGACCTCCTGATCATGGACGAGCCGTTCGTCTCGCTCGACGCCGCCGCCGCCGACCGGATGCTGACGCTCACCGAGGCGCTCATCTCCCGCCACCAGCCTGCGACCCTGTTCGTGACCCACGACATGGCCGAGGCGACACGGCTTGCACACCGGACCCTGACACTGGAAGGTGGGCCAGATGGCGCGCAACTCAGCCAAGGACCAAAGGACCGGACCACGTGACCACAGGCCTGACCGTCAACAACCTCAGCTTTCACTACGGCGCCAAGCAGGCGCTGGACGACGTGACGTTCGACGTCGCCCCCGGCACCTTCTGCGCCCTTCTCGGCCCCAACGGCGCGGGCAAATCAACGCTCGTTGCCCTCCTGACCCGCCTGCTGGTGGCGCCCCAGGGCGAAATCACCGTCGCGGGCCACGACATGCGCCGCGAACCACGCAAGGCCCTGGGCAAACTCGGCGTCGTCTTCCAGCAATCCACGCTCGATCTCAACCTGTCGGTCCGCCAGAACCTCGCCTATTTCGCCGCCCTCCAGGGCCTGCCGAAATCCGAGATCCCGGGCCGCATCGACGCCGCGCTCGACCGGCTCGACATGCGCCAGCGCGCCGACGAAAAAGCCCGCGACCTCAACGGCGGCCACCGCCGCCGCACCGAACTCGCCCGCTCGCTCATCCACGAGCCGCATGTGCTCTTGCTCGACGAGCCCACCGTCGGCCTCGACGCCGCCTCCCGCCAAGGCATCACCGATCACGTCCACAAGCTCGCAAAGACCGGCCTCTGCGTTCTCTGGACCACGCACCTGACCGACGAGGTGCGCGACGGCGACGCCCTCGTCGTCCTGCACATGGGCCGGATCATCCACCGCGGCACCGCTGGCGCGGCCCGCGGCGATCAAAGCCTGTCGGACTGGTTCCTGTCGCGCACGGGAGAAGCCGCATGACCGGCACCATCCGCGTCGCAAAAGCGATCATCGCCCGCGAGTTCCTGCGCTTCGTGCACCAGCGCGAGCGCTTCATCGCCGCGCTTGTCCGCCCGCTCGTCTGGCTCCTGATCTTCGCCGCCGGCTTTCGCGCGGCCCTCGGCCTCTCGATTATCCCGCCCTACCAGACCTACATCACCTACGAGACCTATATCGTGCCGGGCTTGTGCGCGATGGTGCTGCTCTTCAACGGGATGCAATCCTCGCTCAGCCTCGTCTACGACCGGGAAATGGGCTCGATGCGCCTTCTGCTGACCAGCCCCTTCCCGCGATGGTGGCTGCTGATCTGCCGCCTCTTCGGGGCCACGATCATCTCGGTGCTGCAGGTCTACACGTTCCTCGCCATCGCCGCCGCCTTCGGCATCACCATGCCCACATGGGGCTACTTCGCCGTGCTGCCCAGCCTGATCCTCGGCGGACTGATGCTCGGCGGCCTCGGGCTGGTTTTGTCGAGCTTCATCAAGCAGCTGGAGAACTTCGCGGGCGTGATGAACTTCGTCATCTTCCCGATGTTCTTCATGTCCTCGGCCCTCTATCCGCTCTGGAAGATGGCCGAAAGCTCACCGCTCCTGCGCGACATCTGTGCCCTCAACCCCTTCACATACGCGGTCGAGCTGATCCGCTTCTCGCTCTACCTGCAGGTCAACTGGACCGCGCTCGCCTGGGTCCTGGGCAGCACGCTCGTCTTCTGCGCGCTGGCCATCTGGGGCTACGACCCCGCCCGCGGCCTGATGAAGCGCAAGACCTGAGGGCGCTCAGATGTCGAACTCGGTATCGTTCACCGTCCGGCAGCGCCAGCTCCGTACACGTTCGTTGGGATGGGTCGACACCCAGCGCGCCAGTTCCGGCTGCGCCCCGGCAAGGCACTGCATCGGCGTGACATCGGTGAACACGAGGCTGCGCTCGCGGCATTGGGTGGGATCTGTCGCCAGGCAGGCGACGAACAGGAGCTCTATCATGATCGTTCCTTACGCGTTGCGTTGGTCCTCGCTCCCGTGCCTCCAGCCATCCGACACCATTGGCGCTAAGAAAAGCGTAACCGCACCGTGCGCAACGCGTCACGCCAGAATCTGTGCGAAAAAATGCGGCACTTCATCGCAAATGCCCATGGTAAAGGCGCTTGCGCCATGTCGCTGAAAACCCTCCTCGGCCTCGGCGCGCTTGCTTTGGGCGTCGGCACATGGGTCACCGCCCTCATCCTCTGGCTGGGTCTGCTGGCCGTCTCCGACCGTCTGGATGCCACGCTCAAGGCCGAACAGCGCATGTCGGGTTATGCGGGCCTCTCGACCCAGGCCGCCACTTTCCTCGTCGTCGCGACCGAGGCCGTTCAGCGCGAGATGCCCGCCGCAACCCGCACCCAGCGGCTGGAACCGGTGGTCGAAAACCTCCGCACCTCCTTCGAGCGCTTGCAACAGAACGTGGCCCAGGCCGTGCAGGAGGCCGAGGACCTCGGCATCGACGCCCAGTCCCGCTTCGGCACCCAGTCGCTCGGCCTCGCCCGGATGGAAGCACTCCTGACCAGCACGATGCGCGGTCTGTCGAGCGACGACATCGACCGCCCCCGTCTGCAGGCTCATATCGACAGTTTCGCCACCGGCTTCGACCCCCTGCTCAGCCAGGCCGTGCAGACCGAGCAGCTCTTTCGTAACGACATCCGCGCCGATATCGTCGCCCTGCGCCAGAAGTTGACGCTGGCCGCCATCGTCATCGCCGTGGCCTCCGTCCTGATGGTGCTGGCCTTCTACTTCGGCCTCATCCGTCCGCAATTCGCCCGGCTCGACCGCCTACGCGATGCGGCGCAAAAGATCGGACAGGAAGATTTCGCCATCGACCTGCCCGAAACCCGCCGGGACGAGATCGGCGGTCTCTACGCCGAGACCAACCGCATGGCCCACGCTCTCGCCGCCCGCAAATCGGCGGTCGAAGAGGACCGCGCGCAACTCAGCAGCATCATCGCCGCCCGGACCGAGGAATTGCGCGCCGCCAACGAAACCCTGGCCGAGATCGACGAGAACCGCCGCCGCTTCTTCGCCGATGTCAGCCACGAATTGCGCACACCGCTGACCGTCATCCTGATGGAGGCGCAGATCGGCCGCGCCGCGGGCGGACCCGAGGCTGACGCCTTCGCCACGATCGAGGCCCGCGCCGCCCGCCTCAACCGCCGCATCGACGACCTTCTGCGCGTCGCCCGCTCCGACAGCGGCCAACTGGCGCTGGAGTCCGCGCCCGTTCCCCTCCCAGACCTCATGACCGAAGTGCACGAGGAAGTCCGCGCCGAGGCCGACAACGCAGGCATGACACTCACCCTGTCGAACATCCCCGCTGTCACTCTCACATGCGACCGCAACTGGATCCGGCAGGTGCTGGTCGGCCTTGTCCGCAACGCCATCCGCCACGCCCGCGACGGCGGCCGGATCCGGCTCGACGCGCAGGCCGCCGCCGACATGGCCACTATCGCCGTCACCGACAACGGCCCCGGTATCCCGCCCGAGGACCAGCCCGGCATCTTCGAGCGCTTCTCCCAGGCGGGCAGCGCCTCGTCCCAGGGGTTCGGCATCGGGCTCGCCCTCGCCCGCTGGGTGATCGAGTCCCATGACGGCACCATCACCCTTGAAAGTCCCGTCCTCCGCGACACCGCCCTCGGCGACGCACCCGGGACAAAGATCGCGGTTCGCCTTGCCCTTTCATCCGGCTAAAACGGCGCTATCCTCAAGCCCGCAGCCGCGAAAGAGACCGCCCCGCCATGACCCGCCTCCTGATCGTCGACGACGACCCGGAAATCACCTCCGCCCTGGCGCGGGGGCTGGGCCTGCACGGCTACGAGGCCGAGACGGTCAACCGCTATGACCACGCGCTTGAAAAGCTGCGCACTGAGACCTTCTCGGGCGCCATCATCGACGTCATGCTGGGCGCCGACAGCGGCCTCGACCTCGTGCGCCGCGCCCGAGAGAGCGGCGCCACCCTGCCCATCCTGATGCTCTCCGCGCTCTCGGATGTCGAACACCGCACGGCGGGGCTGGAGGCCGGGGCCGACGATTACGTGGTCAAACCCTTCAGCTTCGACGAACTGGTGGCCCGCCTGCGCGTGCAGGAACGCCGCGCGACCTCGCAGCGCCCCCAGCCCGCCACGCTGACCCGCGACCGGAGCCTGCAGACCCAGACCGCCAGAGTCTCCCTGACCGAGCGCGAGGACGACCTCCTGCGCCTTCTCATCGCCCATGACGGCACGCCCTTGCCACGCGGCGACATCTTCGATGCGCTCTGGCAGACCGAGGGATCGGGCAACGAAAACGTGGTGGACGTCTATATCGGCTATTTGCGGAAAAAGCTGCGCGACGCCGATTTCGGGTTTGAGATCAAGACGGTACGCAATCAGGGCTTCGTCATCGACGGCCTCGCGCCGCGCACGGAATGCCGGAACTTGGACTAAAGTCTAAGCGTTTAATAGAAAATAAGAGTCGCAATACCGCGGCCGAGTTGTCATGTTTACAGCGTCATTCAAAGGAGGAGAACCATCATGGCATGGGCAAAACCGATCATCCGCGAAATCGAATGCGGCATGGAAATCAACATGTACGGACCTGACTTCGACGAAGAGCGCGAAGTCCTGATCTAAGACGGCTTGCGCGCGGGAGGATATCTCGATGTCATTCCGCGCGCATATTCTCGGCGCTGCTGCCGGGGGCGGCCTGCCCCAGTGGAATTGCGGTTGTGACAACTGCAATCTCGCGCGTTCGGGCGACATTCCCTCACAGACGCAATCGTCCCTCGCCGTGACCGGCAACGGTACGGACTGGGCGATCCTGAACG
Source organism: Roseovarius sp. THAF27 (assembly GCF_009363655.1). Classification (NCBI taxonomy): domain Bacteria; kingdom Pseudomonadati; phylum Pseudomonadota; class Alphaproteobacteria; order Rhodobacterales; family Roseobacteraceae; genus Roseovarius; species Roseovarius sp. THAF27. Next base: position 2,725,629 of record NZ_CP045393.1, read on the forward strand.
CATCGCCCGACATACGCGACCAGTTGGCGAACACATCCGCGCTTCACCCCACGGACCTGCGCAAGCTGCCGCTGACCTCCGTGCTGGTGACCAATGGCGATATCGACCATGTCGCGGGCCTGCTCACCCTGCGCGAAATGCAGCCCTTCACGCTCTTCGCCACCAAAGGCATCCACGAGGTTCTTGCCGCGAATCCCATCTTCGACGCGCTCAACTCCGACGTCGTCACCCGCACCAACATCGCCCTCGACGCACCGTTCGAACTGGCCCCCGACCTCACCGCGACGCTTTTCGCCGTGCCGGGAAAGGTCCCGCTCTACATGGAGAGCGAGACGGTCGAGACCGACCTGATGGGCGAACAGACCGTGGGTGTCGTGCTGGAAAACGGCGACACGACGGCCTTCTACATCCCCGGCTGCGCACGGCTCAATGACGACCTGCGCGACCGCCTTCAGGGTGCCGACATGGTCTTTTTCGACGGCACGCTCTGGCGCGACGACGAAATGGTCCGCGCGGGCCTCGGCAAGAAGACAGGCAAACGCATGGGACACATGTCCATGTCCGGCCCCGATGGGTCCATCGCCGCCTTCGCCGGGTTGGATATCGGCAAGAAGGTCTTCGTACACATGAATAATACCAACCCGGTGCTGCGCCCCGACTCGGCGGAAAAGGCCGAGGCTCAGGCGGCGGGCTGGATCATCGGACAGGACGGAATGGAGATCACCCCATGACGCAAAGCCGCGAAGAATTTGAGGCCCGCCTGCGCCAGATCGGCGCCGAGCGGTATCACGACCTGCACCCGTTCCACGACCGCCTGCATGGCGGCGACTGCACGCCGGACCAGGTCCGCGCCTGGGTGCTGAACCGCTACTATTACCAGCACACCATCCCGATGAAGGACGCCGCCTTCATGAGCCGCGTCGAGGATCCCGACCTGCGCCGCGCCTGGCGGTCCCGCATCGAGGATCACGACGGCACCGCCGAGAACGAAGGCGGCATCAAGCGCTGGCTGCGCCTGGCCGAGGCCGTGGGCCTCGACCCGGCTTACGTCGCCTCCCGCGAAGGCGTGCTTCCGGCCACGAAATTCGCCTGTGACGCCTATGTCCGCTTCGTCCGCGACAAAACGCTCTTGGAGGCCGTCGCCTCGTCCCTGACCGAGCTTTTCGCGCCCAAGATCCATGCCAACCGGATCGAGGGCCTGCTGAAGAACTACGATTTCGCCGACGACAGCTCGCTCAGCTACTTCAAGACCCGGCTGAAAGAGGCCCCCAAGGACGTCGCCTTCGGCCTCGCCTGGGTGCTCGACCACGCCGACACGGCAGAAAAACAGGACGCCGCCGCCAACGCCCTGATCTTCAAGACAGACGTGCTGTGGTCCCAACTCGACGCCCTCTGGAGCGCCTATGTCGAACCTGCCCGCATCCCCCCCGGCGCCTGGCAACCGGGCGAAGGGCTGCTGCTCGAAAGGGCCTCCTGATGATCGCCACCGACATTCCCTCCCTGCCCCGCGGCGTGCGCCTGCATTTCGACAAGGTGCGCGACACCTGGGTCCTTCTGGCCCCCGAACGCGCCATCACCCTCGACCAGATCGGCCACGCCATCCTGACCGAGGTCGACGGGCACCGCAGCTTCGGCGAGATCACGCAGACCCTCTCCGAGAAATACAACGCCCCGGTCGAACAGATCGCGCAGGACAGCAACGGCTTTCTGACCGCCCTGCGCGACCGCCGGTTCCTGGACGTGACGGCATGAAGATACCCGCCCCCATCGCCATGCTCGCAGAGCTGACGCACCGCTGTCCGCTCTCCTGCCCCTATTGTTCCAACCCTGTGGAACTGGCGCGGCAGGACAGCGAGCTGAACACCGAAACCTGGATCCGCGTCTTCGACGAGGCCGCGAAGCTTGGCGTGCTGCAACTGCACCTCTCGGGCGGCGAGCCCGCCTCCCGCCGCGACCTCGTTCCGCTCGTCCAGGCGGCGCGCGACGCCGGGCTCTACACCAACCTCATCACCTCCGGCATCGGCCTGACCGAGCGTCGATTGAAGGAACTCGACGAGGCCGGCCTCGATCACATCCAGCTGTCCCTGCAAGGCACCACGCCCGAAATGGCCGACGAGATCGGCGGCTATGACGGGGGCTACAAGCGCAAGATGCAGGTCGCCGAATGGATCGGCCAGATCGGTTTCCCGCTCACGCTCAACGCCGTCCTGCACCGCCGCAACCTGCACCAACTGCCCCGCGCCATCGAAATGGCGCAGGAAATGGGCGCCCGCCGGATCGAGGTCGCCACCGTGCAATTCCACGGCTGGGCGCTCAAGAACCTCGACACGCTTATGCCGACCCGCGAACAGGCCCGCGAGGCCACCCGCATCGTGGCCGAATCCCGCGCCGCCCTCAAAGGCAAGCTGGTGATCGACTACGTGCCCGCGGATTACCACGACGACTACCCCAAGCGCTGCATGGGAGGCTGGGGCAGCACGGGCCTGAACGTCGCGCCCGACGGGCAGGTCCTGCCCTGCCACGCCGCGCAGTCCATTCCCCATCTGGAATTCGAGACCGTCCGCGACAAGCCGCTCGACGAGATCTGGTATAACAGTTCGGCCTTCAACGCCTATCGCGGCACCGACTGGATGCAGGAGCCCTGCAAATCCTGCGACCGCAAGCTGGTGGATTTCGGCGGCTGCCGGTGCCAGGCCATGGCCATCGTCGGCGACCCCGCCGCGACCGATCCGGTCTGCATCAAGTCACCGCATCATGGGGCGTTGCAGGCACAGGCCAACACACACGCGTCCAACACCGACGCGCCGCTGGTCTACCGCACCATGCCCGGCAAGAAAGCGGTCGAACCGACCAACTAGGGCCGGCTCAGAAACAGACGATCTCGGCTTCCGCCTGCGCCCGGCGCAGCTCCGCCACCAGGTTCGCCGCGGCGGCCGAGCTGTTGAAGACCGCCATGCGCTCGCCGCCCACCCGGCGCATCGACAACACCGTTTCGGCCTCCAGGTATTCCTCGTAGGACAGGATTTGCGCCACCTCGTCGACGGAGCACGAGCATTTCTGCAACATCTCGCGCGTGGTGCCGTTGGTGGACATGCAGGCAAAGACGTAATCCGCCCGCGCCGCCGTGGGGAAATCGTTCAGCCGTTCCGCTGCGGTCTGGCCGAAGGCAAGCCCCGGCGCCGCGATCAGCATCGCGACCAATACACGCCCCACGCCGCCCCGGCCCCCGCGCCGGGGCCTCCTGCCCGAACGCAGAGGTCCCGGGTCAAGCCCGGGACGCGGTGCGCTGTACTCAACCGGCTGTCTCATTGCGTCGCCTCCTCCAGCGTCTCAAAAGTCACTTCCGAGCGGTAGCCGTCGCCACCCTCCGGCCCCGGCGCCTCGGCCAGAAGGTTCAGATACCAGCCCGGCACGTCTTCAGACATCGTGACCGTCAGCGTCAGGTCGCCAAAGCCGCGCATCTGCGCGCGGTTGGGATCTTCGGCGAAAGGCTGCATCGACACGGTCTGCGTTTGAACTGTCTGCCCGTCAAACTCGGCCTCGCCCCTCGTCACCTCGTTGGGCTGCACCAGCGCCTCCTTCACCCGGTTGCGGATGTAGAACTTGCTGCCGCCGGCGCTCTCGGCCATGTCGCGCACGGCGGTCTCGTAAAAGAACATGATCATCGGGTTGCCCACGCTGGCCGGGAACTGCCCCAGCTTGCGGTACTTTTCGCCCTGCCGCAATTCCAGCACCGCCAGCGGGCTTTCTCCCTCGCCCACGGTCAGCGCCACCTTGCCGCTGTCGCGCTCCGCCGCCTCGGGCGCCAGCGCGTTGCTGACCTGCCGCTCGTAAACCAGCGACTGGTCCCGCGACACGTCATCCAGCGTGCCGTTGCGGAACAACAGGTCATAGGTTTCCTGCCCGCTCAGCGGCGCGGCCACAGCGGCGGCACAGCTCAGGACAAGCCCGGTCAGGGCACTCGTCACGCGCATCATCATGCTCAAATCTCCTCCCTATTCAGGCCAGACACTAAAGGCTCCGGCGGCGCTGTCACCGGCCACTTTCGTATCACCCCGCGCCTCGGCATCCCCTTGCTGACCGATCTTCCACGCCATCAGCGGCCGCAGCCGGTTCAGCTTCACCGGCTTGTAGATCACCGAGATGTCATAGGTCAGCCCCGCCGCCCGCACCCGGGGGCTGCGATCGGCGGTGATCAGGATCGCCGGCACATGCGTCTTGGTCAGATTGCGAACCCGTCCGATTGCATCCACCCCGGTCTCGTCATCGTCGAGCGTATAGTCGGCCAGGATGATATCCGGCGCCATGCCCATGTCCTCGACGCAGGTCACCGCCTCGTCGATGGACCGGCAGGCCAGCACGTCCGCCCCCCATTGTTCCAGCCGCTTGGTGGTGCCGAACAGAACGTCGTCGTCGTTCTCGATCAGCAGAACGATCTGGTTCTCCAGAAGGTCGTCGGCATTCGACGCAAGACTCAGGGGCTCATTGACCGCCGGCGCGTCCGACACCGTCTCCAGCTCGATCCGGAACACCGACCCCACGCCGGGCTTCGACTTCACCGACAGCTTGTGGCCAAGCAGGCGACAGGCCCGCTCCACCACCGACAGGCCCAGGCCGACGCCCGCGGCCAGCTTCTCGCCATCGGCGCGGGCGAACTCCTCGAACACCCGCTGCTGGTCGCGCTTGGGAATGCCGATGCCGGTGTCCCAGACCTCCAGCACCACGCGACCCTTGCGGCGGCGGCACCCGACCAGGACGCGGCCTCCGGGCTGGGTGTACTGGATCGCGTTCACCACCAGGTTCTGGATCGACCGCAACAGGTAGACCGGATCGGACCGCACCAGCACCGAACAGGGCACCATCTTCAGGCTCACGTTCTTCTGCTCGGCCACAAGGCTCTGGTCGGCATGGATGCTGTTCATCATCGAGGTCAGGTTCACCACCAGCGGCGACACCGTGTCGGGCGCCGCACTTTCCAGCCGCGAGATGTCCAGCAGCAGGTGCAGCAGTTGCTCGGTCGAGCGGAACGACCCTTCCAGCCGCTCCACCATGCCATGCATGTCGGTGCCGCGCGACGTCTCCAGCAGGGTCGAAATCAACAGCTTGGCGGCATTGATCGGCTGCAACAGGTCGTGGCTTGCGGCGGCCAGGAAACGCGTCTTCGACGACACCGCCTTCTCCGCCTTGTCCTTGGCGTCGCGCAAGGCTTCCTCGACCCGCGCTTTCTTCTCGTATTCCTCGGTCAGCTTCTCGTTGGCGCGGGTCAGCTCGGCGGTGCGCTCCATCACCCGGCGTTCCAGCGTTTCGGTTGCGCGGGCCTCCAGCGTGACGTCCTCGACCTCCACCAGGTAGCCGCTGTCGGGCATCTCGTGCATGTGCAGTTCCAGCACCCGCTCGGGCCCCAGCCGCACGCGCTGGCGAAACGCGCCCTCGGTCACCAGCTTGCGATAGATCGCCTCGATGTTGACGGCATCGCCCTCGACCGCCAGCCCGTGGGCGAAAAGATACTCCACCAGCGCCGTCACCGGCTCGCCTTCCGCGACATAGGACGCGGGCAGGCCCAGCAACTCGCGGAACTGGCCGTTATGCATCAACACCCGGCCCCGCGACGAAAACGTGCACACCCCAGAGGTCAGCGTCTGGAACACCGCCTTCAGGTAATCCTCCTGCCGGTCGATCAGGCTTTCCTTCTCCGACCGGTTGCGCCGCACGAAATCGGTAATCTCGGTCAACAGCAGCACCACGTTGTCGCCCGACGTGTGCTGCGCGCTCAGCTGGAACCAGCGGTCGTCGGCCATCTCGATCATGACCGAGGTGATCACCCCCTCGTCGCGCCGCTTCTCCAGCGTGGCGGGCAGCGTGGCCAGGTTGCGGTCGGCCGAGCGGAAGAACTTGCTCGACACCAGCCGCGCAAAGAACCGGCCAATCGACAGCCCCGTGTCGATTTTGTTCGAGATATCGGGGAAAAGCTGCAAAAACAGGTGGTTGCACAGCTCCAGCTTGCCGTCGATGAACAGCGCAAAGCCCCCTTCCATCGACGACAGCGCCGCCACCAGGCTCTTGCGCATCCGCTCCTGCTCGCCGCGCACCGTCTCCAGCTCCGAAACCGCGCGCGCCAGGTCGCGGCCCTGCGCCTGCATCTTCTCCTGCAGCTCTATGGCCGACTGGAACGCGCGAAACGCCGAGGGGCGCACATCGTCCTGCCGGTTCGCCCGCCGCATCAGCGCGTCGATGATCCGCGCCTGGCGCTCGACCTGCACATCCAGCGGCTCGTCGGGGTTCACCAGCATCAGTTCAGCACCCGCGCTTCGGGCCTGAAGAACGCCACGCCCACGAAGGTCTGGTTCATGTGCAGGCCCGATTTCTGCTCGCCATAGGTGTTGAACCCGATCACGCGGTGGGCGCGCAGAATGTTCGACACCTCCTGCGTCAGCTGCTTGTGCTCGAATTCCAGCCGCCGCAGGAAACAGTCGAAGCCCAGGATGAAATCCGGCTCCTGTCCCGCGGCATCGCGCGTCGACAACCCCTCGTGCAGCGCATCCAGGCTGCCCTTCGCCTTGCCAAGGGTCAGAATCAACCCGTCGTCGATGGCCGCCAGCAGCGACAGCGCACCGCCCGGCTTGGTATCGCTGATCGCGCGGGCGTAATGGGTCAGGTTGTGGCGCAGCATCATCGGGTTTTCCGCGAACACCTCGGGGCTCAGCGCCTCGGGCGGGCAGCCCACCAGCCGCGCATATTCCTCCGCCGCCGGCGCGCCGTTGATCTCGTAGACCAGCCGCTCCTCCGGGTCCGCCGAGGTGATCACGATCTGCGCGCCCTCGGGCTGGAAATGGTCGAACGCCACGCCCTGGAACTGCAGGTCGGTCTCGATCAGCAACAGCACGGCGGCGCCCGAATGCGCCTCGCCCTCATGCAGCACAAAGGTCCGCTCGAACTTCAGCCCGTCGCCGGCCGAGCCGCCGAAGATCGGCACGTCGCCCAGCACCGCGTCCAGCGTCGACACCAGCAGGTCCTCCTGCTTGGACAACCCGTCCGCCACGATCAGCGCGAACCGGTTCCAGCCCGCCGTATGCCGGAACCGCTCGGCCTGCTTCTGCGCCTCGGCGGCAAAGGCCGTGGCGTGATCCGGCCGCAGGTCCCGAAACAGCATCGACGCGCAGCGGAAGTTCCGGCGCGGAAAGCCCAGCAGCAACAGCGCCTGGTCGTCATAGCCGTCAGTGGTGATCTGCCCGGCCGAACTGCAGCCGAAGACCGGCACGCCCTGAAACGCGCCGGACAACAGCGCGCTGGTCTCGTCCACGTCCAGGCAACCGGGCAGGATCGCGAAAACAAAGCACAGGCCCTTGCCCATCAGCGCCTCGCTCGCCTCGGCCACCGCCGCGGCGGGGTCCTCGGCCCGGGATTCCCCGATCACAACGAATTCAGGGGGGGCGGGCTTCACGCGTCCGCGCCTAGTGCTGAAGGAAGGCGCGCGCCTCGGGTTCGGCATGGCGCGCCATCACCGATTCCACGAACACCACCGCCTGGGTCCGGTTGCGCACGTCCAGCCGCCGCAACAGCGCGGTGATATGCGCCTTCACCGTGGCCTCCGCCAGCGACAGCTCATAGGCGATCTGCTTGTTGGGCTTGCCGGCGCAGATCAGCTTCAGGATATTGACCTGCTGCGGGGTCAGGATGCTCAGCTCCGGCGTGGTCTTGAACAGATCGTCCTGCTCCTCGCCGGCTTCCGCATCGACGTACTCGGCGGGCACATAGCGCCGCCCGGCCGCGATCTCGGTGACCGCGAAATGCAGCGTCTTGGCCGAGGCGTCCTTCGGCAGGAACCCCATCGCGCCGGACCGCAACAGCCTGCGCACCAGTTCGCTCGATGCCAGAGAAGAGATCACCAGAACCCGCGCCTCGGGCAGACGCTCGCGCAGCTTTTCAAATCCCGACACACCGGTCACGTCCGGCAGCTTGAGGTCGAACATCACCAGGTCTGGTCTGAAATCGTCGTCCACCAGGTCGAAACAGGCCTGGAGGCTGCCGGCCTTGCGGATGTCGCATCCCGGAAACCCCAGCGTCAGGGCCGTTTCCAGCGCGTCGCTGTAAAGCGGATGGTCGTCCACGATCATCACGGACGACACAGGCTGCGCGCCCGCGCATTCGTCTCTTGCTGCCAACATGCCGATCCTCCCGAAGAGAAAAGTAGCACCAAATCGAGAATGATCAACCGTTTGGAACAGGCGCGGCGGAACCGGCGGCTGTCGGCCACCCGCTCCGCCTCGGCGCGCAGCAAGACGTCGCCTTGCCCTGCAGGGCCCGCGACCGTCCCGCCCTTCAGCGTGCAAACCGCGCCAGGTCGCCCGCCGGGGCCGCGTCCGAATAGATCGCCCGGTCCAGCTCCGCCAGCCGGGCGCGATAGCGGTCCGCGCCGGGGCCCGACCGGGACAGCGCCACCAGCGCCCGCCGCATTTCCCCGACGCGCCCGGCCCGCGCCGCCCGGCGCAGCGCGCGCCGCTGCGGATGCAGGGCCGGCACCCGGTCCGACAGCCGCGGCAGGCCCGACCACGCCCGTCCGCGCAAGCCCAGCATCAGCGCCGCCGCGAACACCGCCAGCGCTGCGCCCAGCGCCGGAACTCCCGGCAAGACCGCTTCGGCGGGGTCGGGCCGGGGCGCCGCCTGCCCGGTGTCGGCGGGATCATCGCCGCTGCCGGGCACCCGCGCGCCATAGGCCACCCGCTGCGCATTGATCTCGACCGTCCGGCTCTGCCGCGTCGTGGTGTCGAAGTAATCAAAGCTCAGCGGCTCAACCACGGCCGACACGTCGTTGCCCGGCCGGATCGTCCAGCGCCAGAAGGCAATGGTCTTCGGCCCCTCCGGCGTCAGCTGGATCAGCCGCTTTTCCGGGTGGGCGAAGATCATGCCCGTGGGCGAGGTCAGCTCCGGCATCGGCGGGATCATCTCGGGCGTGGCCCCCAGCGCCTCGATGCGGATGACCCGCAACACGCCCTCCCCCGGCGTCAGCTGGTCGGGTGCGTTCGACCACTGGTCCGAGACCTGCAACTGACGTACCGGGAACCACCAGTCGCTGCCCTCCGGCGCCGGGTCCACCTCGATCGTGATCGGCTCGGACGCGATCTCGTGCGCGAACCAGTCGTCTCCCTCGTCCGTCAGCGTCAGCTGGTGCCGGAACGCCCCGATGGTCAGGGTGCCGGGGCGCTCCGGGTACACCGCCATGCGCCGGATAAAGACCTTCACCGCGCGCCCCTCCACCCGCTCTTCGCGCCAGGTGTCAGGCCCCAGCTGCGACCAGTTGAACCCCTCCAGCTCCGGCTGCAAGAGCTTTTCGCGCGTGATATAACGCCGATAGGTGCCGCGGATCGTCAACAGCACCATTTCCCGCGTGTAGGGCGTCGCCGAGCGCTCTTCCACGCTGACCTCCAGGGACAACTCGCCGGGATGCACCTCGCGCGTCTGCCCGACCGCGATGTCCGGGATCATCGGAACGACCATCGCCAGCATCCAGACGCACAGGCCCGCTGCACTCACCCCCCGTCCCGGACTTGATCCGGGACCTCCCGCCCGCCATCGCCAGAGGCCCCGGCCCTCAGGCCGGGGCGGGCCCACGACCCTGTCCCCCAGGTCCGCCATTGCAAGCCGCGCCCACAGGTGCCGACCGATCCACCCGGCCAATCCCGCAATACACATGCGCGCCGCACTTCCTTTCCCCCGTCCCGGACCCGATCCGGGACCTCCCGCCGCCGCGCGCAACAGCTCTCGTGTCGCCTGCAAGATCCCCCTCATCTCGAGTCCTCCGGCTCTGGCGGCGACAGCCCCAGCTTGTCGCGCCGCTTGTGCTCCTGCAGGATCCGCTCGGCCATGAACTCGCCCGGCACGTCCTCCAGCTGCAACAGCCAACGCTCGTCGGCCACCATGAAATAGTCCTTGAACACCCGCCGCACCCCCAGCTTGCCGCGGCTCTCCAGCTCCGCCATGCCAAGAACCGAGCCGGTATTGCTGACCCCGTCTCCGGTCCCCGCCGCGCGCGCGTCGCCCTGGCCCACCTCGGCCTCCGCCGTCGGACCGCGCTTGCGCTCGGGCAGCAGGTCAAGCGCCTCGGGGTCGATCGCCAGCCCCGCGTAATAGGCCGCGACCACGTCGAAATTCGCCCGCGCCCGCGGGTCGCCCGCGGTAATGGCCAGATCATAGGCCTCCAACGCCCGCGCATATTCCCCCGCAAAGGCCAGCGCGTTGCCCCGGTTGTACTCCTCTCCCGCCGCCGCGAACGCCTCCGCCGCCATGCCAAACTCCCCCGCCCGGAACAGCGCCACACCCTGCCACTCCGGCGCCTGAAACACCTCCGCCGCCCAGCCCGGCAGCCCCACCGCCAAGAGCACGCGCCCCAGCGACGCCGCACCGCCAAGAGCCCCTCCCGCCAGCAGGAACACCGCCGTGATCAGCGCAAACCCCCTCATGCGCCCTGCCTGCGGAACATCAGCAGCATCGGCACGGCGGCCAACAGCAGCAGGTACCGCCCCATGTCGCTCCAGAAGATCAGCGGATAGTCCTGCCGCTCCAGCCGCGCCGCCATGTCCTGCCCCAGCATGTCCGCCAGCGCCTCGCCATCATCAACGCCAAAGACCTGCCCCCCACCCGCCTGCGCATGGGTCCCGAACGCCGGATCATCGCCCATCCCCACCACAGACAGCCGCGCGCCAATCTCCGACAGCCGCGCCGCCAGCCGCAAACTCTCCGGCCCCAGCCCCGCCCCATCGGTGAACAGCACCACGTCGCCCGCGATGATCTCGGCCTCCTCCAGCCGCGCCACCGCCAGCGCCAGTGCCCGTTCGGGCCGCGTGCCGGGGTCCGGCACCAGCTCCGGCCCGATCAGCGAAAAGGTCTGCCCCAGTTGCACGTGATCCAGCGTCATGCCGGTGGCCAGATACGCATCTCCGCCATAGACCACGATCCCCCCGGGCCGCGTCCCCAGGCTCGCCAGCCCGAACCGCCCCAGCGCCTGCATCCGCGGCCAGCGCGCGTCCTCCATGACGCTGGCCGACGCATCCACCACGAACAGCACCCCGTCGAGGTTGCGAAAGCTTGGCGTGTCCCGCCGCTCCACCGCCGGGCCCGCCAGCGCCAGCACCGCGATCCCCAGCACCGCCATCCCGGCCCAGAGGCCCGACCGCCCCGCCTGCGCCTCGACCCGGCCCAGCGCCGCCATCGCCCGGATCATCCCCGGATCCGCCGCGCGCTGCCAGTCGCCCAGGCCCTGCCGCCGCGACCACAACCACCACGCCAGCCCCGCCAGCACCGGCAACGCCAGCAGCCACAGGGGCCGCAGCAATGTCACGTCGAGGCTCATGCCGGGTCCCTCGCGATCACGAAGAGGCACAGCAACGCCGCCGCCGCGGCCGGCCATGGCCAGTATTCGCGGTAGACCTCGGCGGCCAGCCCATCGCTGTCATTCGCCTCCAGCCGGTCCAGCGCCTCGGCCACCTCTTGCAGATCCTCCGTCGTGCGCACCCGGAAACTCTCGCCGCCCGACACCTCCGCAATCGCCCGCAAGGTCCGCGCGTCGACCACGCCGCGCTCGCCCTCCTCGGCACTCTCCAGGTCCTTCGGCCCCAGCGCGATCGTATGCACCCGCACACCCATATCGGCGGCCAGTTCCGCCACGCCCAAGGGCTTCGTCGCGCCCGCATTGTTCACCCCGTCCGACAGCAGGATCACCACCTTGCTCGCCGCCTCGCTCTCGCTCATCCGCTTCAGCGCCAGTCCCAGCCCGTCCGAGATATTCGTCGCCCGCCCCGAGATCCCGATCACCGAGGTTTCGATCTCCTGCGCCACCGCCTCAATGTCGAAGGTGAAGGGCGTCGCGTAATAGGCTTCCGATCCGAACACGATCAACGCCAGCCGGTCGCCGCCCCGCCGCCGCGCGAATTCCGCGCCCACGGTCTGGACCGCCTCAAGCCGCGTCACCTGCCGGCCGTCCAGGTCGAAATCGTCCCGCACCATCGAGCCGGACAGGTCCAGCGCGATCGCCAGGTCCCGCCCCGACACCTTCAGCGCCGACACCGGCGCCAGGTCCCTCGGACCGCTCAGCGCCACCACCAGCAACGCCCACGCCAGCCACAACGCGCCGTCACGCAGCGGCACTCCCGCCACGCCCGCGCCACCACGTCGCGCACGTGCCACCAACTCCTCGCCCACCCGGCGCGGCAGCACCAGCGCGCGGCCGCCCACGCTTCGCGCCGCCACGTACCGCTGCACCAGCCACGGCAGCGGCAGCAACAGCAGCGCCAGCGGCTGGGCCAGCTCAAACATGCGCCCTGACCTCCGCCTCCACGTCGATCTCCGCGTCCCGCCGATACAGGTTGGGGCGCAGCGCATCATACCGCTCCGGCGCCACCTGCCTCAGCAAATGCAGCAAGCCCACCCGCCGCGCATCCTCGGGCAACTCCGCCAACGCGGCGATCCGCGCCTCCAGACCCAGCGTCATCGCAGCACGCCGCCGCGTGAACGCCAGCCGCAGCCCGCCGATCACCACCAGTGCGGTGCACCCCGCCAGCCCCGCCGACACCAGCACATCCGCAACCGCGTCCAACGCGCCCCCCGGCGGCAGCCTTATGTCCAGCAGGCTGTCGCGCATCGCCGCCTCCGACAGGGGCGCGCCGCTCATGCCGCGTTCTCGTCGTGATAGCGGATCAGCACCCGCGCCGTCTCTCGCGGGTCGGCGCCCGCATCCACCACCAGCGCCTCGCGCCCCGCGATCCTCACTGCCGTCGGCACCGCGTCATTGGCCCCGATCCGCAAATTCGCCCGTCGCCCGTCGGCCAGCCGTACCGGGTAGCGTCCCGCTGGCAACGCCTCGGTGTTGGACACCAGCAGCAGCCGTATGGCGCGGCGCTGCCCCAACCCATCCAACACCTTCACCAATTCCTCCCTCGGCGCGTCGAACCCCGAGGCGATGACGATCTCCGACCCCGACGGCGCCAGCCGTTCCAGCCGGTGCAGCGCGCGGTCCAGTGACAGCGCCCCGCCGGTCGCCCCCTTGTCGCGCACCGCGTCCTCCAGCGCCCGGGCGTGGGCCTCGACCAGCCCGCCGATCACGTCCAGCATCCCGCGGATACGACCCCTCGGCGGCACCACCGTCACGTCCCGGTCCGTCACCGCCAGCAGGCCGACGCGCCCGCCCTCTTCGACCAGCGGCCAGGCATCCAACACCAGCGCCTCGGCAGCCGCGACCGACAACAGCGCCCGCCGCAGCCCCCACAGCATCTCGCTGCGCATATCCGCCACCAGGTAGCGCACCCGGTCCCGCTCCGCCTGGAACTGCCGCACATGCAGCTTGCCGGTCCGCGCCGTGCTGGCCCGGTCCAGATGCCGGATGTCGTCGCCGGGCAGGTAATCCCGGATATCCGCCACCTCGATCCCCTGCCCCTTGACCCGCGTCGCATGACCGCCCGGCAGCGTGGCGCATTGCTCCGCCCCGCCCGGCCCGGTCAACGCATGGGCGCGCAGCGCAATCAGGTCCCCGGCGGCAAGCCGGACCCCCGGCTGCTCCAGCGCGGCACTCACAGCGGCTCCACCGCTTTGACGATCTCCGCCACCACGTCCCGCGCGCGCCGCCCCTCGGCCATGGCCCGCCAGCTCAGCACCATCCGGTGCGCCAGCGCATCGGGGGCAAGCGCCGCCACGTCTTCGGGCAGCGCATGATCACGCCCCTTCAGGAGCGCCCGCGCCCGCGCCGAGGCCGCCAGCGCCAGCGTGCCGCGCGGCGACACCGCGTGCTGAATGTCCCTGGCGAGATCACCAGCCCGCGTCGCCATCACCAGCCGCACGATATAGTCGCGCAGCTCGGCGGCCAGATGCACATCCGCCACCGCCTTCCGCGCCTTCTTCAGGCTCTGCTGGCTGATCGTCGCGTCCGAAAGCACCGCCTCGCCATGGGTCTCGGCCTCGACGAGGTTCAGGATCGCCCGCTCGGTCTCGATATCCGGCAAGTCCAGCACCACGTGCAGCAGGAACCGATCCAGCTGCGCCTCGGGCAGTGGGAACGTCCCCTCATGCTCGATCGGGTTCTGCGTCGCCACCACAAGAAACGGATCGGGCAGGCCGTGCGTCTCGCTCCCCGCCGTGACCTGCCCCTCGCCCATCGCCTCCAGCAGCGCCGACTGCACCTTGGGCGGCGCCCGGTTGATCTCGTCGACCAGCACCAGGTTGTGAAACACCGGCCCTTTGACGAACTCGAAACTGCCATCGCCCGGCTTGTAGACCGGCGTGCCGGTCAGGTCGGCGGGCATCAGGTCGGGTGTGCACTGGATGCGCGCGAACGAGCCTTCCACCGCCCGCGCCAGGCATTTCACCGCCCGCGTCTTGGCCAGCCCCGGCGCCCCTTCCACCAGCAGGTGCCCCCCGGTCAACAGCGCGATCGTCATCCGCTCGATCAGGCGCTCATGCCCGATCAGCCCGTTCCCCAACTGCTGCAACAAAGACGCGATATCGCGCTGGCCGGCTTCTTTCAGCACATCCTGCCCTCCCGAAACACGGACGTTTACCAGCGCCGCGCGGTCTCTCCCGCCGCGCGACACATGCCGTTAACGCTAGGCCAAGCGGCCTGTCGCCGCCTACCTAACCGAAAGTCGTAACCGCCGCCGCCCACGGTCCTACCGCACCGTCCGGTCCGCCGCGCAATCGGGGTCCATCAGCGGCGCGAACCGCGCGTCGGCAAAGCTCTCCGCGCTCAGCGCGTCCAGCCGCTCGTAATTGGCGTCTATGAACTCGATGAACTCCGGCGCATTGGTCTGCGCCCCCGGCGACTGCGCCACCGCGTGCAGCATGAAGACGTCGAACCGGCACAGCCCCACCGGGTTCGACCCCAGGATTGCCCGCATGAACCCGCGCGAACTCCACGGCATCCGGCCCATGTTCACCGGGAATTCCTGCAATTTCGACACGAACCGCGCGTCGCGGTCGAATTTTAGCACGTCCATCCCGAAGGTGAAGGACTGGTACAGCTCTTCCACCAGGATCGAGCGGTAGAATTTCCGCTCCAGGGTGCCCGGCGTCGACGGCCCCGGCTGCTTGACCATGATATGCGTGACCTGACCCAAGTGCCCGAAGAACGTCTGCGCCATCGCCGGCGACATCGCGGCATAGTCGCGCCCTCGCGGCAGGCCCAGCCCGAAGGCGCTGTTCATCCACGCCACGTCGGCCGACAGCGCCCGGTTCGGCGGCCGCCCCGAATACAGCCGCAGCAGAACCACACGTCCCGCACCGCAGCCCTGCGCGGTCGCGCCGGCGAACCGCATCGGCAGCGGCTTGCCGTAGACCTCGCCGATCAACCCCCGGAAGGCGGTCAGCACCGCGCGCGTCTCGGCATGGGGCTTCTCGCCCACCACGCACAGGGCGGCGCCTGCCATGTCGCGCCCGTTGATCCTGACCGGGATCGCCATGTCCCGCCCGATCATCGTGGTGCGCAGCTCGTAACTCCAGCCGCGCCGCGCCATCTCAAGGTAATCCTCGCGCTGCTCCGCCTGCGCGGCAAGCCCGGCAAAGATCAGCATTAAAGCAAGTCGAATGACGCGCATGGCACCTCCCCTGATCGCGCAACATAGGCCAGTCGCGGGATCGTTTCCACAAATCCCGCCAACCGCGAGACAGGGCACGGATTTTGACAACCCGCCGCGCAAGGCATATCCTTTTTCCCCTGAAAAGGAGACAGCGATGCCAGAGCATTCCAAAACCGGCACGATGATCCCGGCGAACACGTTCGCGCTGACAGTCGCGCCCGACGGGACTCGCGAAATCCTCATGCCCGACGCCAACCCCGAGGATGAGATGCCCGCGGCGGTCGCCGCCCTGACGGCGGTGTTCATCCGCATGGAAACCGACCCGCATTTCATTCGCGACCAGATCGCCTGGCTCGACGCGCGCCCCAGCGCCTGACCGCCCCGCCCCCGAAGGAGCTTTGATGACCCAACTCAGGACCACCGCCGCCCAGATGGTCGCCGACGCCCGCGCCCGCATCGACGAAGTCGAGACACCCGACCTCATCGCGGCGCTGGACGACCCGAACGTCGTCATCGTCGATATCCGCGACATACGCGAACGCCGGCGCAGCGGGTTCATCCCCGGCAGCGTCCACGCGCCGCGCGGGATGCTCGAATTCTGGGTCGATCCCGATAGCCCCTATCACCGCGATGTCTTCGCCCAGCCGGGCAAGCGCTACGTGCTGCACTGCGCCTCCGGCTGGCGCTCGGCACTGGCCACCGCCACGCTTCAGGACATGGGGTTTCAGGCGTCGCACCTGCGCGAAGGCTTCTCCACCTGGGCCGACCAGGGCGGCCCGGTCGAATACCCCGAAGACAATAAAACCTGACCTACCAAGGCTTTAGAACGATCTTCGGCGCGGCCACCTTGCCCGCCCGCAGATCGGCGAACGCCGCCGCGCCCTCGTCCAACCCCCGCGTCTCGAACCACTCCAGCCTTCCAAGCCGCCCGTCGAACAGCGCCTGCGCCGTGTCACGGAAATCCTGCGCCGTATAGGTATAGGTCCCGATGAACGTGATCTCCTGCAAGGTCATGCGCCGGATATCGAGGCCGCCCACATCCTCGCCCAAACCCACATGCGCGATCACCCCGCCCGGCCGCGCCCGCGCCGACGCCACCTTGCGCGTCGCGGCATAGCCGACGGCATCCACCACGATATCGAACAGGCCGTCAGCCTCGGCCACGACATGGTCCCTGCACACACCGGCCAGGAAATCCCGCCGCGCCGCGTTCGGCTCCACCACCGTCACGCCCGGCACCCCCATCGCCGTCAGGGCCAGCGCCGCGGCCAGCCCGATGGCCCCGCCGCCCAGAACCAGGGCCCGGTCGGGGCCCGGAACAACCTGCAGCGCCAGCCTGACCGCGTGCCAACTCACCGCCAGGGGCTCCGCCAGCGCGGCGCGGTCCAGCGGCACGCCCTCCGGCACGGTGACAAGGTTGCGCTCCGGCATCGCCACGAACTGCGCGAACGCGCCGTCCTTCGGCGGCATCGAGATGATCTGCCGCGCCTCGCACAGGTTCTCGCGCCCCGCCATGCAGGCGGCGCACTCCCCGCAGGTCACCAGCGGATTGATCGTGACCCGCCGCCCTTTGTCGGGCCCATCCACGATCACCCCCGCCGCCTCGTGTCCCAGGATCAGCGGCGCGGGCCGCCGGTCGTCATGGCCCAGATAGGCGTGCATGTCCGAGCCGCAGATCCCCACCGCCTCGACCCGGATCAGGCGCTCGCCCGGCCCCGCCACCGGCTCCGGCACATCCCTAAACCCCAGCCGCTCGGGCGCATCATAGATCAACGCCTTCATTTCGCGGTAAACCCTCCGTCGACCATCAGCACCTGCCCGGTAACGTATGCACTTGCATCAGAGCACAGGAACAGGATCGGCCCGTCGATATCCTCCAGCCGGCCGTTGCGCCCGATACAGGTGTGCGTCGCGTTGCGTGCCGCCCGCGCCTCGTCGCCAAAGACGGCCTGCGTCAGCTCGGTCGGGAAGAATCCCGGCCCGATGGCGTTCGCCGTGATCCCGTGGCCCGACCACGCCTCGGCCATCGCCCGCGTCAACTGCGCGATTCCACCCTTCGTCGCACCATAGGCGATGCCGCCGGGAAAAGCCCGCGTCGTCTGCAACGAGGCGAAATTCACGATCCGGCCCCAGCCTTTCTCCTTCATCGCCGGCACCAGCGCCCGGCTCAGGAAAAACGGCGCGCTCAGGTTCAGCGCCAGCGTCGCGTCCCAGCCTTGCGCCGTCACGTCATCCGCCGCCTGCCGCGTGTTCACCCCCGCCGCGTGCACCACGATATCCGGCGCCCCGAACGGCGCGGACACCTTCGCCACCAAATCGGGCAAGCCCTCGCGCTCCGCCACGTCGCCCACGACATAGGCCGCAGCATTTCCAACGCGTCCGGCCCACTCCGCCAAGGGCGTCTCTCGCCGCGCCACGCCCACGACCTTCGCGCCAGCGGCGGCCAGCACCTCCGCAGCCCGTTGCCCCAGCCCCGAGCTGGCCCCGGTGACGCACGCCACCCGCCCGCTCAGATCGAACAGGCGGGCCGGGTCAGCCATCCGCGCTCAGGTCGAAATTCTCGCCGGGGAAATACTTGGCCAGCCGCGCATCCGCCGCGCGCGCGTGGCCTTCCATGCCCTCCAGCCGGGAAATCCGCGCGGTGGCCTGCGCCACGGGCTTCGAGCCTTCGCGCGTCGCCCGCTGCCAGGTCACGATCTTCATGTATTTGTGCACGCTCAGCCCACCCGTGTAACGCGCCGCCCCCGAGGTCGGCAGAACGTGGTTCGTCCCCGCCGCCTTGTCGCCGTAACTCACGGTCGTCTCCTCGCCCAGGAACAAGGACCCGTAACAGGTCAGCCGCTCCAGCCACCAATCCAGGTCTTCGGCCTGCACCGTCAGGTGCTCGGGCGCATATTCGTCCGAACAGGCCGCCATCTCCTCGCGGTTGGCACAGACGATCACCTCGGCATAGTCGCGCCACGCCGCCGTGGCGTTCTCGCAATTCACCGCCGGCAGGTCATCGATCAGCTTCGGCACCGCGTCCATCACCGCCTCGGCCAGCGCCCGGTCATCCGTCACCAGCCACACCGGGCTGTTATACCCATGCTCCGCCTGGCTGACCAAGTCCGTCGCCACGATATGCGCGTCGGCACTGCCGTCCGCCAATATCAGGCTGTCCGTCGGCCCCGCGATCATGTCGATGCCCACGCGGCCAAAGAGTATCCGCTTGGCCTCGGCCACGAACTGGTTGCCCGGCCCCACCAGGATATTCGCCGGCGGCAGGCCGAACAGGCCGAAGGTCATCGCCGCCACGCCCTGCACTCCGCCCATCGCCATGATCTGGTCCGCCCCGCAGATATGCGCGGCATAGACGATCGCCGGGGCCACGCCTACACCGGGGCGCGGCGGGCTGCACGCGGTGATATGCTTGCACCCGGCGACCTTGGCCGTGGTGACCGTCATGATGGCGCTGGCGATATGGCTGTACCGCCCGCCCGGCACATAGCAGCCGGCGGCATCCACCGGGATCGCCTTTTGGCCCGCGGTCAGCCCCGGCACCACCTCAAGCTCCACATCTGCCACGGTGGCCTTCTGCCGCTCGGCGAACCGCCGCACATTGTCATGCGAAAACCGGATATCGGCCTTCAGCTTGTCCGGCACCAGCGCGCAGGCGGCCTCGATCTCGGCATCCGACAGCAAAATGCTGCCCTCGTACTGGTCGAACTTCCGCGCGTATTCCAGCGCGGCGGCGTCGCCACCCGCCTCGATGGCGTCCAGGATGCCCTGCACCGTCGCATGGACATCCGACGCCCCCGAGCGCGAGGTCAGCTTTGCCTTCTTCAGATACTCCCGCGCCATGCCGGCTGGCCCTCCTTCAGATCAACTCTTCCAACTGCCGCGCCGCCTCTCGCAGGCGTGGCAAATACTCCTCCAAATCCGGCAGGTTGCGCCGCTGGACGGGCGAATGCAGCGACAGCGTGGTCACCAGCCGGTTCTGGTCATCCCTTATCGGCACCGCCACGGCGGTCATGTCGTCCATGAATTCCTCGTTGTCGGTCGAGTAGTTCCGCTCGCGGATGCGCGCCAGTTCGGCCATCAGCGCGTCGGGGTCGGTCAGCGACCGCCCGGTCCGGCGCGGCATCTCCAGGTTCTGCAACAGCCGCGACAGCTTGTCGGTGCGCAGCGACGACAGGTACATCTTGCCGCTGGCGGTGCAGTTGAACGGCACCTGCGTGCCCACCGGCAACTGGATGCGCAGCGGCCAATGCGTCTCGACCCGGTCCAGGTACACCATGCCATAGCGCCCGGGTGCTGCCAGGTTGCAGGTCTCGCCCACATCCTCGGCCAGGGCCTTCATGATCATCAGCCGCTCGGTGCGGATGCGCTGCGAAGACAGCGTGTTGATCGACAGCGTCCGCAGCCGCTTGCCCGGCCCGAACGACCGCCCGTCCACGTCGCGCTGCAAAAACCCTTCCGTCTCGGCGGTGGCCAGCAGCCGATGCACCGTCGGCTTCGGCAGGCCCAGGGCGGCCACCAGCGTCGCCGGCGCCACCGGCACGCCTGCCTTCGCCACCTCTTCCAGCAGCACCAGCAGGCGCAGGTTGGTGGGGATCAGGTATTTTCCGTCCTTGGACTGGTCGTCGGGCATGTCACGTCTTTCCTACCTGTTCGGCAACAGTGCCAAGGCCAGGTCGGGCACCAGCGAGACCAGAACCCACACGCTGATCAAGGCAATAAGATACGGCACAGTATACTTCAGCAGCCTGAAGTATGGCACCCCCGTCACCCCCGAGGCCACATAAAGGTTAAGCCCATAGGGCGGCGTGATGAACCCGATAGAGGCGCCCACCAGGAAGATCACCGAGAAATGCACCGGATCGACCCCCACGCTGGCCGCAATCGGCGCGAGGATGGGCGCAAGGATGATCGTGACGGGCAGCGATTCCAGGATCATGCCGGAAAAGAACACGATCAGCATCGCGGTGAACAGAACCGGATAATACCCCCCCATCGAGGTCAGGAAATCGCCGATCACCGCCTGCGCGCCCAGCAGCGACAGGATCTGCTGCATCACCACCGAGATGGCGATCAGCGGCGCCAGGATGCCCGTGATCTGCGCCGAGCGCATCACGATGCCGGGGATCTCGGGGATGGTGAAGCCTTCGACCACCAGCATCGACAGGTACGATTTCTCGTTCCAGGGCTTCGTGCCGTCCACGTGGAACACGCGGCTCACCACCCAGCTCAGCAGCCCCGCGATGATGCAGAAGCCCACCGTCACGCCCGCCGCCTCGGTCGGGGAAAACTTGCCGGTATAGATGCCCCACAGCACCAGCCCGATGGCAAAGAACCCCAGCCAGGCCCCGAACGCGGTTTTCAGAACCCGGTTCAGTTGCAGCGGGATCAGGTAGCCCCAGCCATTCATCCGGCAGATGATCCAGCAGGCGAACTGCATCCCGATGACCATCAGCGCCCCGGGCAGGATGCCCGCCACGAACAGGTCCGAAATCGGCAGGTTCATCAAAAACCCGTAGACGATGAAGATGATCGAGGGCGGGATGATGATCCCCACCGTGCCGCCCGCTGCTGCCGTGGCCGCCGAAAACCGCTCGTCGTACCCGCCCTTCACCATCTCGGGATGCAGCATCGAACCGATCGTGGCCGTCGTGGCCGAGTTCGACCCCGAAATGGCGGCAAACAGCCCGCACGCCCCAAGGCTCGCCATGGCGAGTCCCCCTCGCAACCAGCCCAGACAGGCATAGGCAAAGTCAGACAGCCTTCGCGCAATCCCCGACTTGTTGATCAGGTCGCCGGTCAGGATGAACAGCGGCATCGCCAGCAGGGCGAACCCCTTGTTGAACACGTTCAGCAATTCCGCGCCCAGGTTGTCCAGCGTCAGGTTCAACACGAAACTGCACCCGATCACCCAATAGGCGATCACCAGGAACACCGGCACACCCAGCATGAACAGGAACGTCACGCCCAGCGAAATCAGCGTAATGATTGTACCATCCGTCATCACACGTCCCCCCCGATCACGGCCTGCTTGATCAACGGCCGGCCCGACCGCCAGTTGGAAATATCCTCGAACAGGTTCTGGAACGTCCGCGCCGCCATCAGCAGGAA
Source organism: Roseovarius sp. THAF27 (assembly GCF_009363655.1). Classification (NCBI taxonomy): domain Bacteria; kingdom Pseudomonadati; phylum Pseudomonadota; class Alphaproteobacteria; order Rhodobacterales; family Roseobacteraceae; genus Roseovarius; species Roseovarius sp. THAF27. The sequence continues at coordinate 2,747,294 of NZ_CP045393.1, forward strand.
CGCGATCGGCGCGGTGATCAGGAACCACCATTGCAGCGTGTTGTCCGTGCCCAGCACGATCTGGAAATTCGACGCCGACAGCGCGGCGGCCCGCGCCGTGGTGACCATCACGATGACGGCAAAGACGAACCACAGCACCGCGTCCAGCATCAGGCAGGCGAACTGTCCGCTCCGCGGCATCCGGCTGCGGAACTCCGCAAAGCTCAGATGGGTGCGCAGGGCCACGTTATACGTCGCCCCGAACCACGCCATGATCATGAACAGCAAGGGCGGGATCGTCGTCGACCACGGCAGCTGGCTGGAAAAGACGAAGCGGTCGATCACGCCCCAGAAGATGATCAGCGCCACCGCCAGGTAGGCCACCACCATGATCGTGCGCTCAAGGTGCCGCTCGACGAAGGGCAGCGCGCGGTACATCGCCACCAGCGCCAGCCCGCCCACCAGCGTCACGACCGCGCCCAGGTACCACGCGGCATTCGATTGCAGCGATTCCCGGATCATCCAGGCGTCATTCGAGGCGACGGCCGAAAAAATCTCTCCCACGTCGGTCATGATCGACATGGCATCCTCCCATTGTCGTTGCGCCGGCGTGCTCCGCCGGTCTCGGACTGGTTGCTACCGGCCCCCGTTTGAAGGGGCCGGCACCATGATGTCTATGAAAGCGTCAGCCTTTCCACCAGCGGCGCGGCTCGACATTCTCGGCCAGAGTCACGTCATGCTCGCGCACGGTGTCATAGATTTCCTGGTAGGTATCCAGACCGCCCGACCACTGGTTCAGCCGCTCGCGCCACTGTTCCCACAGCTGCGGCTGGAACTCGGGGCTGCACATTTCCTCGGCCTTCTTGATCTCCTCGTCGGGCAGCGCCGCGACCCGCACGTTGTTCTGTGCAAAGATCGTGTCGGGCCCCTGGTGCGGATGGCTGAAGCCCACCGTGTTGACCAGCGCAGCCTCGTTCGCCGCCTGCACGTAGGATTGCGCGTAATACGCCGATTCCATCACAGCGTCCTGCAACGCGCCGTCCAGGCCGTCGAAGACCGACGCGCTCATCGCCGTGTGCTCTGTCCCGCAGAAGAACTTCAGGTCCACGCACTGGCTTACGACCGGCGACATGTTGGCATAGGCCACCGCCGAGGCCCAGGTCTCGGCCCCGTCGATCAGGCCCTGCTTCAGACCGTCCAGCGTTTCCTCCCACGCGATCGGCACCGGGTTCAGGTTCAGCGCTTCCATCGCGATCCGCCCCAGCTGCGTTCCAGTGACGCGGTTCTTGGTGCCGAAGATCTCCTCCAGCTTGGTCACCGTCGGCTTGTCCTCCCACGACAGGCCCAGCTGGATGCCGCGCAGCTCCGCGTGGCTGAACAGGAACTTCAGACCGTGGCGTTTCTCCAACGGGTCGCGCAGGATTTCCACGCTTTTCGGGTGATAGAGGAAGTAATACTGGTCCGCCCGGCTGCGGAACATGTAGGCATAGTCCAGCACGTTCAGGTAAGGCGCGCCCCCGGCCGAGTTCTGGGTCGAGGCCGCGTACATGTCGGTGATGCCCTGCTGCGTTTTCTCCACGCAGGACAGCTGGTTGCAGATCTGGTTGTTGCCGATGAACTCGATCCGGATCTCCCCGTCCGTCCGGCTCTCCAGGTCGCGGGCAAAGTCCAGCACGCCCGCCCGTTCGATCAGCAGGTTCTGCGGGTTGAACCCCGCCGCCCCCAGTTTCAGCGTGTGCTTCGCCTCCTTCGAGAATCGCTTCTCATAGGTCGATTCCGCCGCACGCGCCAGGTTCGCCGCCGTCATTGCACCACCAAAGGCCCCCGCCGCCATGAGCGTCGAACTCATGCCGTAAGTGCCTGCTATCTTGAAAAAATCCCGGCGCGAAACGCCCTTCACTCGGTCATAAATTGCCATTTAATCCTCCCATTTTGACAACTTTTGAGACGTAACGTTTCAAAAAAGACTAGAATAGCTTTCCCGTTCTGCATAGAGTTTTTTTGAGAAGCGGGAGGAAAACTGGTGGATACCGATTACGTGATCGTCGGCGCGGGGTCTGCGGGCTGCGTCGTGGCCAACCGGCTCAGCAAGGACCCCAAGGTGCGCGTCACACTGCTCGAGGCAGGCCCGCCCGACCGCAATCCGTGGATTCACATCCCGGTCGGCTACTTCAAGACGATGCACAATCCCACCGTCGACTGGTGCTACAAGACCGAGCCCGACCCCGGTCTCAACGGCCGCGCCATCGACTGGCCGCGCGGCAAGGTGCTGGGCGGGTCGTCCTCGCTCAACGGGCTTCTCTACGTGCGCGGCCAGCCGCAGGATTACGACCGCTGGCGCCAGATGGGCAACACCGGCTGGGGCTGGGACGACGTTCTGCCCCTCTTCAAACGGGCCGAGAACAACGAGCGCGGGGCCGACGCGCATCACGGCGACGCCGGCCCCTTGTCCGTGTCCAACATGCGCATCCAGCGTCCCATCTGCGACGCCTGGGTCGCCGCCGCCCAGACCGCCGGATATCCCTTCAACCCCGACTACAACGGCGAGGATCAAGAGGGCGTGGGCTATTTCCAGCTCACCACCCGCAACGGCCGCCGGTGCAGCGCCGCCGTGGCCTACCTGCGCCCCATCCGCGACCGCAAGAACCTCAGGATCGTCACAAACGCCCAGGTTACCCGCGTGCTGATCGACGGCAAGCGCGTCACCGGCGTCGAATACCGCGACAAGGGCGGCCAGCTTCAGATCATCGGCGCCAACCGCGAGGTGATCCTGTGCGGGGGGGCCATCAACAGCCCGCAGGTCCTCATGCTGTCAGGCCTGGGCGACCCCGAGCACCTCCGGCAGAACGGCATCACCCCACACCACGCTTTGCCCGGCGTGGGCCGCAACCTCCAGGACCACCTACAGGCGCGGCTGGTGTTCAAATGCAACGAACCCACCCTGAACGACGAGGTGCGCAGCCTCGCCTCGCAAGCCCGCATCGCGCTCAAATACGCGCTCTTTCGCTCGGGGCCGATGACCATGGCCGCCAGCCTCGCCACCGGCTTCCTGAAAACCCGCCCCGACGTGGACACCCCCGACATCCAGTTCCACGTCCAGCCCTGGTCCGCCGACAGCCCCGGCGCGGGCGTGCACCCGTTCTCGGCCTTCACCATGTCGGTCTGCCAGCTGCGCCCCGAAAGCCGGGGCGAAATCCGCCTCGATGGCCCCGACCCCACAACCTATCCCAGGATCCACCCGCATTACCTCTCGACCGATCTCGACTGCCGGACCCTCACCGAAGGCGTCAAGATCGCCCGCCGCATCGCCCGCCACGCGCCCTTGTCCACCAAGATCGCCGAGGAATTCCGCCCCACCGCCGATCTGCCGATGGACGACGACGCCGCCACGCTCGACTGGGCGCGCAACCACTCGGTCTCGATCTATCACCCCACCGGCACCTGCAAGATGGGCGACGACCCGAACGCCGTGGTCGACGCCCGCCTGCGCGTGCATGGGCTCACGGGCCTGCGCGTGGCCGATTGCTCGATCATGCCGGAAATCGTCTCGGGCAACACCAACGCCCCCGCGATCATGATCGGCGAGAAATGCGCCGACCTCGTGCTGGAGGACGCCTGACCCGTAGGGTGTCCCGGACCCGATCCGGGACCTCTTCGCCAAACCGCGCCTGCCCCGTCCCGCGCCTCCCCCGTCCCGGGCCTGACCCGGGACCTCAACCCCACGGGTGCCCAAAATCCCACGCCTGCCGAAAACCCTCGGCAAGCCGCGCCGGTTTGAAAGACGCTCCGTCCGGCCTATGCTATCACCCTGACATGGCAGAGAAGAAATCCCGACTGGACTACTGGCGCGAGACCCGTTTCCTCGGGATCGTCTCGGATATCGGCAGTTTCCTCTACTACACGATGCGCCGCTTCGTCAGCGACGGCCTGGGCCAGGCCGCCGGCGCGCTGACCTACTCCACCCTGCTGGCTCTCGTGCCGCTTCTCGTCATCGCCTTCGCGGTGCTCTCGGGCTTCCCCGCCTTCGACCCGGTCAAGATCCGGATGCAGGAAATGTTCTTCGGCATCCTCGTCCCCGAGGTCGGCTCGGAGGTGCGCACCTACATCTCGGATTTCACCAGCAATGCCAGCGACCTGACCGTCGCCGGCATCATCGCGCTCCCGGTCACGGCGGTGCTTTTGCTGTCGACCATCGAGGCCACGCTGAACCAGGTCTGGCGCGTCTCCCGGCCCCGGCCGCTGGTGGTCCGCCTGCTGACCTTCTGGGCGGTGCTGACGATGGGGCCGCTGCTGATCGGGGCCAGCTTCACCCTGACCACCGACATGATGCGCCCGCTCCAGGACTGGGCACGGGACGCGGGCTACATCCCCGCCGTCCAGCTGCGGGCCGACTGGCCGCGCAAGGTGCTGGCGCTGGTCAACACCACGATCGTCTTCACCCTGCTCTACTGCGTCGTGCCCGCGGTGCAGGTGCGCATCCGCAATGCCGTCATCGGCGGCGCCTTCGCCGCGGTGGCCTTCCAGGTGCTGCAATGGGGGTTCAACACCTTCGTCACCTCCTCCTCGACCTATTCCACCGTCTACGGCGCGGTCGCCATCTTTCCGATCTTCCTGCTCTGGGTCTACTCGTCCTGGACGGTGATCATCCTCGGCGCCCTGCTGGCCGCCTCCTTCCCCGACTGGTGGCGCCGGCGCGACGCGCTCTCGGGCGAGGAACTCAGCCCCGCCGAAACGCTCGAAGTGGCGGTGGCCCTTCTGGCGGCATTGGCGCGCAAGGCGCCCGAGGGCAAGTCCCTGCCCCCCGACGACCTGGCCGAGGCCGTGCCGGTCCTGGCCCGCGATTCCGTGCTCCAGGCCCTGCTCGACGCCAACTACATCGTCGAAACCGAGGACGCCAAGCTGTGCCTCGCACGCGATCTGCACCGCGTCAGCGTGGCCGAGCTGGCCCACGACATCGGCCTCAGCCTCGGCGGCGTGCGGGACCTCTCCGGCCGCCCCTCCCTGTCCCAGGTGATCGAGTCGACCGGCACCCTGCCCGACCTGCTGGCCCGCCTGCGCAAGGCCGAGGACGACATCCTCGACCAGCCCATCGCCTCGGTCATCGCCGGTCGCGACCCCGGCACCGACAACACCTCCGGCGCAATCAAGCTCTACTGACGTCCGCGTAGGGTGGGGTTCCACCACACCCCAGTCCACCCGTCCCGGACCCGATCCGAGACCTCGCCGCTCATGTCCCGGCGCTACGCCTTGGGCCGCTTCACCTTCATCCGTTCCATGTCCTCGGTGATCGGAATGAACTCGTCCGTATCTCCTGGCGGCAGCCTGAACGGCCCGCCCTCCCAATCGGCGGCCTTCCACGCCTTTTTCGCCGCCTCGATCTTCTCGATGTCCGACGACACGAAATTCCACCAGATATACCTTGGCCCGTTGAACGTCTCACCGCCCAGCGCCATCACCCGCGCGCCTTCCGGCCCCGCCTTGACGCTCATCCGGTCGCCCGGCCGGAACACCATCATCCGGCCCGCCTCGAACACCTCGCCCGCGATCTCCACGCTGCCTTGCGTCACGTAAAGCCCCCGGTCCTCGTGCTCGTCCGGCAACGGAAACGTCGCCCCCGGCGCCAGAACCGCATCGGCGTAGAAGATCTCGGATTGCATCGTCACCGGGCTTCTCTCGCCCCATCCCGTGCCCAGGATCAGCCGCACCTCCGCCCCGCCATCATTCAAAAACGGCAGCGCCGCCTCCTTGTGATGCTCGAAATCCGGCGCCATGTCCTCGCGGTCCTCGGGCAGCGCGACCCACGTCTGGATTCCAAACAGGTTATGCCGCGTGCCCCGCGTCTCTTCGCTCGTGCGCTCGGAATGGGTGACACCCTGTCCCGCCAGCATCCAGTTCACCTCGCCGGGATATATCATCTGGTGCGTGCCCAGGCTGTCGCGATGCTCGAACTCGCCCTGATAGAGATACGTGACCGTCCCCAGCCCGATATGCGGGTGCGGCCGCACGTCGATCCCGCCTTCGGTGATGAACTCCGCCGGCCCCATCTGGTCGAAAAAGATGAACGGGCCGACCATCTGCCGCTCCGGGCTCGGCAACGCGCGCCGCACCTCGAAACCGCCCAGATCCCGCGCCCGCGGGATGATCAGCGTCTCTATGCCGTCCAATCCCGCGGCATCGGGGCAATCGGGGTTCTGCGTCGGGTTCCAGCTCATCTCGCTCTCCTGTCTCAGGTCAAGTGGCGCGCCAGCGCCTTCACTTCCTCGGGCCGTATCTCGTGCCCGCCGTCATGGATCACCGTCTCGACTTCGGCGCCCTGCGCCGCCAGCCACTCGATCAGCCGCGCACTCAGCGGCCAGGGACAGATCGGATCGTGCCGCCCCGCCGTGACAAGCACATGTCGCCCGTCCAGCCCCGCGACAGCCTCCGGCGCCCACGGGATCAGCGGATGCAGCAGACCCACCCGGTCGAACAGATCCGGCCGCGCCATCACGACCGAGGCCAGTATATTCGCCCCGTTGGAATAGCCGAAGCCGTAAGTGTCCACGCCCGGATGCGCCTCTTTGTGCGCTTCCACGAACCGCACCATCGCCTGCGTGCGCCGCGCCAGGTCGTCCATGTCATAAACGCCCTCACCCGTGCGCCGGAAAAACCGCGCCGCGCCGTGCTCCGACACGTCGCCCCGGGGCGAAACGATACCCGCCCCGGGGTTCACCTGCCGCACGAGGTCGAAGAACTGCGTCTCGTCCCCGCCCGTCCCGTGAAAGGCAAAGACCAGCGGCGCGCCCACATCGGGCGCCCGCGTTTTCGCATGGTAAAGATCCAGCGCCATCGCCTTACTCCACCAGCTTCGGCAGATGCGCCTCGATCTTGGCGCGGTGCGGCTCGTAGCGGTCCGGCAGTTTCAGCGCCGATCCCAGGTTCGCCGTATCCTCGTCCCGGTCGAACCCCGGCTCGTTGGTCGCGACCTCGAACAGCACACCGCCCGGCGTGCGGAAATAGATCGACCAGAAATAGTCACGGTCGATCACCGGCGTCACGTCGTACCCTGTGTCCACCAGCCGCTTGCGCACAGCGAGCTGCGTCGCGCGGTCCTCGACCGAAAACGCGATATGGTGCACCGATCCCGCGCCTTGATGCGCCGCCTTTGCGCTCGGCGCCTCCAGCAGGTCGATCGTGTCGGCCGCATTGCCGCCCTCGACGACATAGCGAGTAAGATCACCCTGGGTGTCCATCTTCTGATACCCCATGAAGCGCAAGAGTTCGCCCGTCGCATCCGCGTCGCGCAGCGCAAAGCGCGCGCCATGAAAGCCCAGGATCGCGGCACTTTCCGGCACGCCCGCGCCTGTCCAGGGCGTCCGCCCGCGCACATCCGTCTCGACCAGCGCAAAGCCGTCGCCATCCGGCCCATCAAAGCTCAGACGCTTCTCGCCAAAGGCCTCGCCCTCGGCCAGCCCGGTCACGCCCGCCGCCGCCAGTCGCTCTTTCCAATAGCCCAGCGCGCCATGCGGCACGGCAAACTCGGTCACGCCCACTTCGCCAACGCCGCGCGTACCGCGCGGCATCTGGCCGAATGGGAAGGTCGTCATCACCGCCCCCGGCGTGCCCACCTCGTCGCCGAAATACAGGTGATACACCTCCGGCGCGTCGAAATTCACCGTGATCTTCACCCGGCGCAATCCCAGCACCCTGGTAAAGAACGCGTTGTTGTCATTCGCATCGCCCGCCATCGACGTCACGTGATGCAGGCCCTTGATCTCGGTAATCATCCTGTCGCCCTTTCGGTTGAGGAACTGTTACCCTGCAATCTGGGGCAAAGGGCGCCACAACAGAATAGCAACAAACTTGCATAGACTATTGCGTTTGATGCAATAATAGCGCCATGCAGGATATCAAGCCCATCCGCGTCTTCCTCGAAGTGGCCCAGCGGCGCAGCTTCGCCGCCGCCGCCCGCGCGCTCGACATGACCCCCTCCAGCGTCACGCGCATCGTCGCCCGGCTGGAAGACAGTCTTGGCCAGCAGCTTCTGTTGCGCACCACACGCAAGGTCTCGCTCACCGATGCCGGCGCGGTGGTCGCCGCGCGGTATCGCCCGCTTCTGGCCGAGTTGGACGCCACCACCGACGCGCTGATGCACGCCGCCCATCCCGACGCGGGCCGCCTGCGCCTCAACGCGCCCATGTCGCTGGGCCTGCGCCTGATGCCGGGCCTGATCGCCGCCTTCCGCGACGCCTATCCCCGGATCGACCTCAACGTCACCCTGACCGACCGTTTCGTCGACATCATCGAAGACCCCTACGACCTGTCGATCCGCATCTCCGGGCCTCCGTCCGACAAATCCACCATCTGGCGCAAGATCTGCGAGGTGCCGCGCCACGCCGTCGCCGCCCCGTCCCTATTCGCCGACACACCCGCGCCCACCGATCCCGCAGACCTCCCCCGCGGCCTGTGCCTGTCCTACAGCGCATCCGGCACGCCCGAGACCTGGGAGTTCACCCGCGACGGAGCCCATCGCAGCGTCCAGGCGGGCAGCCACCTCATCACCAACAACGGCGACCTGCTCTGCCAGATGGCCCGCCACGGCCAGGGCATCACCGTGCTGCCGGATTTCCTCGTGGCCGACGGGCTGGCGGCGGGCGAGGTCACGATCCTTTTGCCCGAGTGGCAGGTCAGCCCGCTCTGGCTCACGCTTTTCTACCCGCCCTACGAGGCGTTTCCGCCGCTGGTGGCCACCTTCACCACCTTCTTCGAGGACTACATCCGCCGCACCGCGCCCGTCTTCTTCCACTTCAATTGACAAGGCTCTGCACAAAAATCCAGCAGTTCCGGCCCCTTAGCCAAACCCACTCAGCCACCGGCAACTGACTATCTTGCCAGCCTCGCGCCTGCCTGCTTCTATGAAACGCCGGAGGTGAACATGTCATCAGACCCTTTCTTCGACGAAATGTGGGGCACGTCGCAAACCCTGCGCGACCCCTACGCCACGTTCCACCAGTGGTTCGACGCCGAGGACCCCGCCCGACTGCGCGCCAAGCAGCGCGAAGCCGAGGACCTCTTTCGCCTCACCGGCATCACATTCAACGTCTACGGCCGCGCCGAGGCCGAGGAACGGCTGATCCCCTTCGACATCATCCCGCGCATCCTGTCGGGCAACGAATGGTACAAGCTGTCGCGCGGCATCGAACAGCGCGTGCGCGCGATCAACGCCTTCCTGCATGACATCTATCACAAGCAGGAAATCGTGAAGGCAGGCCGCCTGCCCGCCGAGATGATCGCCCGCAACGAGGCCTTCCTGCCCCACATGATCGGGGTCGAACCGCCCGGCAGCGTCTACACCCATATCGTCGGCATCGACGTGGTCCGCACCGGCCCCGGCGAGTTCTTCGTGCTCGAAGACAACGCCCGCACCCCCTCGGGCGTCAGCTACATGCTGGAGAACCGCGAAACCATGCTCCAGATGTTCCCCGAGCTGTTTTCCCGCAACCGCGTCCAGCCGGTCCAGAACTACCCCACCAACCTGCGCCGCTCGCTCGCCGCCTGCGCACCCGCAGTCACCAAGGACGCGCCCGTCGTGGCCGTGCTTACACCCGGCATCTACAATTCCGCCTATTTCGAACACGCCTTCCTGGCCGACCAGATGGGCGTCGAACTGGTCGAAGGCAACGATCTGCGCGTGGTCGACGGCCGCGTGGCGATGCGCACCACGCGCGGCTACACCCCCATCGACGTGCTCTATCGCCGCGTCGACGACGACTTTCTCGATCCGCTCAATTTCAACCCCGACAGCCAGCTTGGCGTCGCGGGCATCATGGATGTCTACCGCGCGGGCGGTATCACCATCGCCAACGCGCCGGGCACCGGCATCGCCGACGACAAGGCGATCTATTCCTACATGCCCGATATCGTCGAGTTCTACACCGGCGAGCAGCCGCTTTTGCCCAACGTGCCCACCTGGCGCTGCTCGGATGCCGACGACCTGGCCTATGTCCGCGAACACCTGGCCGAACTGGTGGTCAAAGAGGTGCACGGCTCCGGCGGCTACGGAATGCTCGTGGGCCCCGCCGCGTCGAAAAAGGAAATCGCAGACTTCGCCAAGAAACTCGACTTCAAGCCCTCGAACTACATCGCCCAGCCCACGCTCAGCCTGTCCACGGTGCCGACCTTCACCGCCAAGGGCCTCAGCCCCCGGCATGTCGACCTGCGCCCCTTCGTGCTGGTGAACCCGGACGGCATCCAGATCACCCCCGGCGGTCTGACGCGCGTGGCGCTCAAGAAAGGCTCGCTGGTGGTGAACTCGTCGCAGGGCGGCGGCACCAAGGACACCTGGGTGCTGGAGGACTGACCATGCTGGGCAAAACCGCAAACGGCCTCTTCTGGCTCTTTCGCTACCTCGAACGGGCCGAAAACACCGCCCGCCTGATCGAGACCGGCCAGCGCATCGCGCTGACCCGGATGGGAGACAGCGCCTCGGAATGGCGCTCGGTCCTGCAATCCGCCGGCGTCTGGCCGGCTTTCGATGCGGCAAAGGGCGAGGTCACCAAGGAAGCCGCGATCAACTGGCTCCTGCGCGACCGGGGCAACACCTCGTCGGTCTATTCCTGCATCTGCGCCGCGCGGCAGAACGCGCGCCTGGTGCGCACCGCGCTGACCGGCGACATGTGGGAGGCGATCAACAGCGCCTACATGAACGCCCAGGAAAACCTCTCCCGCCAAGTGGCCGAACGCGACCTGCCCGGCTGCCTGCGCACCCTGCGCCAGAACACCTCGCTGGTGCGCGGCATGACCCACGGCACCATGCTGCGCGGCGAACGGTATGATTTCGCCCGGCTGGGCACTTTCCTGGAACGCGCCGACAACACCGCGCGCATCCTCGACGTGAAATACTACGTCCTGCTGCCCACGGCCCGCGCCGTGGGCTCGGCGCTCGACAACGTGCAATGGGAAACCATCCTGCGCTCGGTGGCCGCGCGCGGCGGCTTCCGCATGGAATACGGCGCCGATTCCGGCCCCCGCGAGATCACCCATTTCCTCATCCTCGACCAGCGCCTGCCGCGCAGCCTCGCCTTCTGCGCCGCCCAGCTTCAGGAAAACCTGCGCAGCCTCAACGCCGGCAACGCGCATCCGTCCGAGCCGATGAAGAAACTCGACTATCTCAACCGCAAGTATCTCGCGCACGAGGTCGAGGCGATCTTCGACTACGGCCTGCACGAATACATCACCGAGATCATCGGCCTGCTGGCCGAAATCGCCAACGAGATCGAGCGGGAGTACCGCTTCTATGAATGACCCCATGCACCTGCATATCAAACACGTGACCCGCTACCGCTTCTCCGGTCCGGTGGTCTATGGCCTGCAACAGCTGCGCAAGACACCCAAGACCACCCGCGCCCAGCAGGTCGTCAGCTGGACCACCGGCGTCGAGAACGGCCGCAAGGAGGTCGACTTCCACGACCACCACAACAACGCCGTCGAACTCATCAGCTTCGACCGCGACACCACCGAGCTGACCGTCAGCAGCGAGGGCGAGGTGGTGATCGAAGACGTGAGCGGTGTCCTCGGCCGCCATATCGGCCCCGCCCCGCTCTGGCTCTACGCGCAGCAGACCCGGCGGACCGAGGCGAAATCCGGCGCCCGCGCCCTCATCCGCAAGGTCGACGAGCACGACCCCCTCGACCGCCTGCACGCGCTCAGCCAGACGATCCGCGACAGCGTGGCGTTCCAGGTCGGCGCGTCCGAACCGGACTGGTCCGCCGAGGACGCAATCACTCACGGCAAGGGCGTCTGCCAGGACCACACCCATATCTTCCTGGCCTGCGCCCGCGCCATGGGCTTTCCCGCCCGCTACGTCTCGGGCTACCTGATGCTCGACGACCGCACCGCGCAGGACGCGATGCACGCCTGGGCCGAGGCGCATGTCGACGCGCTGGGGTGGGTCGGCTTCGACATATCCAACGGAATTTCGCCCGACACACGTTACGTCCGCGTTGCAACGGGCCTCGATTATGCCGATGCTGCGCCCATCACCGGCACCAGAATCGGCGGCCCCGAGGAACAGCTCGAGGTCGCGATCGACGTCACCCAACAATAGCGAAGGACGGGCATGACATATTGCGTGGGAATGGTTCTCGACCGGGGCCTCGTTTTTATGTCGGACACCCGCACCAATGCCGGGCTCGACAATATCTCGACCTTCAAGAAGCTGACCAGCTGGGAAAATCCCGGCGACCGCGTCATCACGCTCCTCTCCGCCGGCAACCTCGCCACCACGCAGTCGGTGATCAGCCTGCTGGACGAGCGCTCCAAGTCCCCCGGTGACCGCACACCGTCCCTGCTGGGCGTCCCCTCGCTGTTCCAGGCCGCTCGCATGGTGGCCGACACCCTGCGCGAGGTGATCGAACGCACCGGTGAGTCAGGCCAGCGCGCGGAAGGCACGTTCAACGCCACCATCATGCTGGGCGGCCAGATCGCCGGCAGCCCGCCGCGCCTGTTCCTGATCTACCCCGAGGGCAACTTCATCGAAGCCGGCGACGACACCCCCTTCTTCCAGATGGGCGAAACCAAGTATGGCCGCCCCATCCTGGTGCGCGCCTTCGATCCCGACCTCAGCTTCGAGGCCGCGATGAAGCTTCTGCTGGTCAGCTTCGACTCCACGCTCAAGGCCAACCTGACCGTCGGCGCGCCGTTCGATTTCCACATCTACGAAACCGACAGCTTGACCATCGGCCAGACCGGCCGGATAGAGGCCGACAGCCCCTGGTTTGAGGCCGTCTCCAAGGGCTGGGGCGAGGCGCTGAAGAACGCCCTCGACAGCCTGCCCGACGTCAAGCTGTCGGACCTCGGCTAGCCGCGTCGCGTAGGGTGGGTGAAAACCCACCGCCCCGGCCAATCCGGTTGAAACCCCCCGCATTAAATGCACATTCAGGGTCAACGACAGGAAAAGGACGACCCATATGCTGCCCGAGACGATGAAAACCGTGGAAATGCGCGAACCCGGCAAACCCGACGTGCTGGAGGTGGGCGAACGCCCCGTTCCCGCCCCCGCGCCGTCCGAAGTGCTCATCAAGGTCACCGCCACGGGCGTCAACGGCCCCGACCTTGTCCAGCGCCGGGGGCATTACCCGCCGCCCAAGGGCGCCTCCGACCTCCTGGGGCTCGAAGTCTCGGGCGAAGTGGCCGCCGTCGGCGAGAGCGTCTCGGGCTGGGCCGTGGGCGACGCGATCTGCGGCCTCACCAATGGCGGCGGCTATGCCGAATACGTGGCCGTCGACGCCACCCACTGCCTGCCCATCCCCAAGGGCATGGACACCACCGATGCGGCGGGGATCTGCGAGACCTATTTCACCGTCTGGTCCAACCTCTTTCTCGACAGGCCCCCGGCCCCCAACGACCTCCTGCTCGTCCATGGCGGCGCGGGCGGGATCGGCTCCACCGCGATCCAGCTTGGCCGCGCCCTGGATTGCCGCGTCTTCACCACCTGCACCGGCAAGGATGACATCGACTATGTAACCGAACTCGGCGCCGAACGCGCCATCGACTTCAAGACCGAGGATTTCGTGCCGATCGTCCGCGAAGCGGGCGGCGCCAATCTCATCCTCGACATCATCGGCGGCGATTACGTGGCCCGCAACATCAAGGCCGCCCATGCCGACGCCCGCATCGTGCAACTGGCCTTCAACGGCGGCTCGAAGATGGAAATCGACCTGATGCCGGTGATGCTCAAGCGGCTCACCTATACCGGCTCGACCCTGCGCTCGCGCCCCGACACGTTCAAGACCCGCGTGGCGCAGGACCTCCTGGAAAAAGTCTGGCCGCTCCTGGCCGAGGGCACGGTCGGCACCTACACCCACAAGGTCTTCCCGTTCGAGGACGCGGCGGCCGCGCACGCCTTGATGGAATCCGCCACCCACCGCGGCAAGATCCTCCTGCGCCCCTGAGTCCCGTCGCACCTGAGTCGCGTCGGACCGGCCAGGACTTTTGCAGAAAAAGTCCTGGCAAAAGTCTTCAAGAGACTTTTGCACCGCGCCCTTCGTCAATCCCGCCAGGCCGGGAACTGCGCACCGACGCGTTACCTCCAGCGATACCGACGCAATACCGACGTCCCGTTTTCGACCTAAAACGCCTCCGTTAACCAAGGCGTCTCGCCTTTGAGCCGGGGCGTCGGTCAAAGGCGAAATTGGATAATGCGCCGCGTTTCAGGCGGCATATCTGGTTCAGGTTTGCCGCGCAACGTTTTGATCCTGAACGGAAAAGGGCAGCGCATGACCCGCGCCGCCCTTGACCTTCAACCACCGTTAACTCCGCGGTGATATCCCTTGTTTTACTCGCCGGTGATGGACGCGGCGCCGACCTTTTCGATCAGCTTTTCATGCGCGACCTTCTGGTTCTCGTGGAACGTGGCGAGGTCCTCGCCCTTCATCATCGTCTCGCAGGTCAGACCGTCGGACTTGCAGAATGCCTGCCATTCCTCGCTGTCGAACAGCTCCTGGAACAGGTTGGTGTACCATTCCACCGCTTCCGGATCCATGTCCGGCGGGCCGTTCACGGAGCGCTGCATGTAGTATTCGATCTCCACACCCAGTTCCTTGGCCGTCGGCACGTCCGGGAAGGCCGGCATGCGTTCGGCGGTGAACTGCACCAGCGGCTTGGTGTTGCCCGCGCGGAAGAACTCCATCTGCTCGGCGGGATTGTTGACGGTGCTATCTATCTGATTGCCAACAAGGTTTTTCGCCACCGTGCCACCACCCGGGAACGGGATGTAGGTCACGTCATAACCGAACTCGGCTTCCATCATCGCGGTCAGAACGCTGTCTTCCTGGCCCGACCCGGTGCCGCCGACCTTCCAGTCCTTGCCCGCCTCGGACACGACGGCGTTGAAGCTCTCGAGATCAGTGATGTCATCGCGGTCCGTATTGACCCACAACAGGAACGTGTCCATCGCCATCAGCCCGATCGGGGTGAACTCGGTCACGTCGACGCCCAGATCCTCCTGGATGATGGGCGTGGTGTAGAAGCTGTTCAGCGTCATCATCACCACGTGGTTGTCGCCCGCCTTGTCCTGCAGATAGCGCAGCGCCTCGGCGCCCGAACCGCCCGGCTTGTTGATCGGGATGAAGGGGCGCGGGCTCAGGTCCTTCTTCTGAATAAGGCCCTGCAACAGCCGCGCGATCTGGTCAGCGCCGCCGCCGGTGCCGGCCATGATGATGAACTCGACCGGCTTTTTCGGCTGCCATTCCGCCAGCGCTGCCGGCGCCGTCAATGCCAGTGCGGACGCACTCGCAACAAGTAGCTTAAAGGTATTCATGGTTATCCTCCCTGTTGGTTTCCGGTCTTGGCCGGACTTGAGCCGATCCTCCTAATCAGCTGGCGATGTATGCAATGGTATTTAATTGCATACAGAAACCATTGCGTGAAATAAAATTTCGCACCACGGCAACAAATAACATGTCCAGACTCATTGCAAGGATTTCTTCGCCTTGCCGGCCCGACTGCCGTGAGCGTCGAGGAAAATGGCATTCGGAAAACCTGAAAATACTTGGTAACAGATAGTTACGACATATTATTCACGCGATACTTCAGCAAATATCAAAAGGGCAACCCGCCTTTCGGACTGCCCTTCCTCGCGCGATCTCACTCCGCCGCGGTTTTCTTCGGGTCGCCCACGGCGCCGCTGTCGAGCACCGCCTGCAATTCGTCGCCGTCATAGCCCAGCACGTCGCGCAGGATCTCCACCGTGTGCTCGCCAAGAAGCGGCGAGCGGGTCACCTCCACCGGGCTGTCGCTCAGCTTGATCGGGCAGCCCACCGACGCGTATTTGCCGCGCTTGGGATGCTCCACATCAACGATCGTGCCCGTCGCCCGCAGCCCCTCGTCCTCGATCAGTTCCTTCGTGGACAGGATCGGGCCCACGGGGATGTTCAGCGGGTTGCAGATGTCCATCACCTCGAACTTCGTCTTGGTCATGGTCCACTCTTCAATGGCCCCGAAGATCTCGTTCAGCTTGTCCAGCCGCTCGGGCGGCGTGGCATAGCCCTCCTGCGTCTTCCATTCGGGGCGGCCGATCACGTCGCAGATCTGCTCCCACACCGCGGCCTGGGTGATGAAGTAGGTATAGGCGTTGGGGTCGTCCTCCCAGCCCTTGCATTTCAGGATCCGCCCCGGCTGGCCGCCGCCCGAGTCGTTGCCCGCGCGCGGCGTCGCCTCGCCGAACTCGATGCCCTCGCCGTACTGGCTGTATTCCTTCAGCGGGCCCGCCTCCAGCCGCTGCTGGTCGCGCAGCTTGACGCGGCAGAGGTTCAGCACCCCGTCCTGCATCGGCGCCAGCACCTTCTGGCCGCGGCCCGTGCGCTCGCGCTGGAAGAGCGCCGTCATGATGCCGAGGCAGAGATGCAGGCCGGTGCCCGAGTCACCGATCTGCGCGCCCGTCACCAGCGGCGGGCCGTCGCGGAACCCGGTGGTCGAGGCCGAGCCGCCGGCGCATTGCGCCACGTTCTCATAGACCTTGCAATCCTGGTACTTGCCGGGCCCGAACCCCTTGACCGAGGCCATGATGATGCGGGGGTTGATCTCCTGGATCCGCTCCCAGCTGAACCCCATCCGGTCGAGCGCGCCGGGCGCGAAGTTCTCGACCAGCACGTCGCATTCCTCGATCAACCGGGTCAGCACCTGCTTGCCGGTCTCGTTCTTTGAATTGAGCTCGATCGAACGCTTGTTGTGGTTGAGCATGGTGAAGTACAGGCTATCCGCGCCCGGCACATCCACCAGCTGCTGCCGCGTGGCGTCGCCCACGCCGGGCCGCTCCACCTTCAGCACATCCGCCCCGAACCACGCCAGAAGCTGCGTGCAGGTCGGACCCGACTGAACATGCGTGAAGTCCAGAATCTTGATGCCGTCCAATGCTTTCATCAGGTCATTCCCCCATGTTTTTCGTGATTCCCGCGCGGGTCCAGACCTCGCGCACGTGGTCATGCAGGCGCATCGTATGGTCGCGTACGCGAGCCCCGGCGAGGTCCGCATCGCGCGCTTCCAGCGCCTCGATGATTTCCATGTGATCCGCCACCGATTGCGGCACGCGGTCTTCCTCGGCCATGGACCGGCGGCGCACGGCGTGCATGTGCACGAAAAGGTTCTCGGCCATGCTGGACAGCAATTCGCAACCCGAAATTTCCAGTATCTTCTGGTGAAAGCGGATGTTGTCATCGGAGTATTCCGCGATATCCGCGCCGGTCTTGGAGACCGAGTATTTCGCGGCTATCGTGCGCAGGCTCGTGATCTCGCGGTCCGTGGCACGCTCGCAGGCCAGCCGGGCGGCCATGCTTTCCAGCGCGGCCCAGGCGATGATCATCTCCAGGATATCCGACAGCGTCTTGCGCTGCACGAAGATGCCGCGACGGGGGCGGACCTCCAGAAGGCCTTCCTGTTCCAGCCGTACCAGAACCTCGCGCAGGGGGGTGCGCGAGACGCCCAGCTGGTCCGCCAGGCTGCGTTCGTCCAGCCGCAAGTCCACGCTGTCGGAATAGATGTCCATCTCGAGAATCGCTTCCCGCATCCGGTTATAGATGTGGTCCTTGAGCGTGACCGACGTGTCGATCGGATTGAGTTTCATGACGGCCCACCACGTTTGAGTCGTTAAATCCGTAGTCTGGTATACCACGAACCAACGCAAATCAACGGCAAACTTCCGCGGATGCAGCAAGAATACCGCCCTGTCGCGGGGCAGACCGCCTTTCCCGAGGGTCAAAACAAAAGGGCCGGGAAACCCCCGGCCCTTCGAAAATCATGATTTCGGTGCGGATTATTCCGCCGCCACCGCCGCCTCGGCCTTCTCCACCCGCACGGCCGAGTACTTGAACTCGGGGATCTTGCCATAGGGGTCGATGGCCGGGTTGGTGAGGATGTTCGCCGCCGCCTCGACATAGGCAAACGGCATGAAGACCATGTCCGGCGCAATCGCCCGGTCGGCGCGGGCCATCACGTCGATCGAACCGCGCTTGGTGGTGATCCGCACCATGCCGCCCGGCTCGACGCCCAGCTTGCGCAGGGTCGAGGGATGCAGCGAGCAGTTCGCCTCGGGCTCGACCGCGTCCAACACGCTGGCCCGGCGGGTCATCGACCCGGTGTGCCAATGCTCCAGTTGCCGGCCGGTGGTCAGAACCATCGGATAGTCCGCATCCGGCAGGTCGTCGGGCGGGATCACGCTGGCCGGGGTGAACCGGGCACGGCCCTCGGGGCGCGGGAAGGCATCGCCGAACACCACGGCCTGGCCGGGGTCCTCGGGGCTGAGCGACGGGTAGGTCACCGCCTCGCGTTCCAGCCGCTCCCAGGTGATGTTGTCGAGACTACGCATGTTGATTGCCATCTCGTTGAACACTTCGCTGGGATGCGTGTAGGTCCAGTTCAGACCGCAGCGCTTGGCCAGTTCGACCTCGATCCACCAGTCCTCTTTCGCCTCTCCGGGCGGCGGCACCGCCTGGCGCAGCATCTGCACCGTCCGGTTGGTGTTCGACACCGTGCCGGATTTTTCATAGAGGGCCGAGGCCGGCAGGATCACGTCGGCATAGTTCGCCGTTTCGGTGATGAAGATGTCCTGCACCACCAGGTGATCCAGCATCGCCAGCGCGTCGCGGGCATGTTCGACGTCCGGGTCGCTCATCGCCGGGTTCTCGCCCAACACGTACATCGCCTTGATGTGACCCTCGTGCACCGCATCCATGATCTCGGTGACCGTCAGGCCCTTCTCGCTGCTGAAATCGCCGGATTCCCAGACTTCGGTGAACGCCTTGCGTACGCCATCGTCGGTGACCGACAGGTAGTCGGGCAGGAACATCGGGATCAGGCCCGCGTCGGAAGCGCCCTGCACGTTGTTCTGGCCGCGCAGCGGGTGAAGGCCCGTGCCCGGACGCCCCACATGTCCACACATCAGCGCGAGGCTGATCAGGCAGCGGGAATTGTCCGTGCCGTGGATGTGCTGGCTGACGCCCATGCCCCAGAAGATCATGCCGGACTGCGCCGTCGCGAACTCCCGGGCGACCTGCCGCAGCGTTTCGGCGGGGATGCCGCACAGCTCTTCCATCTTCTCGGGCGGGAACTGCGCCAGATGCGCCTTCTCGGCCTCCCAGTTCTCGGTGAAGGCCTCGATATACTGCTGGTCGTACAGCTCTTCCTCGACGATCACATGCATGATCGCGTTCAGCATGGACACGTCCGCGCCCGGCTTGAACTGCAGCATGTGGGTCGCGAAGCGCTTCATCCCCACGCCGCGCGGGTCCATCACGATCAGCTTGCCACCACGCTTGGTGAACTGCTTGAAATAGGTCGCCGCGACGGGGTGGTTCTCGATCGGGTTGGCCCCGATGATGATCGCCACGTCGGCATTCTCGATCTCGTTGAAGGTCGCGGTCACCGCGCCGGAACCGACGTTCTCGATCAACGCCGCGACCGACGAGGCATGGCAAAGCCGCGTGCAGTGGTCAACGTTGTTGTGGCCGAAACCCTGGCGGATGAATTTCTGGAACAGGTAGGCCTCTTCGTTGGTGCATTTCGCACTGCCGAAACCGGCCACCTCGCGGCCCCGGCCCTTCAGGCCGTTTGCCGCCACGTCCAGCGCCTCGTCCCAGGAGGCCTCGCGGAAAAAGTCGCGCCAGTTGCCCGGATCGACGTTCAGCCCCTTGGCCGGCGCATCGTCGCGCCGGATCAGGGGCTTGGTCAGACGGTGTGAGTGGTGGATATAGTCATAGCCGAACCGGCCCTTGACGCACAAGCGCCCTTCATTCGCAGGGCCATTGATGCCCTCGACATATTTCACCTTGTCGTCCTTGACCTTCAGGCTGATCTGGCAGCCCACACCGCAGAAAGCGCAGACGCTCTCGACCTCGCGGTCATAGTCGGCGCTGTCGCCCACCTGGGCGTCATCCACCACGGTGGACGGCATCAGCGCGCCCGTGGGGCAGGCCTGTACGCATTCGCCGCAGGCCACGCAGGTGCTTTCCCCCATGGGATCGTCGAAATCGAACACCGGATAGCTGTCATGCCCGCGACCGGCCATGCCGATCACGTCATTGACCTGCACTTCGCGGCAGGCGCGGACGCACAGGTTGCACTGGATGCACGCATCCATATTGACGCTCATCGCAACGTGGCTGTCATCCAACAGCGGCACACGGTCCTGTTCCAGCTTGGGAAAGCGGCTTTCCGACACGCCGGCCAGCTTGGCCATATCCCAAAGGTGGCTCGACTTGTCATGCGCCTTTTCCGGCTCGGGCTGGTCGGCGACCAGCATCTCCATCACCATCTTGCGCGCGGTCTCGGCTCGGTTGGAGTCGGTCGTGACCTTCATGCCCTCGCTGGGCTCGCGAATGCAGGAGGCGACGAGGTTCCGCTCGCCCTCGACCTCAACCATGCAGGCGCGGCAATTGCCGTCGGGGCGGTACCCCGGCGCGGGCTTGTGGCACAGATGCGGAATCTTCAGACCCCGGCCATTGGCCACCTCCCAGATGGTCATGCCCTTCTCGGCTTCGACTTCCTTGCCATCGAGTGTGAACTTGATCGTGTCGGTCATGTCTTACACCTCGTCCGGGAAATGTTTCATGGTCAGGCGAATGGGGTTGGGCGCAGCCTGCCCCAGGCCGCAGATCGACGCGTCGACCATGGTCTGGCTCAGCTCCTCCAGCAGCGACTGATCCCATTTGTCCGCCTGCATCAGCTTCACGGCCTTTTCACAGCCGACGCGGCATGGCGTGCATTGGCCACAGCTTTCGTCCTCGAAGAACTTCAGCATGTTGATCGCCGCCTCCTTGGCGCTGTCCTTGTCGGACAGGACGACCACGGCAGCCGAGCCGATAAACGACCCATGCGGCTGCAACGTGTCGAAATCCAGCGGCACGTCATCCATGTGCGCGGGCAAGAGGCCCGAGGACGGACCGCCCGGCTGATAGGCTTTCAAGGTGTGACCGTCCAGCATCCCGCCGGCGGCCTCGATGATGTCGAGGATGGTGGACCCTGCCGGCAGCAGGTGCACGCCCGGGTTCTTGACCCGGCCCGACACCGAGTAGGAGCGCAGGCCCTTGCGGTCGTTCTTTTCCACGCTCGACAGGATTTCGCCGCCCTCGCGCAGAACGCGGGTCACCCAGTAGAGCGTCTCGACGTTATTCACCAGCGTCGGCTTGTTGTAGACGCCGACCTGCGCCACGAAGGGCGGGCGATGGCGCGGCAGGCCGCGCTTGCCTTCGATCGATTCGATCATCGCGCTTTCTTCGCCGCAGATATAGGCCCCGGCGCCGCGGCGCAGTTCGATATAGCCTTGCTCGACGATACCCGCCTCTACCAGCGCCTTGATCTCCTTGGCGAGGATCTTCAGCACTGCGGGGTATTCGTCGCGCATGTAGATAAAGCAGGTCTTCGCCTCGACCGCCCAGGCGGCGATCAGCATGCCCTCGAGGAAGAGGTGCGGCGTGCGCTCCAGGTAATAGCGGTCCTTGAACGTGCCCGGCTCGCCCTCGTCGCCGTTGACGGCAAGGTAACGCGGCCCGGCCTCTGCCCGCACGAAGCCCCATTTCTTGCCAGAGGGGAAACCTGCACCGCCAAGCCCGCGCAGGCCGGACTCCAGCAACGTCTGCTGAATGGTCTCGAAATCGCCACCCTTGCGGATCTCCGCCAGTTTCTCGTAACCGCCCTTGGCCCGGTAGGCCGCGAAATCTTCATAGTCGGGCACATGCGTGTGGGTGTCGCCCGCGGCAATCGCCGTTTCGACCTTCTCCACCGTCGCGTGGTCGATGTGATTGTGGCCCAGTTCCAGCACCGGCGCGGTATCGCAGCGCCCCATGCAGGGCGCGCGCAGCACGCGGACCTCGCTGGGGTCCATGCCGTCCTCAAGCGCGGCCTTAAGCTGTTGCGCCCCGGCCAATTCGCAGGACAGCGAATCGCAGACTCGAATGGTCAGCGCGGGCGGGGGAACCTCGCCCTCCTTGACCACGTCGAAATGCGCGTAAAACGTTGCAACTTCATAGACTTCGGCCTGCGCGATGCGCATTTCCTCGGCCAGCGCGCGCAGATGCGCAGCTGACAGGTGGCCGAACTTGTCCTGGATCAGGTGCAGATATTCGATCAGCAGGTCACGCCGCCGGGGCGCATCGCCCAGAAGGTCGCGAACCTCTTCCCACGCCTGATCCTCAAGCTGCCGGCCCTTGGGCGTGTGCCGCCCCTTGCCTTTGCCCGATTTCCAGACGCCGCTGCGATCATCAAGTGCCATGTGGACCCTCCCGTTGCTGGGGGCACACTAAGGCATACCATTCTCAATCAAAAATCGTATGATTCAAACCCACGATAAGCGGGCCTTATCGCAGAACTTCTTTCAGCGCCTGCACCGTGCGCAATGCAGGGCCACGATCCGCCGTCACGAGGCTGAGGGATTTGTGCACTTCGGGCTCCACCAGCGGCAGGATGCGCACCGACCTTGGCGCGCCGGTATTCTCGACCAGCACCTTCGGCACCACCGTTGCCGCCGCGCCCTGAATCGCCATCACCACACCCGCCGTCAGGCCCGACAATTCCGCCACGACGCGCGGCCGCGTGCCCACATCCTGGAACACGGTGTCGATGATATGCCGGTTCTGCATTCCCGGCTCCAGCAAGCAAAGCGGCAGCGCCCCCGCCTCTTTCCAGGTGATCTCGGTCTTGTCGTCATCCACCATCTGCGCCGGCACCAGCAGCACGTATTCCTCGTCGTCGATCGGCATCACTCTCAGAAAACTGTGAATGGCACTCTCGGAGTTGGCGCTGTCGGTATAGGTGATCCCCGCATCGTAGGTGCCGGCCTCCAACCCGTGCAGGATGGCCAACGAGTTCATCGTCTTGACCCGCACGGTGATCCCCGGATTGGCCTCGCGCAGACGGATCACCGTCTTGGCCGCAAGCGCCGTCGCAGTCGGGATTACCGCCAGCGACAGGACACCTGTCACGTCCCCCGGCTCGGCGCTGAACTCGGTCTCCAGCCGCTTCACATCCTCGAGGATCTGAAGCGCGTGGCGCACGATGCTCTCGCCGTCGGGCGTCAACCCCTGAAAGCGGT
The DNA here is from genome assembly GCF_009363655.1 of Roseovarius sp. THAF27. Lineage (NCBI taxonomy): Bacteria > Pseudomonadati > Pseudomonadota > Alphaproteobacteria > Rhodobacterales > Roseobacteraceae > Roseovarius > Roseovarius sp. THAF27. The sequence goes on from NZ_CP045393.1 coordinate 2,770,332, forward strand.
TGCCCCGGTGAACGATCTTTGTCTCCAGATGCTCTTCCAGCTTGGCGATCCGCATGGAAAACGCAGGCTGCGACACGCCGCATTCCTCGGCGGCGCGGGCAAAATGTTTCTGCCGCGCCAGCGCGGTCAGAAATTGCAGGTCTTTGAGGTCAAGCACGCGCGCTCCATCTTCGCCAGCCAGTCGTGCCGCGTTAAATCAAGCCCCGCGCCGGATGTCTATTCAAACCGGCACGTTGCCGGATCACACCGGGCTGTCCACCTGACCGAATATCTGCGCCGCGTGTTTCGCCAGGTAAATGCGCAGCCAGGGCGTATGGATGTCCGGCATGCTTTGCGCCCACTCGGCCAGTTCGTCCAGATCGACCCAGGCCGTGTCGATCACTTCATCCGGGTTCGGATGCACGCCGATACGCTCCCGCACCGTCGCCACGAAGACATCGACCAGTTCATGCTCGACAAGGCCGCCGCCGACATCGGCGCGGTATTCGATCTGGTCGCGGTAGTCCAGCGCCAGGCCCTCGATGCCCAATTCCTCGTTCAGCCGCCGTACCGCGCAGGCCTCGGGGTCTTCGCCCCAGTTCGGATGGGTGCAGCAGGTATTCGCCCACAGCCCCGGCGTGTGGTACTTGCTGAAAGCGCGCCGCTGGATCAGCACGTCGTTGCCGCAAAGAACGAAGACGGACACGGCCTTGTGCCGCAGTCCACGCTCGTGCGCCTCCAGCTTTTCGACGGCCACCAGGTCGCCACCGATCCATGTCGGGATCATGACGCTCATGTATAGCCCGCCGGCACCAGGCGCGTCAGGTGCGCCAGGTTCTTCAACCCGATCTTGAGGTGGGCCATGGGGCGGGCCTTGACGAGTTTCTTGTTCATGTACGCCTCGAAGGTCAAACGCTGCACGTCGATATCATGGCACAGCGACACGAACCGTTCGCGCCGCTCGTCCGACTTGTAATAGGCATTCTGCATCGACGCCAGCACCCGGAACACCGTCTTGTGCTCTTTCATGAACAGCTGCCGCGCCAGCCGCAGGTCCTTGACCCGTCCCGAGGCCAGGGTCGCCGCCGTAGCCGTGGCCGCCACGCGCCCGCCGGCCATGGCATAGTATATCCCCTCGCCCGAACTTGGCGCAACCACGCCCGCCGCATCCCCGGCCAGCACGACATCCCTGCCATTGTCCCAGCGGTCCAGTGGCTTCAACGGGATGGGCGCGCCTTCCTTGCGGATCGTCTCGCAATCCGCCAGCCCGCTGGCGGTGCGCAGATCGGCGGTGGCCTGTTTCACGTCCACCTCCTTGACCAACGACCCCATGCCGACGCTGGCCGACTTGCCATGCGGAAAGACCCAGCCGTAGAAATCGGGGCTTATCCGGCCGTCATAGATCACGTCGCAGCGGGCTGGGTCGTACGCGCCCACCTTGCCCGGGGCCGCGATGATCTCGTGATAGGCCATGACGTAGGGAATACGGTCCCCGCCCTCGACCTCGTCGCGCGCCACTTTCGACCGAGCGCCATCCGCGCCAATCACCAGTTTGCAGGGCAGGTCACGCTCGGCTCCGCTGACCTTGTCGCGATAGATGACCTTGACCTGACCATTCTCGCGTACGATCCGCTTGTAGGTTCCCGTGGCCCGAACCGCGCCGGCCTCTTCGGCCCGAGCGCGGAGGAACTCATCGAAATCCTCGCGGTCCACCATGCCGACAAAGCCGTTCTCGATGGGGATATCCACCTTGCGTCCGGTCGGAGAGATCATCCGCGCGGTGGTGATCTTGGCCACCAGCAGATCCTCCGGAATGTCGAAATCCGCGATCAGACGCGGCGGGATCGCGCCGCCACAGGGCTTGATGCGCCCCGCCCTGTCCAGGAGCGCCACCTTGTGCCCGGACCGCGCCAGATCCTCGGCCGCCGTGGCCCCGCTCGGGCCGCCTCCGACTACCACAACGTCAAACATCGCTCATTCTCCCGGTTGCAGCAGCGGCGCGTAGGGCCGGTGCAGGATGCGCACCGCGACCAGCGCAGCGGCCAAGAAAAGCACGGCCTCGAGACCGAAGACGGCGGCATAGGCCGCGCCGTCGCTCATGAAACTCCGCGCCACGTCGAGGGTGCCCGTGGCGATCAGCCCGGCCAGACCGGCGGCCACCGCCTGGGCGGCACCGAAGACGCCCATCCGCGTGCCGGTCGCGCCTTCCTGCGCTGCAGCAAGGCGCATCATGGACCCGATGGCGCCCACGACGAACAGGCCGTTGCCCAGCCCCAGGATGACCGTGAACGGCACCAGCGCCGCACCCGCGCCAAGGCCCATCAGGCCCACCGCAGAGACCACGCAGCCGATGACGGCCCATGTCCGCAAGCTGCCCAGCCTGAACGTCGAAAACGCTCCGGCCAGCAGCATCCCCAATAGCGCAGCACCGTCCTTGCCACCCGACAGCTTGGTCGACTCGTCGGGTGTCAGCCCGTGGATATGGCCTGCGAAAGGCTCCAGCACCAATTCACTAAGGTAGAAGGCTAGGATCGACAGGAACACGAACCCGGTAAAGGCCTTCGCCGCCGGGTCCCCCCAGGTTGCTCTCAACGCGGGACCCAAGTTCGACTCCTGCGGCGCAGGGACGGATCCCAGACGTCTTTCCACGCCCCAGGTCGCAATCAACGTCGCCACGAAACAGGCCGCAGCCACGACCGGCACCACCATCATCAAGCGCTCCGGGCTGTAGGGCTTCAGCGCGATGCCCGCACCCACCGACGCCGCAATCGCCCCGGCAATCAGCATCAGCCAGGCGAACGTGGCGGCCGCGCCCTTCTTTTCATCCGGCGCGGCTGTCGCAAGCAGCGCCAGGAAGGACGTCCCCGCGGCCCCGATACCGAAGCCGATCAGCGCGTAGGCCACGATCCAGACCGCAATCGCCACCTGCGTGCTCGGCGCAAAGGCGATTCCCCATGCTGTCAACACCAGCCCCGCGCCCACGACAAGCGTACCGCCCAAGATGAACGGCGTGCGCCTGCCCCTGGCATCCGAGCGATGGCCCCAGACCGGCCGCGACAATTGAACGGCGTAATGCAACGCCACCAGAAACCCCGGCAGCAAGGCGGGCAAGGCCAGTTCCACCGTCATCAGGCGGTTGAACAGGTTGACCGGAAGCGCGGCCATCCCCCCAATCGCGGCATTGGCCAGGCACAAACGCGCGATACCGCCCCATCCCAGGGTCATACCAGCCCCCTCAGGGCGAAAGCCGCCACCATCATTCCGCTGACATAAAGAGTGACGCCCGTGCCGTTGTACCAGGGCGCCCGGCCCTTGGGGTCAGACAAAAGCACCCGCATCGCCCAGACCTGCACCGCCAACAACGCGGCGATGGCGGCGACGTGCCACACCTGCCCCCAGCCCGCCAGCAGCGCGATCACCGCGACCTGCGGCACGGCCATGATCCAGCAGGCCACCCGTGCCGCGCGCGCCGGACCCAGCGTGACCGGCAGCGACTTCACGCCAGTCTGACGATCTCCCTCCAACGCCTTGAAATCGTTGAGCGTCATGATGCCGTGCGCCCCCACGGCGTAGAGCAGCGCCAGCAGCACGATCTGCCATGCCGGCGCGCCGGACGACAAGACCGCCGCGCCCGTGAACCAGGGCAGTCCCTCGTAGCACAGCCCGACAAGACCCGGCCCCCACCAGCCCGACTTCTTTAGCCGGACCGGCTCGGCCGAGTAGGCCCAGGCCGCCAGGACGCCGAACACTGTCGCGGCAAACCCCCAGAGCCCCAGTGTCGCCCCCAGGGCCAATGCCGCAGCGCTCATGACCAGCGCGATCCACAGGCCCCACCGCCCGGGAATCCGGCCCGACGGGATCGGGCGATACGGCTCGTTGATGGCATCGACATGCCGGTCGCACCAGTCATTGGCCGCCTGGCTCATGCCGCAGACCACTGGCCCTGCAAGCACCATGCCGATCAGCACAAGCCAAGGCGCGGAAAGGACGGGCACGCCGCTGGACACCACGCCGCAAAGATACGCCCAGACCGGCGGGAACCACGTGATCGGCTTGATCAGGGTCAGGACGGCCCGCGCTTCGGGCCAGCGTCGCGGCGCGCGTATGTCTAACGAGACACTCATAGTGTCAAGTATGGTTTACATATCGGATTCGGGAAAGGTCTTTTTTGGCGTTAGGAATGCTTCGACGACCGAAACCCGTCAGACCGGACGTGCCAAAAAGCTTCTTCAAAGCTCTAGCGCGCCTATTCGTCACTATTCGAGTTGATCAATCCGTGCTTGCGCAGCTTGACGTACAGGCTCTGCCGCGACAGACCCAGCATTTCGGCCGCAGCGACGCGGTTGTTTCCGGTCAGTTGCACCGCGGTCTCGATACATAGCTTTTCGATCACGTCCGACGTAGCCGAAACCAGCTCTTTCAGCGACGCCGTACCGACCAGATCCATGACGTTCTTCATGGCCTCTTCGCTGACGACGCTGCCGAATTCCGTCTCACCGGCCTCGTTCATGGCAGTGTTGCGCAGGATGAAACCGAAACCGAAATCCCCGGAGGGATTGCGCAGCCGCGCCACCGATACGTCCACGGTCGCCCGGGTCCCCACAAGGCTGGCGACCTGCGTGGAATAGTTGCGCAACCGCCCCTGCTTGGCCGCCGTTTCCAGCATGAGCTTCGTATCGACCGCCCCACGCACAAGAAAGTCCGACAGGTTGACATCGCGTATATCCCGCAGCTGTGCTGCGTCGGCCATGGTCAGGAACGCCTCGTTCGCATCGCGGATCACGCCCTTGCCGTCCGTGATCACGATCGCATCGCTGGTGGCAGCGTAAAGCGCCCCCATGACCACACCGGATTCCGCAGTCGTCCCCGCCTTGCCGTCTGCCGACCGCAGGTGGCACAGGATGAACAGGTCGCCCGCCGCGCGGAAGAACTCCGGATGAAGCGTCACGTCGCGTTCATTGCGACGGGCCACAAGGTTGATGCCCCGCACCTCGCGAGATCCCGCCGCCGCGCGCATCGCCTCGATCAGCTCTTCCCGGCGGCGTCCATCGAACGCCTGCGCCAGCGACGATCCGCTCAGCGTTTCGGGACTGGCCCCCAAGAGCATGGCCGCGGCGCCGTTGAGGTCGCGTATCCGGCCTTTTTCAGGTTCCACCAGAATCAGCGGCGTCTCGGACGCCTGCAGGACCACATTGTAGAATGTCTGCTCACCGCGCAGCCGCTGCTGATCCCGTTCGCGCGCCGTCTGTTCCGCGACAAGACGCTGCTGCACCTCGGCAATCGGCTGCATGTCTCGCCCCAGCAAGAGCAGCCCGCCGTTCCTGTAGACCCTGTGCAGCGTGTAGCGGATGGGGAATTCCCAGGTCGCGTTATCGACGTGGTTCAACTCCAGCGCCCTCGGCGTCATGTCGGGATCGGCCTGCATGGCCGCCACGCGCAACTCGAACTTTTCTTTGCTTTCGAATGTCAGGAAATTCTTGAACGGCCGCCCAACCCAGTGATCGAGGCACCCCAGGGACGGACAGTCCGGGTTGACCGAAATGCCTGCAACCTCGCCATCGTCGGATACGTAGACGGCCATGTCACCGGCCTGCTCGACGATGTTCTGCACCTCTGTTGGATCGGGCAAGGCTCCCGCACGCAGTCTCTCAGACTTCCGACTCTCTCGGGTCACCAGACCACTCCGCCATTCCCCAAATCAAGGAGCATCAGATCGCGCCGCTGAAAGGCACTGCCTCTGCTGCACTTGACAGCCCACATTTCTCGATCACTTCACGCGCAGTGCGAACCGCATGATCCGCGCCCGTTCTCGAAACGGCCTTTGGATCTACCTCGACAGCTCGCCCCCCGATCACGATAGGTGGCACATAATCAGCATTCGAACGCAGGTAGTCTATGAGTTCAGTGGTTTTTTCAACCGAATTCCGCGTCGCGATCGAAATTCCGATCATCGCGAAGCGGCGGGTGCCCGAAAGCGCGGCCAATTCCTCTTTGGTAAGGCCAATCGCCATGTGCACCCAAAGGCCGTGCCTGCGCAGGTTATCCGCGGCCACGAAGGCCCCAAGCGCGTGCTGCTCGAACTGCGGCACGACCATCAGGGCCGATTGCCCAAGGGGAATGCTCCGGTCGCTCCAACGTCCCGGGAAGTCGGTCTGGTGTTCACGAAACAGGCTCTGCAGCCGCGAGGCGCCGACAGTGACATCGACAAAACTTGCCCGGTCACTGACCCAAAGCTCACCAAGAAATGCCGAGGCCGCGGGGATGTAAGACTGGAAGACCTCTTCGGTGCTGACACCGCTCGCGACAAGCGAGGCCATGACCGCACGGTAGCCGCTGCTCGAGTCGGACATCAGCGCTTCGCACAGCCTCTCGATCCATTGCTCGCGCGTCCGCGGTTCGGCGCGCTCCTTGTTCGATATGACAGTGCGCAGAGCCGACTCCACCAAGAACCGGATGGCCGGCTGCTGGGACTTTGAAAGGCCGTGGCCCCTTCTGTCAGCAGAATCTTCCACGCGCATCTCCCCCGCGTCTGGCAACATGGGTACGTCGCGGTAACGGCGACGCCCAAGTTGACCCTCCCACTGTGCGCCCGCGCGTGTTCAATGTCAATTTTTCCTGACATGCACGCTTAGGGAGATCGCCCAACCCACTGTTTACAGTATGTTTGTTTCGCGTCCGATTTATTCCGATGACGCGCGAAGGGCTTGAAAAACACGGCTCGCCGACTCGTAGGAATGTCCATTTTTGTCGGCAAAACCTAACGCCGCAATGTGTAAATTTTAGTTGACACTTCTGCGCGCCAGACCCTAGCATCATCCAAGGACCTCATGGCCCAGGAGGGGGAGCCCATGTCGCTGCCAGCGCCACCAAAAGCGAACCGGGGCCTGCTCTACACACCCGAGCAGCGCGCCCGCCGCGACTCCAGCATCTGGACGCTTGTGCAAGGCATTCTTGCGCCCGCCCAGTTCCTGGTTTTCCTGGTCTCTCTCGGCCTTGTCCTGAGATATCTTTCGACCGGCGAGGGATACGCCTTGGCAACATGGTCGATCCTGATCAAGACAGGATTTCTCTACCTGATCATGGTGACGGGGGCGATCTGGGAAAAAGTCGTTTTCGGTCAATACCTTTTCGCCGAGTCCTTCTTCTGGGAGGACGTGTTCAGCTTCGCGGTGATCGCCCTTCACACGGCCTATATCTGGGCACTTTTCACGGCCTACCTGTCGCCCCAGGGGCTGATGTTGCTCGCCCTAGCGGCTTATGCCGCCTACGCCATCAACGCCACCCAGTTCCTGCTCAAACTGCGCGCCGCGCGACTGCAATCGGCAGTCCTGTCTGAGGTGCCGGCATGACCGATGACTCCGCGCCCCTTCCGGCCGCCGGATGCCGAGACGCCCCGATCCTGAAACAGCGCGGCCAGCACGAGGTCTTTTGCGGCCTAACGGGAATCATCTGGCTGCACCGCAAGATGCAGGATGCCTTCTTCCTGGTCGTGGGCAGCCGCACCTGCGCCCACCTGCTGCAATCCGCCGCCGGCGTGATGATCTTCGCGGAACCCCGCTTCGGCACGGCCATTCTCGAGGAAACCGATTTGGCCGGCCTGGCCGATGCACAGGCCGAGCTTGAGCGCGAGGTCGCTCGCCTGCTGGAGCGCCGCAAGGATATCCGCCAGCTCTTCCTCGTGGGCTCCTGCCCGTCCGAGGTGATCAAGCTGGACCTTGCCCGCGCCGCCGAAAAGCTGTCGCTGCAACACGCCCCGCATGTGCGCGTGCTGAATTACTCGGGCTCGGGCATCGAGACGACCTTTACCGAGGGCGAGGACGCGTGTCTCGCCTCCATGGTCCCGGTCTTGCCGGACACCGACGAGCGTCAGCTTCTCGTGGTCGGCGCGCTACCGGACGTGGTCGAGGACCAGATGCTCGATCTTTTGTCCAAAATGGGCATCGACAACGTAAAAGTGCTGCCGGCGCGCCGCGCCGTCAGCACTCTCGCCGTTGGTCCCAACACCTCTTTCATCCTTACCCAGCCTTTCCTTGGCGGCACCCTCGCCGCACTTGGAAAGCGCGGGGCGCGTCACATTCCTGCGCCTTTCCCGTTCGGCGAAGAAGGCACCACCGCGTGGCTTCGCGCCGTGGCAATGGAGTTCGGTGTCGACATCACCCTGTTCGACACTGTAACACACGCGCCCCGCGCACGGGCCAAAAAAGCGATCTCGCAGGCGTCGGAGAAACTGGATGGAAAATCCGTCTTCTTTTTCCCCGACAGCCAGCTTGAGATCCCGCTGGCCCGGTTTCTCACCCGCGAATGCGGGATGACCGCCGTCGAAGTCGGCGCGCCCTACATCCACAAGGCCGTTGTCGGCCCCGATCTCGACCTTCTGGAAGAAGGCCCGACGCTTTCCGAAGGCCAGGATGTCGAGATGCAACTCGACCGCTGCCGCGCGGCGCAACCCGACCTGACGGTCTGCGGCCTTGGCCTCGCAAATCCTCTGGAAGCGGAAGGTCTGGCCACCAAGTGGGCCATCGAACTGGTCTTCACCCCGGTGCATTTCTACGAACAGGCCGGCGACCTTGCCGGCCTCTTTTCGCGTCCCCTCAACCGCCGCGCCAAGCTGCGGCTGGAGGCGGCGGAATGAAGCTGTCGGTCTGGACATATGAAGGCCCGCCGCATGTCGGCGCATTGCGCGTCGCCACCGCGATGAAGGGCCTGCATTACGTCCTGCACGCGCCGCAGGGCGACACCTATGCCGACCTGCTCTTCACCATGATCGAGCGGCGCAACCATCGCCCGCCTGTCACTTATACGACATTTCAGGCCCGCGATCTGGGTGCGGACACCGCAAACCTTTTCAAAACCGCGGCTCAGGCGGCCTATGACCGGTTTCAGCCCCAGGCGATGATCGTCGGCGCCTCGTGCACCGCCGAACTGATTCAGGACGACCCTGGCGGCATGGCCGAACAGATGGGCCTGCCCTGCCCGGTCATCGCGCTGGAGCTCCCGAGCTACCAGCGCAAGGAAAACTTCGGCGCGGACGAGACCCTGTTCCAGCTGGTGCGTCACCTTGCGAAACCGATGGACCGCACGGGCCATGTCACCGCCAACCTGATCGGCCCCACCGCGCTCGGCTTCCGCCACCGCGACGACATCACCGAGGTGACCGCCCTGCTCGAAGACATGGGCATCTCGGTCAATGTCTGCGCCCCGTTTAACGCGACGCCCCAGGATCTCACCCGGCTGGGGGCCGCGCATTTCAACGTCCTGATGTACCCCGAGACCGGCGAGGCCTCCTGCCGCTGGATGGAACGTGAGCTGGACCAGCCGTTCACCAAGACCGTCCCCATCGGTGTCGGCGCCACCCGCGATTTCATCGCCGAGGTGGCCCAGATCACCGGACAAGAGCCGAACCTCGACGACAGCCGCCTGCGCCTGCCGTGGTACTCGGCTTCGGTCGACTCAACCTACCTCACCGGCAAGCGCGTGTTCCTTTTCGGCGACGGAACCCATGTCGCCGCCGCCGCCCGCGTCGCCCGCGACGAGATGGGGTTCGAGGTGGTCGGCCTTGGCTGCTACAACCGCGAGATGGCCCGCCCGATCCGCGCGCTGGCCAAGGAGTACGGCGTCGAGGCGCTGATCTCCGACGATTACCTCGATGTCGAACAACGGATCGAGGAACTGGCGCCCGAGATGATCCTCGGCACGCAGATGGAGCGCCATATCGGCAAACGCCTAGGCATTCCCTGCGCCGTCATCTCCGCCCCCGTCCACGTGCAGGATTTCCCCGCCCGCTACAGCCCACAGATGGGCATCGAGGGCGCGAACGTCATTTTCGACACCTGGGTCCACCCGCTGGTCATGGGGCTGGAAGAGCACCTGTTGCACATGTTCCGCGACGACTTCGAATTCCACGACGACGCGGGTGCCAGCCATCACGGACACAAGGCCAAACCCGCGCCGCAACCTGAAAAGGCCGAAGAACCGCAGCCTGCGAACGACAACAGTTCGATCACCTGGCTCGACGACGCGGAAAAGGAGCTGAAGAAGATCCCCTTCTTCGTGCGCGGCAAGGCCCGCCGCAACACCGAAACCTTCGCCGCCGAACGCGGCATGACGCAGATCAGCCTCGACACGCTTTACGAGGCGAAGGCCCATTATGCGCGATGACGCCATGATAATCCGGCCTTACAAGGTCGTGATCCTGACGCTGGACAGCCACGCGGCCGGCCCCTGCGAACGCGCGGCGCTGAACCTAGGCATGGATTTCCCGGGGCTGGAACTCAAGGTTCATGCCGCCGCCGAATGGGGTGAAAGCGACGCCGCCCTGGCCGCCGCCCGCGCCGATATCGCCACGGGCGACATCCTCATCGCCAACCTTCTCTTCCTCGAGGACCACATCAACGCGATCCTGCCCGACCTCGAGGCGCGGCGAGAGGACTGCGACGCGCTGGCGGGCATCATCGCCGACGCCAAGATCGTGCGCCTGACGCGCATGGGCACGCTCGACATGCAAGCGCCCGAATCCGGCACCCGCAAGCTGATGAAAAAGCTGCGCGGCCAGACCAAGCAAAATGTCGACAGCGGCGCCAAGAAGATGAAGATGCTGCGCCGCCTGCCGCGCATCCTCAAGCTGATCCCCGGCAAGGCGCAGGACCTGCGCGCGTGGTTCCTGGTGATGCAATACTGGCTGGGCGCGTCCGACGAGAACGTCGAGGGGCTGATCCGTTTCCTCATTTCGCGCTACTGCCGTCACGACGACTGGCGCGGCGCGCGCGTGGCCCTGCCGGTGGAGTATCCCGATACCGGGCTTTATCATCCCGACCTGCCCGACCGCATCACCACCGACCCCGCCGACCTGCCCGGCCACATACCCGGCGCGCCCACCGTGGGCCTTCTGATGATGCGCTCCTACGTGCTGTCGGGCGACACCGCGCATTACGACGGCGTCATCCGCACACTTCACGCCCGAGGGCTCAATGTCCTGCCCGCCTTCGCCGGCGGTCTCGACGGGCGCCCGGCCATCGACGCGTTCTTCCGCACCGAGCGTGGCCCCAGGATAGACGCGCTGGTGTCGCTGACCGGCTTCAGCCTCGTCGGCGGCCCCGCCTATAATGACAACGACGCGGCCATTTCCGTGCTCAAGGACCTCGATCTGCCCTACATCGCCGCCCACCCTCTGGAATTCCAGACGCTGGGCCAATGGGCGGCCTCGCCCCAGGGCCTCGGCCCGATCGAAACCACGATGCTGATCGCCCTGCCGGAACTCGACGGCGCGACCTGCCCCACCGTTTTCGCCGGCCGTCACGGCCCCGAGGGCTGCGACGGCTGCCGTCACAAATGCCGTGCCGCGCCCGACGCCAAGTCCATGGCCCCCTGCCCAGAGCGCATCGACAGCCTGGTCGAAAAGACCGAGCGCCTGATCCGCCTGCGGCGCCGCAAGCTGGACGAGAAAAAAGTCGCCATCGTGCTTTTCGGCTTCCCGCCAAACGCGGGCGCCGTGGGCACCGCAGCCTATCTGTCCGTGTTCGAGAGCCTGCACAACACCATGCTGGAAATGCAGGCCCAGGGCTACGACATCGAGGTCCCTGAGACCGTCGACGCCCTGCGCGCCGCCGTCCTGCAAGGCAACGCCGCCCAATACGGGCAGGAGGCCAATGTCGCCGCCCATGTCAGCGCCGACAGCATCGTGGCAAACACGCCCCACCTTTCCGAGATCGAAGAGGTCTGGGGCCCCGCCCCCGGCAAGGTGCAATCGGACGGGCGCGGCGTCTTCGTTCTGGGGCAGGACTTCGGCAACATCTTCGTCGGCGTCCAGCCCGCCTTCGGCTATGAAGGCGACCCGATGCGTCTGCTGTTCGAGCGCGGCTTCGCGCCCACCCACGCTTTCGTGCAATTCTACCAATGGCTGCGCGACACCTACCAGGCCGATGCGATCCTGCATTTCGGAATGCACGGCGCGCTGGAATTCATGCCGGGCAAACAGGCCGGTCTCGGCCCCCGCGACTGGCCCGACCGCCTGATCGGCGAGATGCCCAACATCTACCTCTACGCCGCCAACAACCCGTCCGAGGCCTCGCTCGCGAAACGCCGCTCCGGCGCCATTACCATTTCGCACCTCACCCCGCCCCTGGCCACCGCCGGTCTCAACAAGGGCCTGGCCGAATTGAAAGACAGCCTGACCCGCTGGCGCGCCACCCGCCCCGGCGCGTCTGAGCGCGCCGATCTTGAATCGCTCATCGCCGAACAGGCCGAGGCTGTGGACCTGGGCGACACCGGCCCCGAAACGCTCTGGCTCAAGCTGCTGGAGACCGAGGACGCACTGATCCCCGAGGGCCTGCACGTGGTGGGCCGGCCCATGTCCGACACGGCCCGCGCCGAGTATCTCGATCTGATGGCCGACGCCGATGCCGAGACCCGTGCCACCGCCGACAAGCACCTGCGGGAAAGCACCGAGATCCCTGCCATCCTGCACGCGCTGGCAGGCGGTTACACCGCGCCTGTGCATGGCGGCGACCTCATCCGCTCGCCCGATATCCTGCCCACGGGCCGCAATATCCACGCGTTCGATCCGTTCCGCATGCCCTCGGAATTCGCCTGCCGCCAAGGCGCGTCCCAGGCGCAGCTTCTGCTGGACACGCACAAGACCCTGCCTCGCACCGTGGCGATCGTCCTCTGGGGCTCCGACAACATCAAATCCGACGGCTCGCAACTGGCGCAGGCGCTGGCGCTCATGGGCGCCACTCCCCGCTTCGACAGTTTCGGCCGCCTCTGCGGTGCGGACCTGATCCCACTTGCCGAACTGGGCCGTCCCCGCATCGACGTCATCATGACCCTCTCGGGCATCTTCCGCGACCTTCTGCCCCTGCAAACCAAGCTTCTGGCCGAAGCCGCGCTCAAGGCCGCGCAGGCCGACGAGCCGGTCGAACAGAATTTCATCCGCGCCCACGCGCTGGCCTATGCGGAAAAGATCGGCTGCGACCTGCAAACCGCCGCCCTGCGCGTCTTCTCCAATGCCGAGGGCGCCTATGGCTCGAACGTCAACATGATGGTCGACAGTTCCGCCTTTGATGACGAAGACGAACTGGCCGACGCCTACCTGTCGCGCAAATCCTTCGCATACGGTGTCGACGGCAAGGCTGCGGCCAACGACAAGCTGCTGCAAACCGCGCTCGGCGACGTGGAACTGGCCTATCAGAACCTCGAGTCGGTCGAACTGGGCGTCACCACCGTCGACCATTATTTCGACACGCTGGGCGGCATCTCCCGCGCGGTGAAACGCGCCCGCGGCGGCGAAGAGGCGGCGATCTACATCTCCGACACCACGCGCGGTGCGGGCAAGGTGCGCACGCTGGCCGACCAGGTCTCGCTGGAATCCCGCTCGCGCGCCCTGAACCCCAAGTTCCACGAGGCGCTCTTGCAACACGGCGCCGAAGGTGTACGCCAGATCGAAAGCGCCTTCACCAACACGATGGGTTGGTCCGCCACCACCGGACAGGTCGAACCGTGGGTCTACCAGCGCCTCAGCGAGACCTTCATCCTTGACGCGGACATGCGCCAGCGCTTGGCGGATCTCAACCCGACCGCCTCCTCGCGCATGGCCAACCGCCTGCTCGAAGCGCATGACCGTTCCTATTGGCAGCCCGATGAGGACACCCTCTCGGCCCTGCGCAACGCCGCGGACTCCCTCGAAGATCATCTCGAAGGAGTCGCCGCAGAATGACACGCAATCCCGAAAGGACAGGCGACATATGAGCCCTCGCGACGACATTCCGGCCCTCCGGGGCCAAGACGGCGAAGGATCGGTTCAGGTTCACCAGGACCCATCGATGAAGATCGAAGGAGCCAAGGTCTTTTCGGTCTACGGCAAGGGCGGGATCGGCAAATCGACCACGTCCTCGAACCTGTCGGCCGCCTTCGCCAAGATGGGCAAGCGCGTGCTGCAGATCGGCTGCGACCCCAAGCATGACAGCACCTTCACCCTGACGGGCCGCTTGCAGCCCACGGTGATCGATATCCTGAAAGAGGTCGATTTCCATCCCGAGGAACTGCGCCCCGAGGATTTCGTGGCCGATGGCTGGGGCGGCGTGAAATGCGTCGAGGCAGGCGGGCCTCCCGCGGGCACCGGCTGCGGCGGCTATGTCGTGGGCCAGACCGTCAAGCTGCTGAAACAGCACCATATGCTGGAAGACACTGACGTGGTGATCTTCGACGTGCTGGGCGACGTGGTCTGCGGCGGTTTCGCGGCTCCGCTTCAACACGCCGACCGCGCGGTGATCGTCACCGCCAACGATTTCGACAGCATCTACGCCATGAACCGCATCATCGCCGCGGTGCAGGCCAAGTCGGCCAACTACAAGGTCCGGCTGGCGGGCTGCGTCGCCAACCGCTCGCGCGAGACGAACGAGGTCGACCGCTATTGCGAGAAGGTCGGCTTCAACCGGATCGCGCACATGCCCGACTATGACGCTATCCGCCGCTCGCGCCTGAAGAAGAAAACCCTGTTCGAGATGCCCGACGAGGAAGACATCGTCATGGCCCGCAAGGAATATGTCCAACTGGCCGAAACCCTCTGGCGCGGAACCGAACCTCTGGCCCCCGCCCCGATGGAAGACCGCGATATCTTCGAGCTTTTGGGATTCGATTGATGCGCGACGCTGCCACATATCGCTTCCCCGTGCCGGGCCTGACCCGGCACCTCCTGGCCGACGCGGAGGCCCCGGATCACGTCCGGGGCGCGGCGCGCGCAGGGGGCACGGCATGACCTACGACCGCACATTGACCCGGGTCGAAACCTATTTCGACAAGACCGCCACCCGCACGTGGGAGGCGCTGACCAGTGATGCGCCGGTCTCTAAGATCCGGGAAACCGTGCGGCGTGGGCGGGACGCAATGCGCGAACAGATGCTGTCGCGCCTGCCCAATGATCTGCGCGGCGCGCGCATCCTCGATGCGGGCTGCGGCACGGGCGCCATGACCACCGAACTTGCCGCGCGCGGGGCCGCCGTGGTGGCGGTCGACATTTCGCCGTCGCTCGTGGGCATAGCCCAACGCCGGTTGCCCGAAACGCTGGCCCACCGCGTGACCTTCCACGCGGGCGACATGCTGGATGCGGGGCTAGGCCGGTTCGACCACGTTCTGGCGATGGACAGCCTGATCTACTACCGCGACGCCGATATCGCCCGGTCGCTCGCGACGCTCATGGCGCGCACCTCGGGCCGGATCGTCTTTACCGTCGCCCCACGCACGCCGCTCCTGATGGGCATGTGGTACGCCGGCAAGCTCTTTCCGCGCTCCGACCGGTCGCCCACCATGATCCCGCACAGCCCCGCGCGGCTGGCGCGCGCCTATGCACGGACCGAAGGCACCGGCACCCTGGCCCCGCTCCAGCGCGTGACCTCGGGCTTCTACATTTCCCACGCGATGGAGGTCACACAGTGAGCCGCCCCTCGCCCCTAAAGCATCTCAGCCTGCGCGCCCTGCCCTTCGCGGACGCAGCCAGCGAGGGGTTGCCGATGGGCGAGCTTCTACGGCTTTCGCTCTTCCAGGTTTCGGTCGGCATGGCCACCGTCATGCTGCTCGGCACGCTCAACCGCGTGATGATCGTCGAACTTTCCGTCCCGGCCACCATCGTGGCCGTGATGATCGCCCTGCCCGTCCTGATCGCCCCCTTCCGCACGCTTCTAGGCTTCCGCTCGGATACCTACCGCAGCGCCATCGGCTGGAAGCGCGTGCCCTACCTCTGGTTCGGCTCGCTCTGGCAGATGGGCGGGCTGGCGGTGATGCCCTTTGCCCTGCTGGTCCTGTCGGGTAATACGGTCCACGACGTGCCCTTCGCGGGCGAGGTGCTGGCGGCACTCGCCTTCCTGATGACCGGCCTCGGCCTGCACATGACTCAAACCGCCGGTCTGGCCCTCGCCACCGACCGCGCCGACGAGAAAACCCGTCCGCGCGTCGTGGCCCTGCTTTACGTGATGTTCCTGCTGGGTATGGGCATTTCTGCCATCGTCATCGGCTGGCTGCTACGCGACTTCAGTGAACTGGCACTCATTCGCGTGGTACAAGGCGCGGCGCTTGCAGGTATCGTCCTCAACCTCATCGCGCTGTGGAAACAGGAAAAGATGGCGCCGATGACACGCGCGGAACGCGCCGCCCCCCGCCCCCGCTTTTCCGCTGCCTGGGCCGACCTGATGTCGGGCGGACAGGCCGGACGCCTTCTGGCGGTGGTGTTCATCGGCACCATGGCCTTCAACATGCAGGACGTCCTGCTGGAGCCCTATGGCGGCGAGATCCTGGGCCTCTCGGTGTCGTCCACCACGCTTCTGACCGCGCTCTGGGCCGCGGGCGCGCTGGCTGGTTTCGTCTGGACCGGGCGCTCATTGGCGCAGGGGCGTAACGCGCACCGGCTGGCCGCACTCGGCGTGCTGATCGGCATCGCAGCCTTCGCCATCGTCGTCTTCGCCGCGCCGATGAACTCGACCGCCCTGTTCTTTGCCGGGGCCTGCCTGATCGGGCTGGGTGGCGGCGTCTTCGCCGTCTCGACCCTGACGGCCGCCATGACGATTACCACGAAGGGCAAAGCCGGCCACGGCCTTGCGCTCGGTGCCTGGGGCGCCGCGCAGGCCACAGCGGCAGGGCTCGCTATCGCCTTCGGCGGCGGCATCCGCGACGCGGTCAACGCTGCCGCGACCTCCGGCGCCTGGGGCGAGGTGCTGAACACGCCCGCCACCGGCTATACCTTTGTCTATCACACCGAAATCGCCCTTCTCTTCGTCACGCTCGCCGTGATCGGGCCATTGGTGCGCAACCCGCGCGCCGCCACCCATTCCACCCCATCGGAGGCGGCCCGCATCGGCCTGGCCGACTTCCCGACATGATGTGCCGATCCATGGAAAGGATATGCCATGAGTAACGCTTTCTTCGCCAATTTCGATCTTGCCAGTCTTTCGATCTGGCTGTTCTGGATCTTCTTCGCCGGGCTGATCATCTACATCCAGCGCGAGAACATGCGCGAGGGCTACCCGCTCGAGGATGATGACGGCAACCTGTCCGCCAACCAGGGGCCCTTCCCGATCCCCGGCGACAAGACCTTCATCCTGCCCCATGGCCGGGGTGAGCTGACGGTGCCCTCGGGCCAACGCCCCGACCGGCAGAACGTGGCGCTGCAAAAAACCGCAGCGGGCAACGGGTTTCCGTTCGAGCCCACGGGCGACCCGCTTGCCGATGGCGTCGGCCCGGCCTCCTGGGCCAACCGCGAGGACGTGCCGGAACTGGACGGTCACGGCCACCCCAAGATCGTGCCGATGTCGGCCAACGAACACTTCCACGTGGCTGCGGGCCGTGACCCGCGCGGCCTGCCCGTCGTGGCCGGCGACGGCGAGGTCGTGGGCATGATCACCGACCTTTGGGTCGACGAGCCCGAACAGCTGGTGCGCTATCTCGAGATCGAACTCGACGCCGCGCATGGCGCGGGCAAGCGGCTGGTGCCGATGACGCTCACCCGGATCAAGAGCAACCACGTCAAGGTGCTCAAGCTCTACGGCAAACACTTCGCCGGCGTGCCGAAACATGCCTCGCCCAATCAGGTGACCAAGCTCGAGGAAGACAAGATCTCGGCCTATTACGGCGGCGGCACGATCTATGCCGACGACGCCCGCCTCAACCCCAAGCTGGGCTGAACCGGGACATAGACGGACGGAGGAGATGACGATGCCCCATGACGACTTTCACGTGGAACCGGTGCCCGGCCTGCCCGAACGCCCGCCCGAGGGCGAGCAGATCCTGTGGCAGGGCCGGCCCAACTGGTGGGCACTGACGGTTCAGTCGCTCAACCTCTACTGGGTGGTGGGCTACTTCGTCGTCCTCTTCGCCTGGCGCTTCGTCACCCTGTTCGACCAGGTCGGCATGGCCCACGCCTTCCGGGTGTCCTTCCCGTTCCTGCTCATCGGCGCGGTGGCCGCGGCGCTCCTGCTTCTGATCGGCTACGTGCAGGCCCGCGCCACCGTCTACACCATCACCAACCGGCGCGTGGCGATGCGCGTCGGCGCGGCGCTGACCGTCACGCTGAATCTGCCCTTCAGCCGCATCGCCAGCGCGGACCTGGCGCTGCGCCGCTCGGGCAACGGCACCATCGCACTCGACCTGATGGACCCGCCGCCGCTCAGCTACCTGACCTGCTGGCCGCATGTCCGCCCGTGGCACGTGCGCAAGCCGCAGCCCGCGCTGCGGTCCATAGACGACGCGGCCCGCATCGCGCGCCTCATTGCCGAGACGGCCGAGGCGCAGTTGAACGCTCCCAAGCTGGCCCGCACACCGACCGCCGCCGACACCGGCGCGGATGACATCGCCCCCGGCGCCGTGCCGGCGGAATGACAAGGACCTGACAGATCATGGCCCAGACCGACAATATCCACGCCACCGACCGCAGCGCACATGACAAGGAACTTGTCCCGCGCGTGCTGGTCTTCGCGGTCTGCACCTTCGTGCTGATCGTGCTGGCGCTGGTGACATGGTCGCGCCTGTCGGGCCAGCCGGTCACCTATACGCCGCCCACCGGCGCGATCACGCACGAACGCACGTTCCACCTGTCGGGCGACATGTCCGGCAGCGCCACCGTGACCGAACTGGACGGCACGCTCATCGCCGACCTGAACCCGAAAGAGGGCGGGTTCATCTCGGGCGTCTGGAGGGTGATCCAGCGCGAGCGCACCAAACACCGCGTGGCCCTGACAGGCCCGCTGACACTCGTCCGCTACGACAACGGACGCATCGCGATCCACGACCCGTCCACGGGCTGGAATGCCGACCTCATGGGGTTCGGCATCGACAACGCCAAGGCCTTTGCAAGGCTCCTGGCACAATAGCAAAAGGAGACGCCAAAATGGGATGGCTGACCAAAGACATAGAAAGGGCGCCCTGCACGGTCGAAGTATCACACTGCTTTGACTCCCTGCACGCGCATGTGCGGTTCAACAACGGGGCGGTGATCCACCCCGGCGACGAGGTGAAGGTTCACGGCCCCGAGATCATGGCGCCCTTCGGCGAAGTGGTCAGCGAGGACCGCGAGGCCACCATCCTTCGCGCCAGCAAGCTGGAACAGCTCTGGACCCGCCTCACGGGTGATTTCGAGGTGATGGAGCTGTGCGAGTTTTCCTTCTCCGAGGAGGTCACGCTATGAACGCCCACACCGGAAAACACACCGCCGACGCCACCACCGTTGAAGAGGGACTCGCGATCGCCGAAGCGCAGGATCGCCAGTACAACGATGAAATGGCGACCGAGACGGCGATGGCCAACACGCTGCTCACGCCGCGTTTCTACACCACCGACTTCGATGAGCTTGACGCCATCGACGTCAGTTCGGTGCGCGCGGACTGGGACAAGCTGATCGACCAGATGGAGGCCGACCCCAACAAGGGCCACTTCAAGAAGAACGAGGACTGGGACCATGTCGACTGGGATGGGATGGACCCTGCCTTGAAGAAGGAATTCATCGACTTCCTGATCTCGAGCTGCACCGCCGAGTTCTCGGGTTGCGTGCTCTACAAGGAAATGAAGCGCCGCGGCAACAACCGCGACATCACGCAGCTTTTCCAACTGATGGCCCGTGACGAGGCCCGGCACGCAGGCTTCATCAACGACGCCCTGCGCGAAGCCGGGTTGCGGGTGAACCTCGGCTTCCTGACGCAGAAGAAGAAATACACCTACTTCCGGCCCAAGTTCATCTACTACGCCACCTATCTTTCGGAAAAGATCGGCTATGCGCGGTACATCACCATCTACCGCCATCTCGAGGCCAACCCCGAGCATCGCTTCCACCCGATCTTCAAATGGTTCCGCGAATGGTGCAACGACGAGTTCAGCCATGGCGAGGCCTTCGCCCTGTTGATGAAGACCGACCCGAAGCTGACGAGCGGCCGAAACGTCTACTGGATCAAGTTTTTCCTGACCGCCGTTTACGCCACGATGTATGTCCGCGACCACCAGCGTCCGGCCTTTCATAAGGCCCTCGGCGTCGATCCCGACTGGTACGCGCACGAGGTCTTCACCAAGACGTCGGAACTCAGCAAGCAGATCTTCCCGATCACGCTGGATATCGAAAGCCCGAAATGGCAGCCGCTGCTGGAAAAGCTGCAAAAGGCCAATGCCGATCTCGACACCGCGCGCAAGCAGGGTGGCCCGATGGGGTTCGCCAAGCGTCTGTCGGCACAGGCCCGCGCGGGCAAGGCCTTCGTGCGGCTGATGCTGATCCCGTCGAAGTCGCACAAGGTGCCGGAAAACGTGCGGCTGGAGCCGGCCTACTGATGGCGGGCACCTGCGCATATGATCCCGGACGGGAGGGGGGCCAGCCCCCCACGTTGAAATCCCCTTGGGATTTCAACGCCCCCCCCGGGATATTTTCGGCCAGAGGAAGCGAGGGCGTTCGATGCTGACCTCGCCCTGGATCGCGGCGCTCATGGCGCTTTTCCTCTGGTGGTTCTCCACCGGGGCGATCCTGATGGTGGTGCGCCATGCCGACCGTGCGGGCGGAAACGCCCGCACGATCTGTTTGCTGTCGTCCCTGCCCTTGCTGGCTCTTGGGCTATGGGGCTTCCATGCAACCTTGGCGATGGACTCGACCCTTGCCGTCTACGGCGCGTTCCTCGCGGCGCTGGCGGTCTGGGGCTGGGTGGAACTGACCTTCCTGACCGGCATGATCACCGGCCCGAACCTGCGCGCCTGTCCCGACGGCCTGCCGGAATGGGAGCGTTTCCTCCGCGCCTGGGGCACCGTGGCCTATCACGAAACCCTGCTGACGCTGATCTTCGTCGCGATGTGGCTGCACGCGGCCGGGTCGGTGAATACCTTTGGGCTCTGGACGTTCACGATCCTCTATTTCGCGCGCATCTCGGCCAAGCTGAACCTCTATTTCGGCGTGCCGCGCATCAATACCGAGTTCCTGCCCGAGGCGCTTGGCCACCTCGCCAGCCATTTCCGCATCCAGCGGCTGAACTGGGTCTTCCCGATATCGGTGTCGGCACTGACCTTCGCCGTTGTTTGCTGGCTGGAACGGCTCCATGCGGCGCAGACCAGCGCGGAAATCGCGGGATTCGCACTGCTGGCCGCCCTTGCGGGCCTCGCCCTGCTCGAACATTGGCTGATGGTTCTGCCATTGCCCGATGCCAAGCTCTGGCGCTGGATGCTTCCCGCGCCCAAAACCCAAAACGACAAAACTGCAAGACCGGAGGAATCCCATGGATTTTGATGCCATGTTCAACGCGCAGCTCGGCGCACTCAAGGAAGAGGGCAACTATCGCATCTTCGCCGAACTCGAACGCCGCTGCGGCGCATTCCCGAAGGCTCGCAGTCATGACGCCGACACTCCGGATGAGGTCACTGTCTGGTGCTCGAACGACTATCTGGGCATGGGCCAGAATGACCATATCCGGCAAGTCATGAAGGATACCATCGACCAATGCGGCACCGGCGCGGGCGGCACACGAAACATCTCGGGCACCAACAAGTATCACGTCGCCCTGGAACGCGAACTGGCCGATCTGCACGGAAAGGACAGCGCCCTGCTCTTCACCTCGGGCTATGTCTCGAACTGGGCCGCGCTCGGCACGCTGGGCGCCCGCCTGCCCGACGCGGTGATCCTGTCGGACGAACTCAACCATGCCTCTATGATCGAAGGCATCCGCCATTCCCGCGCGCAGAAACGCATCTGGAAGCATAACGACCCCGAAGACCTCGACCGGCAGCTGGCCACCCTTCCGGCCAATGCACCCAAGATCGTGGCCTTCGAGTCCGTCTATTCCATGGATGGCGACATCTGCCCGATGCGAGAAATCGTCGAGGTGGCCGAGAAACACGGTGCCATGACCTATCTCGACGAGGTCCATGCCGTCGGCCTCTATGGCCCTCGCGGCGGCGGCGTCAGCGAGCGAGAGGGGCTTGCCCACCGCATCACGCTGATCGAGGGCACGTTGGGCAAGGCCTATGGCTGCATGGGCGGCTACATCACCGGCTCCGCCGCGATGTGCGACTTCGTCCGCAGCTTTTCCTCGGGCTTCATCTTCACCACCGCCCTGCCCCCCGCCGTGGCCGCGGCGGCACAGGCCTCGGTGGCCTATCTCAAGGAGAGCCGCGCCGAACGCGACGCCCAGCGCGACCGCGTCGCCTATCTGCGCGCCCAGCTCGACAAGCGCGGCATCCCGCATATGTACAACCCCAGCCACATCATCCCGGTGATGATCAAGGATCCGGTCAAATGCCGGATGCTGGCCGACATCCTGATGCAGGACTGGGGCATCTACGTCCAACCGATCAACTATCCCACGGTCCCCAAGGGCACGGAACGGCTGCGTTTTACCCCAGGCCCGCTGCACAGCTACGACGATATCGACCATCTGGTCGAGGCTCTCGGCGTGCTCTGGAAACAATGCGCAATAGCCCACGCCGTCGCCTGAGTACCGCTGCGGCAATCCGTCAAGCGCGCGGAACCTTAGAACCCGCCGCAGGGTTAAGAAAATGCCGGTTGATTTAGCCTTGTACCAGCTATGTCATACAGACAGCCAAACGCATGGAGGACTGAATGAAGATCCACGTTACAGCCATCGCCCTCGCCAGCCTCGCCGCCCCCGCCCTTGCCCAGGATGGCGACGCCGAAGCCGGCGAGAAAGCCTTTCGCCAGTGCAAGGCCTGCCACATGGTCATCGACGACGCAGGCGAAACCATCGTAAAGGGCGGTCAGGTCGGGCCCAACCTTTACGGTCTATCGGGCCGCACCGCAGGCTCGGTCGAAGACTTCAACTATTCCGACCTGCTGGTCGCCGCCGGCGAAGCGGGCCTCGAATGGGATCAGGAAAGCTTCGCGGGCTACGTACAGGACCCGACGCCCTGGCTGAAGGAATACACCGGCGAAGACGGTCGCGGGAAAATGACCTTCAAGCTGCGCAAGGAAGAGGATGCGGCGGATATCTGGGCCTATCTTGCCTCGGTCGGTCCCGAGAGCTGAGGTCGCACCGCGCAACGGAACAAAGGCCGCCGCTGAAGGCGGCCTTTTTCATGTTCAGGCCCCGGCATTGAAATTTCCGGACGCAAGGCGCCGGGCGCATGCTAGGATGACATTCAACCGCGGAGGAACATCATGATCGCAGGGGCACACGCAATTCTCTGGCTGCGCGAGGACGGCACCGGAAACGACGCCTGCCGGTTCGCCGACGCCGAAGGCGGCTACCTGATCGACGGATCGTCAACCGGCTCGGATGGAGAGGTGCTGCGCTATCGCGTCCGCGCCCGGAAAGACGGCACCACCCGCCGCGCCCGCATCGGCAGGAAATCCCGGCTGATCGCGCGCCGTGCCAAGGATGACACGTGGACGCTGAACGACACGCCCATGCCGGACGTGACCGGCGCCAAGGACATCGACCTGGGCTTCACGCCCGCGACGCTCACACTGCCGATCCGCCGCCTGCACCTTGAGGTCGGCAAGGAAACCGACGTGTTCGTCGCAAGGCTGGATGTCGAAACCGGGCGACTGACGCCGCTCGATCTTGTCCTTCGACGTGTTGCAGGCGACACATACGAAATGGACATCGCCGAAACGGGCACGACCTCGCGATTTACCGTCAACGAGGAGGGTATCGTCCAATCGCAGCCGGGCCAGTGGACGGCACAGGCTTGACGCCCGCTAACCGGCCACCTGACCCGCCAGCATCCAGAGGCCCATACCCAGCATCACCAGGTTTTCGGTCAACGAGATGAACCCCAACGGCACGTTCGAGCCGCCGCCGACACAGGCGCAGGTCAATTCGCGCTTGTCGATGTAGACGGCCTTGAAGACGCTCCAGCCGCCGACCGTCCCGATGAATATCGCCACCGGCGCCACCAGCCAGACCAATGCGCTGCCCGTCCCGATCAGCGCCATCATCCCGACACCTGTGTAGAGTTCGGCAAACGGATAGGCATAGCCGTACGGCACATAGCGCTGCGCCAGCAGGTCATAGCCCAGAAACCCGTTCACGAAGCCTTCGAGGTCCTGAAGCTTCTGGATCGCCAGCGCGACCATCGAGCCTACAAAGAACCACTTGAGCCACGTCAGCACAGGGAAGCCTTGGTACAAGTTCAGCACGATCGCCAGTGCCATGAGTGCGGTGCTGGCAAAGATCGCGATGACGGGCGTATAGGTCGTTTCACCCTCTTTCAGCACGCGATAGCCGAAATGCTCTTTCAGATCGCTGTACCCGCCAATCCGCTTGCCGTCGATAAAGGTCTGCGGCGTGGTCTCGACCCCGTGCGCGTGCATGAAGGCGTCCGTTCCCTCGCGCGTGGTCAGGGGATTGTCGTCAATCCGGTATCCGCGCCGTTTCAGCATGGACAGGGATTTCAGCCCGAAGGGACACAGATGCCCCGGCATCACCATCCGGTACAGAGACGCGGTCTTTTCACTCCCCTCGCTTTTGGCGCGGGCCGTGTCGGGGCCGTCGATCATGTCCGTGGATGTCATCTTGAATGCCTTTTGGCTTGTGCGTTTCAGGGCAAAACGCCACGCCTTGCGCAGGCGCTTCGCAACTCACTGAGTCAACAGAAAGACAGCCGGTTGGTTCCGGCAATCATCGCCGGCCCCTCGGCCAAAAGACGCCTGAAAGCGCGTCAGCCGACCGCGTTCAGCGTGACAACCTCCGCCGCCCGGCCGACGGCCCCGCGCGCGGTGGCGGCAATATCTGCCGCCGTCAGGCCCGCATCGGCATACATGTCGTCGGGGCTTGCCTGGTCGATATAGCGGTCCGGCAGGTGCATGGTCCGTATCGCCAGCCCCCTGTCGAACGCGCCTTCCGCGGCCAGCGCCTGAAGCACCATGGCACCGAAGCCGCCCATGGCACCCTCTTCCACCGTGATCAGCGCCCGGTGATGCCGTGCCAGCTGGCGGATCAGGTCCATGTCCAGCGGCTTGGCAAAGCGCGCGTCGGCCAGCGTGACAGACACGCCATCGGCCTCCAACTCCGCAGCCGCCGTCCGGCATTCCGCCAGATGCGCCCCATAGGACAGGATCGCCACGTCGTCGCCGTCTTGCAGCACGCGGCCTTTGCCGATCTCCAGCACCTCGCCGCGCTCCGGCAAAGCGACCCCCGTCCCCGCCCCGCGCGGATAGCGAAAGGCTATGGGCCCTTCGTCATGCGCCGCCGCCGTGGCGACCATATGGATCAGCTCCGCCTCGTCGGCGGCGGCCATGCAGACCATGCCCGGCAAAGCGCCAATATACCCAACATCAAATGCACCTGCATGGGTCGGCCCATCCGCGCCAACCAGCCCCGCCCGGTCAATGGCAAACCGCACCGGCAGGCCTTGCAAGGCCACGTCATGCACCAGCTGGTCATAGCCCCGTTGCAGAAAAGTCGAATAGATCGCGCAGAACGGCCGCAGCCCGCTCGCCGCCATCCCGGCGGCAAAAGTCACGGCATGCTGTTCGGCGATACCTACGTCGAACACGCGGCTGGGAAACCGCTCGGCCATCACGTTCACGCCCGTGCCCGACGGCATCGCCGCCGTCACCGCCACGATGTTGGGGTCTCGCGCGGCCTCATCCGTCAGCGCCTTGCCGAAGACGGACGTGTAGGACGGCGGGCCGCCCGCCTTCTTGGCCTGCACGCCGGTCTCGGGGTCGAACTTCGACACGCCATGCCCGCAATCCGCGCTGGTCTCGGCGGGGGCATATCCCTTGCCCTTCACCGTGCAGACATGAATCAGCACCGGCCCCGTCGCCCGCGTCCGCGCCGCGCGCAGCACCGGCAGCAACTGCCCCATGTCATGCCCGTTGATCGGCCCGACATACTCGAACCCCAGCTCCTCGAACAGCGTGCCGGACTGGCTTACCCCTGTCACAAGCTGCCGCGCCCGCTTCGCCCCTTCGCGCATCGGCGCGGGCAGCGCCGCCTCGAACCCCTCGGCCAGGCTTTTTACCCGCGCCAGCGGCTCGTTGGCGTAAAGCCCGCTCAGGTAGGATGACATCGCCCCCACCGGCGGGGCGATGCTCATCTCGTTGTCGTTCAGGATCACGAACATCCGCCGCCCCTCGGCGCCCGCGTTGTTCATCGCCTCATAGGCCATGCCTGCACTGATCGAGCCATCCCCGATCACGGCAATCGCATCGCCCGTGGGCCGGCCCATGTCGCGCCCCACCGTGAAGCCCAGCGCCGCACTGATCGAGGTCGAGCTGTGCGCCGCCCCGAATGGATCGTATTCGCTTTCCTTGCGCTTGGTGAAGCCGCTCAGGCCGCCTTTCTGCCGCAACGTCCGGATCCGGTCCCGCCGTCCGGTCAGGATCTTGTGCGGATAGCATTGGTGCCCGACATCCCACACCAGCTTGTCCATCGGCGTGTTGAAGACCGAATGGATCGCCACGGCCAACTCCACGACGCCCAGCGACGACCCCAGGTGCCCGCCCGTTTCGGAAACCGCGGAAATCACTTCGGCGCGCAGCTCGTTCGCCAGCGCCGCCAGGTCCTCGTCGGGCATCTGCCGCAGGTCCTGCGGCCCCGCCACGCGGTCCAGTATCGGTGTGTGTGGTCTGGTCTGTTGCATCGCATCCCCCTCAAGACGAGATCCGGCGCGGCCCGCAACAGTGGCTGCAAGCAGCGCGATGTTCGCGGGGCCGGGCAACATCGCGCCGCCCGGCCCCGCACGTGTTACTCGCCGTAGTCCGGCTCGCCCGAGGTCGTGGCCAGTTCCGGCCAGTCCTGGATGACGTTCGTGCCCTGCAACGGCTGCTGATAGCCCTTGTGACAGGTCCGGCACGCCGCCTTGGGCGCATCGCCGTTCTCTGGCCCCAGCCGGCTTTCCGGCAGCAGCCCTCCGATCGGGATCAGGTAGTCGTTGTTCAACTCCTGCACCATCTGGATGCCCAGTGTCTCGGTCGCCCATTGCGGCGTCACCTGCGCCCCGTCATAGAAGGCGCGGCTGTTGTGACAGAACACACAGTTCACACCCAACGAGTTCGAGATGTAGTTCATGAACGCATAGGTGCGTTCCGCGTGCTGGATACCGGGGTAATCATCCACGCCCGGCACGCCGGCCACGCGACTGTCCAGGTCGTGAACCTTGATCGATTCTCCATCCACGAGGTAGGTCTGCAACGCGTCCGACGGCAGCGAGGTATAGCTCGACAGCGGCGTCACCCGGTTCTGCACGGCGCCCCAGCCGTCGACCCGCTCGTTGACCGGGCTGATATCGAACCAGACGTCGCTCGGCACGGGCTGGCCGCGGTGGCAGGTGTAACAGGTCACGCCCACCTCCGCGTTGGCATTGACATGCCCGTCCCAGTTCTCGTTCAGGTTCTGGGTCATGCCGATCATCGTATAGCCCACCGAGGTCTGGTAACTGTCCATGTCCTCGAAAAGGTCGGTAATGCCCGTCCACTGCCGCATCGCGGCCAGCAGCCGGTCGTAGTTCTCGACCGTCAGCCCCTCCAGCCCCGGCGGCACGTTCTCACGCGCATCGCCGGCCAGTTCTTCGCCGCCCTGCGGCACCACCGGGTCCGAGCGCGTGGCCATGTAGCCCGCAATGCCCGGATCGGGTTCACCGAGGTCCGACTTGAACTTGGGCACCGACATGCCGGTGCCGCGAGGACCCGTCTGAAGGCTGTCGACGGCACTGGACTGGTTGGCCGAGACCAGCCAGGCCGCCACCAGGACCGCGCCCCCCACGACCCCGATGGCAATTGCGGGACCATAGATGTTCGTGGGGTTGTCGGAGTTCCACTTGTTGAACCAGTTCGGTAGCATGGCTCAGTCCTCCTTGCCGATGAAGGCTTCGTAAGACCCGTAAGCCTCGTAGCCGTAAGAGCCATCGTAAGCCGGTGCGAAATTGTGCTCCTGTGCCCAGATGAACCAGTTGTCCACGACCGTACCTGTCAGCAGAATGCCGATCCCGCCGGTCACCGGCGTCAGGACCGCGAACCACCACGCCCAGCGGTGGATGCCTTCCATCGTGGCGTTGAAGCCCATGGTCCAGCGCCAGAAAAGCGCGGCTCGCTCCGTGGCCGTGCCCCGGTCGACGATCTGCTCCAGCTCCCGGTCGCCGCCATAGCGCGTGACGGCCAGGATGGTCGCGCCGTGCATGGCGAACAAGAGCGTCGAGCCGTACAGGAACACGATGCTCAGGCAATGGAACGGGTTGTAGTAAAGGTTGCCGTACCGGATCGAGAACGCCGTGGTCCAGTCGAGGTGCGGGAAGATGCCGTAAGGCACCGCCTCGCTCCACGATCCCATCAGGATCGGACGGAACAGGTTCAGCACCAGCATCAGCCAAATCGCACTCGCGAAGGCCCAGAAGACGTGCTTGCCCATCTTGTGCTGCGCCGCCAAGAGGTAGCTGCGGATAAGCCATGTCATGACACTGACCAGCAGCAGGAAGCTGGCGATGATGAACCAGCCCCCGTCATTCAGCGGCGGGATGGACAGGCCATGTTCCGGCCCCGGCGGCTCCAGCGCCAGCCAGAAGCCTTGGCGCAGGAATTCCGGGATCGACCAGTTGACCTGCGCCAGCATGTTGAAGCCGACGATGTTGAGCGCCAGGATGAAGGTGACCGCGCTGACAAGTCCTGTCCAGCCTAGGTAGATCGGCCCGATCTGCGCGTTGCCCAGCCAGCCCACCAGGTTGCTGAACCGCGGCTTGAACGCCCGCTCGTCCATCATGTGGTTGTCGTTGTCCATGCCCCATTCGGGATTTCCCCGGACCTGGACCTGCGTGAATATGTTCTGATACTCGATCATGTCTTATATCCCCATCTGCGATGGCCAGATCGGCAGTTCGAGCCACCAGTTCCACCATTCGGGCCAGCCCTTGGTCCAGACCGGACCACTGATGATGATGCAGACCGCCGACCAGAAGCCCGCGTTCAGCGCCAGCAGCAGTCCGACGCGGTGGATGCCCAGCGTGCCGACCGAATAGCCGATGAAATCCCGGAAAAACGTGTCCTCGTGATCCGGCGTCTTCATGACCTCGCCCTTCTCGGGATTGGCCGCCGACAGGATCAGACCGCCATGCAGCGCCAGGGCCAGCGTGGTGGTGAAGAAGAACGTCACCGCCAGCATGTGCGCCGGGTTGTAATGGAAATGCAGGTACGCGTAGCCGGTGTTGCTGACCCAGTCGAGGTGACTGAAGATGCCGTAGGGGAACCCGTGTCCCCACGCGCCCATCAGGACGGGGCGGAACACCACCAGCGTGACATATGCGAAGATCGCGACGCTGAAGGCGAAAGGCACGTGATACCCGATGCCCAGCTTGCGGCAGATCTCGACCTCTCGCAGGGCCCAGCTGCAGAAGGCGCCGATCGCGCAGATCGTGATGATCTGCCACAGACCGCCCTCCATCAACGGCGCCGCGCCCAGGCCGTAGGACAGGTCGGGCGGCGCGATGTTGATCAGCCAGGGGTTCCATGTGCCCTGGTGGGCCGCTCCCCAGAAGATCAGGATCGTGCCAAGAAGCGCAAAGAACGCGCCCAGCACGCCGAAAAAGCCCACGTAGAACGGACCGACCCAGAAGTCGAATAGGTCGCCTCCGATCAGTGTCCCCCCGCGGACCCGGTATTTTCTCTCAAAGCTGAGCAACGCCATTGTTTCTCTCCGCGTTTTCGGCCGGCCAGTCCTGCCCGGCCGTCACTCTTCGTTCGGTTTGTTGCGGGCGGGCGGACCCGCCCGCAACGAGGTTTGACGATTGCCTTGGATCACTCGGACGCCGCAGCGCGGGACGCTGCTGCATTCTCGAACCAGTTGACGCCGTTCGACAGAACCACCAGGTGGATCATGACGGCCAACAGGAACAGGAATACGCCTTGTGCTACGAACACGCGGCGCGGATCGAAAATGAGCCAGATCTTGTAGAACTTCGACATTTTCTTTCCTTCCTCAGAACCAAGGCGCCCAGATGTACGTCGCGATGTGCGCGATAACCGCAACCAGTGTGAAGAGCGTAAGGCCGCTCATGTACACCGAATGCAACTCCTGGGCTTGCTCGTCGGTAAGACCTGTAAAGGACAGGTCGGTGTTATCAGCCATGAACTTTCCTCCGGAACGTTATGCTGACGCCGCGAACCCCGCGGCCGGGTTCCTCAAGGGCCTTGCGGGCCCTTGAAGGTCTGCTCGCCCAGTCGGGCGGATACAGCTCGGGTTTCGGTCGGGGCATGATGCCTCAGACCGAGAAAATCAGCGGCGTGATCCGGTCCGCTTCGGACCAGGCGCGCGCCAGCGGGCCGCGTACGTTCAGCGTGTGGCGCTCCGCGATATCGCGGACCCAGCGGAACGTCGTGAACGGCACCGCGCAAAAGAAGATCAGCGTGAAATACACCCAGAATTCCGCGGTTCTGCGGCGTCCCGTGGTGCTGCGTCTCGGCGGGTTGGACGTCATGTCAGTCATGGTTGTTGTCCTCCTCTTGGACATCTGCCGCGGCAACTTTGGCCGCGGGCGAAAGGGCTTGTACGGTTTCCAGCACGACCCGCTCGGCACCCTCTCTCAGGGCGGCCTCCTCGGCGGCATCGCGCAGCGTCTTGGCGGCGGAAATTCTGGTCAGCACCGGGTGGCTTTCCACGATCCGGTTCAGCTCGGCCTGCGCATCGGCATCCCACGGGAAATCCCGGCGCAACGGCGTCGGCGTGGCAGACCCTGCATCCATCTCGGACCCCAGCGGCAGGATGTGGAACAGCGCATCGAATAGCCCGTTGCACACTTCCTGGATCAGGTAGGTCGCCCCGGCATACCCCATGAAGGGCGTGCCCGTGGCGCGCCGGATCGCGGCGCCCGGAAAACTCGCCGGGATGAAGGCCGGCTTCGGCCCGTGCCCCGCGCTCATCTCGGCCAAGTACATCTTTTCGTTGATCGACCCCATCAGGATCAGCGGGCGCTTGGTATGGACCAGTGACCGCACTTCCTCGTTGTTGGTCTTGGTCCCCGCACAGCGCGCCACCGCGAACCCGCAGGGCAGCCCCATGTCGTTTTCCAGGAAATTGCGGATGCCCCGCGCATAGGTCTCGTTCGCCACGATGCCAAAGCTGGCCGTGGCAAAGAAATCCTGCGTCACCGACCGCCACAGGTCCCACACCGGCTTGATCGTCGAATGCTTCTCGCGCTCGATGAAGGGCTCGGCGTCCAGCTCCAGCAATTCGCCCAGCTTGCGCAGGAATTTCGTGGTGCTGTCGATGCCGATCGGCGCTTGCAGGTACGGCTTGTCCAGCACCTCGCACAGGCCACGCCCGAACTCGCGATACATGCAGATGTTCACATCGGCATTCACAAGGTCCCGCATCTCGGCCAGGTGCGCGCCCAGCGGCATCACCATGTTGACCTCGGCCCCGATCCCCTCGACCAGCCGACGGATCTCGGCCAGGTCCGAAGGCATGTTGAACGTGCCATACATCGGCCCCAGGATATTGATCCGCGGCTTCGCATCCTCTGCGCGCTTCTTCTCGGGCGGCATCCGGCCCTTGGTCATCCCGAACTCGGTGAAGATCCAGGTCATCGCCCGGTCGGCGGCTTCCCACTGGTCCTCGTCGATGGTGCGCGGCAGAAAGCGCTGGATGTTGGTGCCCTGCGGCGTCACGCCCCCGCCGATCATCTCGGCGATGGAGCCGGTGACCACGACCGCCGGCAGTGCCGGATCGAGCGTGCCCCAGGCCCGCTTCATCGCGCCTTCGGTCCCTTCCCGGCCCAGCTCTTCCTCGCCAAGGCCCGTTACCACGATGGGCAGTTCATGCGGCGGCAACGCATCGGTATAGTGCAGCACCGAGGTCACTGGAAGGTTCTCGCAGCCCACCGGGCCATCGATCACCACCTGCAATCCCTTGACGGCGCAGAAGGCATAAACCGCCCCCCAGTATCCACCCGCGCGATCATGATCCTGGATCAGCATGAGGTACCTCCGCGCATGGTGGGGTTGAACCCCACCCTACATCTCGGGCGTAGGGCGGGGTTCCACCCCGCCGACCGATCCCGCAATGCTCCACGGGACGGCGAAGTATGTGCATATCTCGCCGTCATATCATTTGTGCGGCCTTCGCCGCCCTCTGCTGCTTTTCCAGCTTCTTGAGGTTCGTCGCCCGGAAATCCTCGCGCACATTGGGCTGGCCTTCCCAGACCCCGGCGGTATCGCCGGTCCCCACGCCCTCGAAGAATTCGCGCATCCGGTCCATCCGCCCCTTGTTGGCGATGGCCGCATTGACCACCTCCGCGAGGCTTCCGGCCCCGGCCGGCCCCATCAGGGGACGCGCGGAAATCAGGTTTGTAAAGTAAAGCCCCGGAACGCCCAGTTCCTTGGCCTTCTGCACCACCGGCGTTGTCCCGATGGCCAAGTCCGGCTTGACGGCTTCCATCGCCGCGCAATCGTCTTCCAGCGACGCGCGATAGTGCACCTTGGTGCCTTTGCTTTCCAGCCAGGCGGCATCCTCCGCCGACCACGGGCTCTTGGCACAAGCGGTGCCCACGTAAGGCACATCCGCCCCGCTCTCGATCAGTAGGCGCGCGACCAGCAACTCACTGCCTTCATAGCCTGACAGCGTGATTGTCCCGTCAATCTTCTTGGCGCCCAGCGCGGCCTCGATCGCGGGCAGAAACGCGTTTTGCGCCTGCGCCACCTTGTCGGCGGCCACGCCGAAGGCATCGCCAATCGCGCTCAACCACGCCGCCGCGCCGTCCCGTCCCACGGGCGCGGAACCCACGACGGGCCGCCCGGCGGCCTCGAATTCCCGCACGGCGGCGGTATAGAACGGATGGATCGCCGCCACCGCGCCGCAATCCAGCGCCGCATAAAGCTCCCGCCACTCGCGGCACGGCACGACCGGCCCGGCGGCCAGCCCCATCGGCGCCAGCATCTGCCCGATCATCACCGGATCGGCGGGGAACATCTCACCCAGCAAGGTCACGGTCGGCCTGTCGGAGACGCCCCCATCAGGGGCAGCAACCGGCCCGGCCTCGATCTCTTGCCGCGCGTAGTTCAGCATCGCGCCGGCCAGCACATCCTTGGCCTCTGCATGGGTCGGAATGCCGAAGCCCGGCACGTCGATCCCGACGATCCGCACGCCGTTGATTTCCTTCGGCAACAGCCGCAGCGGCACGCCACTGGCCGTCGGCACGCACAGGTTGGTCACCACGACCGCATCGAACCGGTCCGGATCGGCCAGTTCATGCACAGAATCGCGGATATCCTCGAACAGCTTGCCCGTGACCAATGTTTCGGAATTGAACGGCACATAGCCCACCGACCGGCGCGCGCCGTAGAAATGGCTCACGAAGGTCAGCCCATACACACAACAGGCCGATCCGCTCAGCACGGTCGCCACGCGTTTCATCCGCAGGCCCACACGCAAGCTGCCGAAAGCGGGACACATGCTTTGCGGCTTGTCGTGCGGACCTTGCGGATAGTCGCGTGCATATTGGTCCAGCAGATCGCTCTGCCCGGCCATGCGCGCGGCTTTCTTCATCTCGTTACCGGAATGACAGCCCAGACCGGAATCGCTCGTCAGCTCCGGCGCGTATTCGCGCGCCTTGCCGCGAATGACCTCGGCCTTGCCGGCATCGTCATATGTGACTTCATCGCTCATAGAGCCCTTTCCGACCCGCCTTGGGCCGCGATATCCTTCAACAACCGGGCGATCTGCTCGGGCCGCGCCTCGGCGACCATCCGGCAGGCCCGGATCAACTGCTGTGCCCGGGTGGGGTCAGGCGTCGTCATAGACCACCTCCAGGCTTTCTTTCGGCGCAGCATTCTTGCCGCGCATGTCCTCGTCCGTCGCAGGCTCCAGCGTGACGCCCTCGCCGGTGTCAGACCCATCGAAGAGCGCCAGCAGACCGTCCTGGTCCAGCGGCGCGGGCCGCACCGGCGGGGCCGCACCCACGGCCTCGGCCAGCCCGGCAAAGAGGCTGCCCCACTGGCTCTTTTCGGTACCGACGATCTGGTAATTCGCCGATTTCTTGCGCAAATCGTCATCCTGCGGGATCGCGGCCAGCACGGGGATATCCACCGCCTTGGCAAAGGCCTGCGCCTCGCCCGAATGGTCGTCCTTGTTGACCACCAGCCCCGCGACGCCGACGTTGCCGCCCAGCTTGCGGAAATACTCCACCGCCGAGCACACGTTGTTGGCCACGTAAAGCGATTGCAGGTCGTTCGACGCCACCAAAATCACCTTCTGCGCCATGTCACGGGCAATCGGCAGGCCGAAGCCTCCGCACACCACGTCACCCAGGAAGTCCAGCAGGACATAGTCGAAATCCCAGTCATGGAAGCCCAGCTTCTCCAGCAGTTCGAACCCGTGGATGATCCCACGCCCGCCACAGCCGCGGCCCACTTCCGGGCCGCCCAGCTCCATGGCAAACACACCGCCCCGCTTGAAACACACGTCGCCGATCTTCACCTGCTCGCCAGCGAGGTTCTTCTTGGTCGAGGTCTCGATAATGGTCGGGCACGCCTTGCCACCGAACAGCAGGCTGGTCGTGTCCGATTTCGGGTCGCACCCGATCAGCAGCACGCGCTTGCCCTGTTCGGCCATCATGTGGCTCAGGTTGGCCAGGGTGAACGACTTGCCGATCCCCCCCTTGCCATAGATCGCGATGATCTGCGTCTTGCTGGTGGGTTCGCCCTGCGGCACTTCAAGCGTGGGCTCCTCGCCCGCCTCGTCCCGCAGGCGTTTGTCGAAATCCTTCAGATTCGGGATGTCGTCTTTCACGCTGCGTCCTTCCAGTTGAGTATCATTTTCAGGCACGACGTCTCTTCAAAGGCCGTCCTGTACGCGCCCTCGGCCTGCTCGGCCGGAGCGTTATGAGTGATCAGCCCACCCAGGCTCAGCGCGCCGCTGTCCAGCAGAGCGCCCACGGCGGCGAGGTCCTCGCGCGCCCATTCCGCGGCGATACGCAACCGCGCCTCGCGCATGAAGGCGGGCGGAAAGGCAAAGCTCAGACCGCCGGGATAGAACCCTGCCAGCACGATCTCGCCGCCTTTCGTCAGCCGTCCGATCAGGTCGTTCAGAATGCTCGCATTGCCCGAGGCATCGTAGATCGCACAATAGTCGCGGCGTTCGTCCGCCTCCGGTGCGATCACCTCGTAGCCCTCGGCACCGCCGCGCCGGGCCGGGTCGGTTTCCCAGACCACGGGCGCTGGTGCACCGGCGGCGATCGTCAGCCGCGCCAGAAGGCGGCCCAGCACGCCATGCCCGACGATCAATTCGGGCACACGCTTGTCCAGTCCGGCCATCGCGTGCCGCGCCGTGGCGGCCAACGCCAGCAAGGCGCCCTCGGCGCCCAGTGTCGAATCGATTCTCGTCACTCTCTGGGCCGGCGTCACCAGCAGGCTCGCAGCACCGCCGAACAGTCCGAATGCACCGTCAAAGCAATCCGCCCCCGGCACGAACACGGTCTCGCCTGTCCTGAAGCCGCTTTCCGGCCCGGCCTCGACAACTTCGCCCGCGGCCTCGTATCCCGGCACCAGCGGATAGCCAGACCCCGGAAAAGGCGGCATCTCACCGGTCCAGAACAGTTTTTCCGTGCCGGTCGAGATCCCCGAATGGGCAATGTCCACGACGATATCCGCAGGGCGCAGCTGCTTGAGCGGCAGCGTGTCCAGGTGCAGGTCTTTCGGACCATTCAGGAATACGGCACGCGTCTCCAACTGTCTGAACTCCCCCCGGTTATTGTGTGAGTCGCGCCGACGCAGGGCGCGATCCGGTTGTATGTCAGTCTATTCGGACATCAGTTTGTGTCAACTAAACTTTACACTTTACAGCGAATCGCCTGCCTGTCACCGCTCTGCCGGATCAGCCCGGCTTGCGGCAGGCCAGCGCCGTTGTGATGAACGGGCGGATGGGCTTCGGCGTAACGATGCCCTCGAATCCCGCCCTGCTGCACATCTCGGCAATCCGCGCCTGCGACCGCACGCGCCCGGTGCCCATCGCCATCGTGTAGAACGCGAAATAGACGTCGCCCGCCCGCTCGGGCGCATCGCCGCCCGACATCGGCTCTGAAACGATCAGCCATCCGCCCGGCGGCAAGGCGGCATACGCCTTGCCCAGCAAATCCTCGACCGTGTCGTCCGCATGATCGTAAAGCACGCGGATCAGACAGATCGTGTCCGCCCCCCGCGGCAAGGGGCCGTCCCGGAAGCTGCCGCCCTGCAGCGCAACCCGATCCGTCAAGCCTGGTTCGCTCAATCGACCCCTGGCCTGCGGCATTACCTCGGGCAGATCGAACAGGATCCCCCGCGCGGCCTTGTTTCGCCGCAAGACCTCGGCCAGGAACACGCCCGATCCGCCGCCCACGTCCATCACCGTCCGCGCGCCCTTGATGGGCAGCATCTTCAGCGTGTCGCGGGCCACCAGAACCTGGCTTTCGGCCATCAGCGCCGAATACCTGTCCGCCACCTCCGGCGCGACCTCGCCCTCGGCGCCGAACACGTAGGGCCAGAACCGCGCAAGCCGCGTCTCCCCCTGCCCGCGCAACAGCGCCATCGGGTCGGCCATGTCGGCATAGAGCTCGGCATTGTGCCGGATCATGTTCTCCAACCCCGGCACGCCCAATATCGCCGCCCCCTTCCGGGCCAGCGCATAAGCCCCGTCGCGCCGCCGCTTCAGCAGGCCCAGCGCAGCGCCCGCTCGCAACAGCTGATCCATCCGGTCGGCGGGCACATCATGGCGAAACCCCAGCGCCTCGGCGCTGCGCGGCCCGTCCAGCAAGGCCCGGAGAATGCCGGTGTCGACCAGCGCCGTCAGGACCTGGCTTGCCACGAAACCCTGAAGCAGATCGAAGATCCCGGCCCCCTCCCGGCGCGCCATGCCGCGTCCGAAAGGCAATGCGCCTGCGATACTCTGAAATCGCGGCCGTGCTATCAGACGGTTCAGCCAGCCCGAGAGTCCGGCACGTGACCGCATCTCGGGGTCCCGCACCGCCATGGGCCGCTAGACCCGGTAACCGGCGGGCATCTTCGGCATGATGGCCTGCGCCTGCCGACGCACCATCTCGGCCAGCGCCGCCTCGCCCGGACAGGATGGGATCGACGCGATCGCTCCTGCCAGGATGTCCTTCAGCCGCGCGACCGCGCCCTCGACCCCATAGGCCGCCACCGCGTTGGGCCTTCCGTGCAGGTCATCCTGCCCCACGGGCTTGCCCAGGCTTTTCTCGTCCAGAACCGCGTCGCGCAGATCGTCTGCCACTTGGAATGCCTCACCGATCAACGCCCCAAGGTCACCCCACGGCTCCGCATCATGGCCGGCGGAAACCGCCCCCATTTCCGTCGCCGCGATGAACAACGCCGCTGTCTTCGAGCGGTGATAGGCCTCCAGGTCCACCTCCGGCTCGCTTTCCCAGCCCTGGCCCGCGCAGATGCCGCCGGGCATCCCGGTGCGCCTTGCCAACGTCTGTATCAGGCGCACACCGCGCAATGGCTCCGCCTCGGCCGCGCGAGCCAGTACGTCGAAGGCCAGGATGATCAGGCTGTCGCCGGTCAGCACGGCCAGCGGCTGAGAATGGGCCTTGTGCACCGACGGCTTGCCGCGCCGCAGGTCGGCATCGTCGAAACAGGGCAGATCGTCATGCACCAGGCTGGCGCAATGGATCACCTCCAGTGCCGCCGCCGCCGCATCGCTGAGCGCGGGCGCATCGTCGCCACAGGCCTGCGCCACCGACATCAGGATCGTCGGCCGTATGCGCGCCCCGCCCGGCAGGCAAGCATATCTCAATGCCTCGCCGAGCTGCGCCGGAGCCTCCTTCCCCTGCGTCATGTCCAGCGCGCGCAGAACGGCGGCGTCAATTCGCTGCGAGAGGGGCATGGGTCGCTCCTTGTCAGGCCGTATGTCACGTCATAACGACATATATTATGTAAACTATACTGGACACTTTGGGGTTTCGAGTCAACAATCCCTTACATGACAAGGTCTCGCGTTCCGGACACCAGCGCGCCCCACGCCGTCATCATCGGTGCTGGGATCGGCGGGCTTGCCACTGCCGCGCGTCTCTCGGGCGCAGGGCTGCGCGTCACCGTGTTGGAGCGCCACGGTCACCCCGGCGGCAAGATGCGCACAATGCCCTCCGCCGCCGGTCCGGTCGACGCCGGCCCGACCGTGCTGACCATGCGCCCGGTGTTCGAGGATCTCTTCGCCGCTCTCGGCACCCGGCTGACGGATCACGTCACCCTGCACCGGCAACACCTCCTCGCCCGGCATTTCTGGCCCGATGGCAGCACGCTCGATCTCTTCGACGACCCCGATGCCAACATCAAGGCCGTGGCCGCCTTCGCCGGGGCGCGCGCGGGCCGGCAGATGCGCAAATTCTCCGACCGCGCCCGCGCCCTTTTCGAAGGTTTCGACGCCCCTGTTATGCAGTCGCCCGAACCGACGCTCGCGGCCCTCACCTCCCACGTGCTGCGCCATCCGCACCTGATCCGCCAGATGGCCCCCAACAAGACCCTCGCGCAACTTCTAGACTCCAGCTTCAGCGATCCGCGCCTCGTTCAGCTTTTCGGCCGCTACGCCACCTATGTCGGCGGCTCCCCCTACCACGTGCCCGCCCTTCTGGCGCTGATCTGGCAGGCCGAGGTTTCGGGCGTCTGGGTGGTCGAGGGCGGACTGCATCGGCTGGCGCAGGCCCTGGCCGACACCATCACGGCCCACGGCGGCGAATTCCTCTACGACACCCATGTCGACCGCATCCTCACCGAGAAAGGCCGCGCCATCGGCGTCACCCTTCAGGGCGGCGCCTTCC
Organism: Roseovarius sp. THAF27; assembly: GCF_009363655.1. Lineage (NCBI taxonomy): Bacteria > Pseudomonadati > Pseudomonadota > Alphaproteobacteria > Rhodobacterales > Roseobacteraceae > Roseovarius > Roseovarius sp. THAF27. The sequence continues at coordinate 2,809,011 of NZ_CP045393.1, forward strand.
TGCCCGCCGACGTGGTCGTCTTCAACGGCGACCCGCGCGCGCTGGCCACCGGCGCGCTCGGTCCCGGCCTCGAGAGCGTCGCACCGCAAAACGCCGAAATCCCCCGCAGCTTCTCGGCCGAGGTCTGGGCCTTCGCGGCCAGGCCGTCCGGCCCGGACCTCGCCCATCACAACGTCTTCTTCCGCGCCGATCCCAAGCCGGAGTTCGACGCGCTGATGCAGGGCCGCCGCATCCCCGATCCCACGCTCTATGTCTGCGCCATGGATCGCGGCCTGCCCGCGGCCCCGCCAACCCTCGAACGCTTCGAGATCATCGCCAACGCCCCATCCCTGCAGGAGCCGCAAGGCCCAGAGGAGTTCACCGCATGTCAGACACGCACCTTCCGGACGCTGGCCCGTTTTGGCCTCGACTTCGATCCGCTGCCGGGGCCGGACGCGCTGACAACGCCCCCGGGCTTCGACCGACTGTTTCCCGAGAGCAGCGGATCCCTCTACGGGCAAAGCCCGCATGGCACGATGGCGGCCTTCCAGCGCCCGACGGCCCGGACGCCGGTCAAGGGCCTCTATTTGACGGGCGGCGGGGTCCATCCGGGGGCGGGGGTGCCGTTGGCGGCCCTCTCCGGCAGGCATGCGGCCGAGGCGATACTGACGGACCCAACTTCAATCTCGCCGTCCCGCCCAACGGCTACGCATGGTGGTATGTCGACGGCCTGAAAGACGGCGGCGGTCGCGCCATCTCGATCATCGCCTTCATCGGCTCGGTTTTCTCGCCCTGGTACGCTTGGTCCGGGCGGCGCAACCCGGACAACCATGTCTGCATCAACGTCGCCACCTACGGCCCCGGCGGGCGCTTCACCATGACCGACCGGGGCAGCAGCGCCCTGCGCCAGACGGCGGACAGCTTTACCGTGGGACCGTCTTCGCTGCACTGGACAAACGGCCGTCTCGTCATCGACATCGACGAGATCGGCGCCCCGCCGATGATCTCCCGCGTAAGGGGTCGCGTCACCGTCACCCCCTCCGCGATGACAAATGTCGAACTATCGCTCACGCCCGACGGCGCCCATGTCTGGCGCCCCTTCGCCCCCACCGCGCAGATCGAGGTCGATCTCGACGCGCCCGGCTGGCAATGGGACGGCCACGGCTATTTCGACGCCAATTTCGGCACCCGCGCGCTGGAGCAGGACTTCACCTACTGGACCTGGGGCCGCTTCCCGACCGGGACGGGCAGCACCTGCTTCTACGACGCCACTCGCCTCGACGGCTCGCAGCTGGGCCTCGGCATCCGCTTCGATGAACAAGGCGACGCCCGGATCGTGACGCCTCCGCCGAATACCCGCATGAAGCGCACCGCCTGGGGCCTCTACCGCGAAGGCCGCGCAGACCCGGGCCACACCCCGACGCAAGTGCAACCCATGCTCGACGCGCCTTTCTACGCCCGCGCCGCCGTGCGCAGCGTGATCGACGGCGAACAGACCACCGGCGTGCACGAGGCGCTCGATCTCAAGCGGTTCCGCTCGCCATTCCTGAAACCAATGCTGGCCGTCCGCGTGCCACGCCGGACGCGCTGGCGCTTCCCCGACACCTGACGCAGTCGAAATCTTGAAAAGATTTCGGTCCGATTTCTTCTCAAGAAATCGGCACCGCTACCCGCTCCACGCCTGAAACCCCACGGCCCCGCCGTAGATCCCCAGCATCGTCAGGCTCTCCCACCCCATGTTTGCTGGGCCCGACTCTTCGCGCAGGATCAGCCCGATCAACAGCACGGCGGTCATCGCCAGCCCGACCACGACCCAGAAAAGGTCGCCCGTGCCGATCGCATGATACAGCGATCCGTCGCGATAGCTGATGTCCGACAGGGTCAGGAACAGCACGTCGAACGTGTTGCCCCCGATGATCCCGCCCACGGCCAGCTGCAACGCCCCGCGCCTTACCGCCGCCAGCGTGGTCACCAGCTCAGGCAACGACGTCACCACGGCGGTCATCAACGCGCCGACCAGCGCCGACGACAGACCCAGCTGTTCGGTCAGCGCCCCGGCCGAGCGCGCAATCGCATAGCCGGCCAGCCCCAGCAGCACCATCAGCGCCGCGAACGGCACCAGAAGCGATACCGCGCTTTTCTGCGCGTCCTCATCGTCCTCGGGCTGGTCATCGCGCGTCTCCTGCGTGTCCACCGCCCGCCACATCGGACTTTGCCGCACCCCGACACTGGCATAGGCGCCGAAAAGGTAGATGCCAACCAGCACGACCGAGGCCGGATGCACCGACCAGAACGCCATCTCGGGCATGACGAACGCCGCCAGCGGCACCACCATCATCAGCATCAGCAAGGTGCTCTGAAACAGGTTGGCCACGTCCGCCGCGGCATGTTCCAGGTTCGCGCGGCGATAGATCAGATCGGCCAGCGCCAGAAACGCCGTCTGCGCCGCGATCCCGCCAACCCCGTTGGAAAACGCCAGGCTCGCCCTACCGTCAAGTGCCGATGTGATGGAAACCACAGTGCCCGACAGCGACGTCGCCGCGCCCAGCAACAAGCCGCCCGTGACCGCCTCGCCCAGTCCGGTGCGGTCCGCGATCCGGTCGGCCATACCCGTCATCTTCGTGCCCGCCACCAGAATGACCAGTGCCGCCACGGCAAAGACGATCAGGTTGGCGGTCAGGGAAAGATCAGACAGCATGACGCCTCAACCGCGCAGCTTTGCGGCAAGTTCCGTTGCCGCTTGGAAATTTCAGCGCCGCGCCTCGGCCCGCACCACTTCGGGATTGAGCCGCATCACCGACAGGTTCAGCGCGCCGGCCACGCTCACCCAGGCGAAGTAAGGCACGAACATCAGCCCGGCCAGCCAATCCACCTGCCACAGCTCGATTGTGCCCCAGAACACCGCGATCCACAGGAAAACCAGCACCACCAGCCCCAGCCGGATCCGTTGCAGCCCGAAAAATACCGGCGTCCACAAAGCATTCAGCGCGATCTGCAACGCCCAAAGCGCCATCGCCACCGAGTTGTCAGGGCTCACCGCCACCCGTGCGCCCGCACCGGCGATCAGCAGGTAAAGCGTCGTCCACGCCACCGGGAACAGCCAATTAGGCGGCGTCCATGTCGGCTTGTTGAGGTCCTCATACCATTTGCCCGGCGGGAACAAAGCCCCCGTCGCACCCGCCGCAAAGCAGGCCGCAAGAAAGATTGCAAAGCAAAGCCAGATCATGATCTCGATCTAGCGTGCCTCCCCGAGACCGGCAAGGCCGGATCGTCCCGGTCCCGCGCCTTCAGCGTCGCCATGGTGGAACACAGCGCCTCGCTCCAGTTGCGCCCCGGGGCCGGTCGCTCCGCCGCCGCCTCAACCAGATAGGACACTTCGGGCAAGGGCCGCGCGTGCAGCACGGCCGAGCGCGGCATCATCATCGTGCCGCCCGCCCGCAGGCTTGCCAGTATCAGCCAGCCCAGCTTCTGCGCGCCTGTCGTGCGCGCCCGATGCGTGATCGAGTCGTGCCCCAACCGCCGCAACTGCCGCCCGATCCCGGCATAGATATACCGCGCAGCAAAAATCCCGGGCCGGGCACTCACGGGCAGCGTCGCCACCCCCGCCTCGGACCGGGCATATAGCCCTTCTGCCTCGCGCAACAGCCGCGCGACCACCCGGTGCAACGCCGGCGACATCTGCGGGTTGGCCAGAAACGCCGCCTCGTCCAACCCCTCGTCTTCCATCCAGTCGCGCGGCAGGTACAGCCGCCCTTCGCGGGCGTCCTCGCCCACGTCGCGGGCAATATTCGTCAGCTGCATCGCCACGCCGAGGTCGCAAGCTCGCGCCAGCCCGTCGGCCTCGCGCATCTCCATCAGCACGCACATCATCGCGCCCACCGCCGAGGCCACGCGCGCCGAATAGGCCCGCAACTCCGACAAGCTGTCATACCGCCGGCCCTCCGCGTCCCACGCGAGGCCCTCCAAAAGCGCCTCAGGCAATTCGCGCGGCATGTCGAACCGCGCCACCATGGCGGCAAAGGCCCGGTCCGCAGGCGCATTCCGCGGCACTCCGCGATAGGCCAGGTCCAGCCGTTCGTGCAGCCGTGCCACCGCCTCGGCCTTCTCGGAATGCAGGTCCACCGAGTCGTCCGCCAACCGGCAGAACGCGTAAAGCGCCAGCGCCGGATCGCGCACGCGCCGCGGCAACAGTTTCGAGGCCGCATGGAACGACCGCGACCCATCCCGGATCGCCTCGCGGCAATGCGCCATGTCGGCGGCTTCGGTTCGCTTCAATCTCATCTCACCCGCACCTCGTCGGCATCCGGCACCAGCTTGCCCAGCACCTCGGCACTCGACACCACGCCCGGCAGCCCCGCACCGGGATGCGTCCCCGCGCCGACAAGATAAAGCCCCGCCACTTCCTCGCTCACGTTATGCGGCCGGAACCAGGCGCTCTGAAAAATCCGCGGCTCCAGCGAAAAGCCCGCCCCATGCGGGCTCAGGTACCTGTCCCGGAACGTCTCGGGCGTGAATACTTCCGACGCGGTCAGGAGATCCCCCAGCCCCGGTAACAACTGCTCTTCCAGAACCGCCTGCACCTTTCGGCGATAGGTCTCAGCCATCGCGCCCCAGTCGACCGGATCGTCGAACCCCAGATGCGGCACCGGGCTCAGCGCATAGAACGTGTCATCCCCATCCGGCGCGGCGCTCGGGTCCGTCACCGTGGGCCGGTGCACGTAAAGGCTCATGTCCTCGGCCAGCTTGCCCTTCAGAAAGATATCCTCGACCAGCCCCTTGTAACGCGGCCCGTTCAAGATCGTGTGATGCCCCGCATCGGCCCATTTCCCGCGCGTGCCCTTCGTGCCAAAATACCACACAAACAACCCCATCGACCAGCGCGACCGCCTCAACTTGGGCGCGGTCCAGCGCCGTTTCTTCACGTTGCGCATCAGCCGGTCATAGGTGTGCCCGGCATCAGCATTCGACACGACCACATCGGCCTCGACCAGCTCGCCGCCTGTCAGGCGCACGCCCGCCGCACGGCCGTCGCGCACCACGATCTCGTCCACCTCCGCGCCCTGCCGCACCAGACCGCCCTGGTCGGCCACGACATTCGCCATGGCGCGGGCAATCGCGTCGACGCCGCCCATGGCGTAATGCACACCGAATTCCTTTTCCAGGTGACTGACAAGAATATACATCGACGTCACGTTGAACGGATCGCCCCCGATGAACAGCGGATGGAACGAAAACGCCATCCGCAGGCGTTCATCCCCGAACCGCTTCGCCGCATGGGCATAAACCGACCGATCCGCCCGCAGCAGCCCGAAGGCGGGCAAGGCGTTCAAAAGGTCCCGCAGCCGGTGCATCGGCCGCCGCCCCAGATCTTCGAACCCGAACGCATAGCGCCGTTCACTGTCCTTAAGGAACCGCTCATAGCCCTGCGCATCGCCGGGGCTCAGCCGCGCCACCTCGGCTCGCATCGCGTTGGTATCCTGACGCGCGGTAAACGTGCTGCCGTCAGGCCAGCGAATCTCATAAAACGGATCAAGCGGACGCAAATCCACGTCATCGCGAAACCGCCGCCCGCAGGCCGCCCAAAGCTCCTCGAACATCTGCGGCACCGTCACGATGGTCGGCCCCAGATCGAACCGATGATCGTTTCTCCAGATACTCGACCCGCGCCCGCCGGGGCTGTCCAGCCGGTCCAGCACCGTCACGCGATAGCCTTTAGCGCCCAGCCGCATGGCCGACGCCAGCCCGCCCAGCCCCGCGCCGATCACCACCGCGCGCGGCCTCAGCGCCCTCTCGGCCTGCTCACGAAGTGCGGGGTCAAGACGTGTCAACATACCTGCAGACTACATGTGTCAAGTTAAGTTGACAATCGCCGAGTGAAGTTCTTTTATGGGCCGGAACGCGCTGGACAACCGGACGTCGCGATTGGCATGAATGGGACTGCCGAACCGCACGCATTGGCCGAAGGGGGACAGGGTCATCCAAATCGTCAGCCTCAGCTTTTTCCGTTTTGCACCGGGCCTCTCCAGGCTCTGGGCCTTTACCATGATGGGCCTTGCGCGTCCCGCGCTGGCGCGCGTCCCCGGCATCGGCTTCTGGAAGCTGTGCGGCTCTGGCACCGGCGAAGGCTTCACGCCGAAACCCAACACCGGCGTCTATGCCATTCTCGCCACCTGGCCCGACCTTGCCACCGCGCAGCGCCAGACCGCCGAGGCGCCGATCTTCCGCCGCTACGCCCGCCGCGCCATCGAATGCTATACTCTCTTCATGCAAGCCACCTCCGTGCGCGGCGCCTGGTCCGGCAGGACCCCTTTCGAACCCGAGGGAACGGCAGACACCGGCCCCGTCGCCGCCCTCACCCGCGCCACGATCAAGCCCCTTGTGGCGCTCAGGTTCTGGCGCCACGTGCCCGACATCAGCACCGTCATCGGCGCCGATACCAACGTTGCCTTCAAGATCGGCATCGGCGAGGTGCCGCTCCTGCACCAGGTCACCTTCTCGGTCTGGCCCGACACCGCGGGCATGGCCGCCTTCGCCCGCCACGACGGCCCCCACGCCCGCGCCATCAAGGCCGTGCGTGACGGCAACTGGTTCCGCGAAGAACTCTACGCCCGGTTCAACGTCGTCGCGGAACGCGGCACATGGCAGGGCGCCAAACCACTTCAACACCTGGGGGTCGGCGCATGAGCCTCGCCTTTCCGTTCTCCGCCATCGTCGGACAGGACACCATGAAACAGGCGCTGATCCTGACCGCCATCGACCCGGGCCTGGGCGGCGTGCTTGTCTTTGGCGACCGCGGCACAGGCAAGTCCACCGCCGTCCGCGCCCTCGCGGCCCTCCTGCCGCCCATCACCGCCGTCAAAGGCTGCCCGGTCAATTCCGAGCGCCCCGAGGACTGCCCCGACTGGGCCACCGTGCCCGACACCAACCTGGTTGAACGCCCCACCCCCGTCGTCGACCTGCCCCTGGGCGTCACCGAGGACCGCGTCACCGGCGCGCTTGACATCGAACGCGCGCTCACCAAGGGCGAGAAGGCCTTCGAGCCAGGCCTTCTCGCCCGCGCCAATCGCGGCTATCTCTATATCGACGAGGTCAACCTGCTCGAGGATCACATCGTCGATCTGTTGCTCGACGTTGCCCAGTCCGGCGTCAACGCCGTCGAGCGCGAAGGCCTCTCCATCCGCCACCCCGCCCGCTTCGTTCTGGTCGGCTCCGGCAACCCCGAAGAGGGCGAGCTGCGCCCGCAGCTTCTCGACCGTTTCGGCCTTTCGGTCGAGGTCGCCTCGCCCACCGACATCGACGAACGGATCGAGGTCGTCCGCCGCCGCGACGCCTTCGACATGGACCGCGAAAGTTTCGTCGCCACGTGGCAGCCCGAGGATGCGAAAATCCGCGACGCCATCCTCGCCGGACGCACCGCACTCCGCAAACTCGAAGCGACCGACGCCATCCTGCGCGACTGCGCGACCCTGGCCGTGGCCCTCGGCGCCGACGGCCTGCGCGGCGAGCTGACCCTGCTGCGCGCCGCCCGCGCCCTCGCCGCCTATGAAGGCGACGCCGCGATCACCCGCGATCATCTCGCCGCCGTGGCCCCCCTGGCACTCAGCCACCGCCTGCGCCGCGACCCGCTGGACGAGGCCGGCTCCACCACCCGCGTCACCCGCACCGTCGCCGAAACCTTCGGATGACCGCCGAGGCCGACACCGCCCGCACCCAGCGCGCCCTCGCGGCCCTTGCAGTTGATCCCGGCGGCCTCAAGGGCCTGACGTTCCGCGCCCGCATGGGCCCCGCCCGGCAGGCGTTTGAAACCGCTCTGCGCAAACTGCCCGGCGCCCAGCACCGCATTCACCCCGCTATCACCGACGACCAGCTTTTCGGCGGCCTCAACATCGCCGCCTCGCTGGCCGAAGGCCGCCCGGCGCGCGACGCGGGCCTCGCCGACCAGCCCTCCACTCTTACCCTTACAATGGCCGAACGCACGCCCCCCGGCCTCGCCGCCCGCCTCGCGCAGCTGCTCGACGCCGATCACGGCCACGCCCTCATCTTGCTCGACGAATCCGCCAGCGCGGACGAAGGCGCGCCGCAAACCCTGCTCGACCGCCTCGCCTTCCACATCGAGCCGACCGAGGCCGCTGCCCCCGTCCGTCTGCCCGCCGCCGCCGATCTGGATTCGGCCCGCAAGCGCCTGCCCCGCGTGCAAGTGTCCGACGACGCCCTGCCCCTGCTCGTCACCCTCGCCGCCCGCTTCGGCATCCACAGCTTGCGCGCGCCCAGCCTCGCCCTGCGCGCCGCCCGCGCCCTCGCCGCGCTCGACGCCGAGATGACGGTCAGCGACGCCCAGCTTCAGGAAGCCGCGGAACTGGTCTTTCCCTCCCGCGCAACGGTGATGCCTGCCGAGGCGGAAGAGGAAACACCGCCTGAGACGCCGGAACCGGACCAGTCCGATGCGTCCGACACCAACGGCGACCAATCCCTCACCGACCTGCCCGACGACATCCTCGTCTCCGCCATCGCCGCCCTGCTGCCGCCCGACATTCTCGACCGCCTCGCCGCCAAATCCACCCGCCCCGCCAATGCGGCAGGCAGCGGCGCGGGCGACGGCCGCCGCGGCAACCGTCGGGGCCGCCCCCTGCCCTCGCGCCCGGGCCGCCCCTCGGCCCAATCCCGGATCGACCCGATCGCCACGCTCCGCGCTGCCGCCCCGTGGCAGACCCTCCGCAAAACCGGACGCAACGCCGACCGCGCGCTGGTCATCCTGCCCTCGGACATCCGCATCAAACGGTTCGAGGACCGCTCCGACCGCCTGCTCATCTTCACCGTCGACGCCTCCGGCTCCGCCGCCGTCGCCCGCCTGGCCGAAGCGAAAGGCGCGGTGGAACTCATGCTGGCCCAGGCCTATGCCCGCCGCGATCAGGTCGCCCTTCTGGCCTTCCGCGGCACCGGCACCGAAACGCTCCTGCCGCCAACCCGCTCGCTGGTACAGGCCAAACGCCGCCTTGCCTCGCTGCCCGGCGGCGGCGGCACGCCCCTCGCCTCTGGCCTGATGGCCGCGGGCGACCTCGCACAGCTGGCCCGCGGCCGTGGCCTCACGCCCATGCTGGTCCTGCTGACGGACGGCCGCGCCAACATCCCGCTCTCCGGCGACCCCAACCGCGCCACCGCGAACGACGACGCCACCCGCCTCGCCGTCAGCCTGCGCGGGCAAGGCCTCTCCGGCGTGCTGGTCGACACCTCCAACCGCCCCACCGACACGGCCCGCACCATCGCCGCCGCTCTGGGCGCGCGCTATCTCGCCCTGCCCCGCGCCGACGCCCACGGAATAAGCACCGCCGTCACCTCGGCGCTCGAGGCGTAAAGCGCATGGACTGGGCCCGCGACCTGCCCGACTGGCCCCATGCCGATGCGTCGCGCCGCGTCCGCCACCGTCCGCACGACTGGCATGTGCAGGAATGGGGCACCGGCCCCACGCTCCTGCTACTGCACGGCGCGGGCGCCAGCACGCATACCTGGCGCGACCTCATTCCCCGCCTGTCTGAAAACCACCACATCATTGCCCTCGACCTGCCCGGCCACGGCTTCACCCGCGCCGGCAGCGTCTCGCGCCTCGGCCTCGCCACCACCGCCGAGGACATCGCGGCTCTGTGCGCCGATCAGAACTGGCAGCCGCAGGCGCTCATCGGCCATTCCGCCGGCGCCGCCGTGGCGCTCGACCTGGCAACACGCCTGCCCGGCACCCCCGCCGTCATCGGCCTCAATGCCGCGCTCGACCGGTTCGAAGGCATGGCGGGTTGGCTTTTTCCGATGCTGGCCAAGCTCCTCGCGCTCAACCCGCTCACCGCCATCGCCTTTTCGGCCGGTGGCGCCCGCCTGGGCCGCGCCCGCAACGTGATCCGCGCCACCGGCTCCACCCTCTCCGAAGAGGGCCTTGCCTGGTACAGCCGCCTCCTCGCCGATCGCGCGCATGTGGACAGCACGCTACAGATGATGTCCCGCTGGAGTACCGACGCCCTGCTCGACCACCTGCCCGAAATCGAAAGCCCGGTTCTTCTGGTCACCGGCGACCGAGACACCGCCGTCGCGCCCGAGGTCTCGGACCGCGCCGCCGCCCTACTGCCCAATGCCGAGCGCATCCGGCTGGACGGCCTGGGCCACCTTGCCCACGAGGAAGATCCCGACCGCCTTTGCGACATCATGCTGGGTTGGCTGCGCGGCAAATCTTTCTAGAAAAGATTTGGCAAAAGCTTTCTCAAAGCTTTTGGCCGCTCACCCTTGCCCCAGCGCCGCCCGCCCCTTCCGGCTGTACCCCCGTGTCATCCGGTCCGCGATCATCGCCAGCGTCGCCATCCCGATCCCGGCAATCATCCCCACGCCAAAGTCGCCATTGTTCAGCCCGATGTAAATCTCCTGCCCCAGATCGCTCGTCCCCACCAGCGCCGTGATCACCAGCATCGCCACCCCGAACATGATCGTCTGGTTCAGCCCCAGCAGCAGTTGCGGCAACGCCAGCGGCAACCGCACCCGCCACAGCATCTGCCACCGGCTCGACCCGCACGCCTTCGCAGCCTCGATCACCTCCGGGCTGACCCCGCGCAGCCCGTGCTCAGCATAACGGATGGCGGGCACGATGGCATAGGCCATGATCGCCAGCAGCGCCGTGAAATCCCCCAGCTTGAAGAACATCACGAAGGGGATCAGGATCACGAACAGCGGCATGGTCTGCAACGTGTCGCTGATCGGGCGCAGAAAGGCCGATACCGCGTCATTCTCCGACGCAATCACCCCCAGCGTCGTGCCGATCAGGAACGACAGCGCCACCGCCAGCCCGCACAGGTAGAACGAAATCGTCGCCTCGGGCCAGACCCCCGCCACCATCAGGAAGGCCAGGCCAACGCCCGTGCCAATCGCCAGGCGTCGCCCGCCCGCCTGCCACGCCAGCAACACCATCACGCCGGCAATCGACAGCCACGGCAGCCCCGTGATCCCGAAATACAGCAGGATTGCCAACAGCGCGACACCGATGGCCGCCCGCACCCGGCGCCGCAGCAACAGCCACCCGGCCAGCGCCGCCATCGCCACGGCGTACCCGATCTTCATCGGCATGGTGAACTCGAACCCCCAGGAAAACGGGCTGATCGTCTGCTCCAGCCCCATCTTCACCGGCAGCATCAGGTAAAACAGCGCCGTCGTCTTGATCGCCTTGATCGCGCCCGCGTATTCTACCAGCAGCCAGTTGAACGCATCGTTCATCGCGTCCGCCGGATAGAATTCCCAGGCCCGCGGATACTCCTGCAGGAACGGAAACACCCGCGCCAGAACCAGCATCACGCCCGTGAACACCGCCGCCACGATCCAGTACCGATAGCGCGCGACGAAACTCTCGTCCTCGCCTGCGTCCGGCGACCGCCCCATCGCGGCCCGCGCCGTGATCCGGTCCATCACCATCGCCATCAGCGCGATCACCACGCCCGCCAGTATCGCCTCGGCCACGTTCGCCTTGCGGATATGGGTCAGCACTTCCCAGCCGATATCGGACGTGCCGCCGATAATGGACGCGATGATGATCATCGAAAACGCGGCCAGCATGGTCTGGTTCACCCCCAGCAGGATCTGGCGCAGCGCGCTCGGCACCCGCACGCGCCAGAACATCTGGCCCGCCGTGGCCCCCGCCATCATGCCCGCTTCGATTACCTCCTCATCGACGCGGGCCAGCCCCAGCGTGGTGTTCCGCACCATCGGCGGCACCGCGTAAAGCACCGAGGCGATCAGCCCCACCACCGGCCCGAAGCCAAAGAGCAACAGGATCGGCAACAGGTAGGCAAAGACCGGGATCGTCTGCAACGTGTCCATCGTGGGCGTGATCACCCGCTCGGCCTGGTCGGAATAGAACGCCCAGGTCCCCACGCAGAACCCGATCGCCACCGCTAGCGGCACCGACACCATCACCAGCGCCAGCGAATTCATCGACTCGGTCCAGTAGCCGATGACGACCATGTAGAACATCGCCAGAAACGTGAACACCGCCAGCTTGCAGCCAGACACCGCGAAGGACGCGATCACCAGCAGACCCACGGTCAGCGCCCAGGGCATCCAATGCAAAAACTCCCGCACCCAGGACATCGGGTAATCCATCAGGTCCGAGAACGCGCGAAACGCCGGCCCCGCTGTGTCTACCACCCAGTCCATGCCGGTGTTCAGCCAGTCGGTCATCGGCCATTCCCACGCCTCGGGAAACTCCATCAGCCAGCCCAGCCGGTCACGAAAGCCCAGCGCCACCAGCGTCAGCCCGATCAACGCGAACCACGCCCAATGCGTGCGGTCCCCGCTCATGCCGGGGCTTCCTCCTGTTCGGACAATCGCGCCAGCGCCCGGACCACGCTTTGCGCCGTCACCACGCCCGTCACCGTGCCGCCCTGCTCCACCGCCAGCCCCTCGGGATGCGCCGACAGCATCGGCAACAGCGCCTCGACCGACACGTCGCCCGAAACCCGCTCGCGCCCTTCGGCGGATCCGGCCTCGGGGTCCGTCACCTCGTGGGCGCGCAGCACGCGCACCATGGGCACGTCATTGGTGAACTCGGCCACGTAATCGTCCGCCGGATTGGTGATCAGCTCGGCCGGCGTGCCGGTCTGCACCACGCGCCCGCCGCGCATGATCATCATCCGGTCCGCCACGCGCAGCGCCTCAAGAAAGTCATGCGTGATGAACACGATCGACTTTTGCAGATCGTTCTGGATGCGCAGGAACTCGTCCTGCATCTGCCGCCGGATCAGCGGATCCAACGCCGAAAACGGCTCGTCCAGCAGCCACAGATCCGGGTCCACGGCCAGCGACCGGGCGATGCCGACCCGCTGCTGCTGTCCCCCAGACAACTGGTGCGGATAGCTTTTTTCGCGCCCTTCCAGCCCCACAAGCTCGATCACCTTGCCCACCCTCTCGCGGGTATGGTCCTGCGCCGCGCCCTGCAGGCTCAGCGGAAAGGCGATGTTCTCCCACACGCTCAGATGCGGCATCAGGCCGAAATTCTGGAACACCATGCCGATCTGGTGGCGGCGCACCTCGATCATCTCCTTGTCGGATTTCGCCCGCAGATCCTCGCCGTCCAACAGGATCTCGCCATGCGTCGGCTCCACCAGCCGCGACAGACAGCGCACCACCGTGGACTTGCCCGACCCAGACAGGCCCATGATCACGAAAATCTCGCCCACGGCCACGTCAAAGCTCACATCCGCGGCCGCCGGAATCGCGCCGTCCTCGCGGATGCGCTCGGCCAGCGCAGGTGTCTTTTCGGCAGGCTCGCCGCCCGGAAAATATTGTTCCGGTTTCTTGCCGTAGACCTTCCAGATATGACGACAGGACAGCCTCGGCTGGTCCGTCCCGGCGCCATCGCTCTCTTGCGTGTCGCTCATGCTGACCCTGCCCCCGCTGATACGAAAAGGCCGGGCGTCACGACCCCCGGCCTTTCCGATACGTCCATACGCACCTTACTGCGCAGCCTTTCCGGCCTCGACCCAGGGACCCCAGGTCTCTTCGTTGGCGTCGATCCACTCGGCCACGACCTCTTCCAGGTCACGACCTTTCTGGTCGATCTCCAGCATCAGCGCGTTCTGCACCTCGTTGTCGATCGAGATCTGCTCGAACACCGCCGCCACGCCCGGGTTCGCCTCGGCAAACTCGGCATTGATGATCTTGTCGATCGAGGCCTGCTGGAACCCGCAGGCCTTGCCCCGCTCCTGGCCCTCTTCCTCGATGCATTCCCCCTCGGCAGGGTCCCACGCGACCCATTCCATCTCCATGTCGGCAAACAGCCAGTGGGGCTGCCAGAACATCATCAGGATCGGGTCCTGCGTCGCCACGGCCGATTTCAGTTCGGCGATCATCGCGCCCTCGGATCCGCCCGCGACCGGCTCGAACGGCATGTCGATCATCGCCACCACGTCCTTCGACCGGGTGCCCCAGTCGGCGGGATAAGTGATCAGCCGGCCCTTGGGAAAGGTGTCGGCGGCGGCAAAGGCCTGCGCGCAGTCGTAAAGCGCCTCGTAATCCGGCAGGCCGGGGCACTGTTCCTTCATGTAAGGCGGATAGATCCAGCCTTCCTGCGGCTGCAGGCCCAGCTGACCCACCACGGTGATATCGCCCGACTCCACCGCCTTGGGATAGATGTCGCCCACGTTGTTGGTCCATACCTCGGGCTGCAGGTGCAGATCGCCATTGGCGATGGCCGCGAATTGCGGCACCGCACCCGCGGTCACGTATTCCACATCATGCCCGGCCTTTTCCAGCAGCGTCCCGGTGATATGCGCCGAAATATGCTGCCCCGTCCATTCGTTGATCGGAATGCGCACCGTCTCGGCCTGCGCCATCCCGGCCCCGGCCAGCGACAGGCTCGCCGCCCACAAGACAGAATTCATCTTCATCGTTCTCTCCCCGTTTTTATTGATGCAGATCATGGCCGCCATCATGCGACGTCCGCACCGTGGACCCAAGCAGAAATGTTTGTTGACCGGAGAGTTAATAAAAACAAGGCTGATATCAGGCGTCCGCGGCGCGGCTGCCGATTTCATAAGCATTGTGTAAGGGAGGATGCCGTGCCGTTGAAAGTCGCTGAAAAATGGTTTCAGACCAAGGACATGGGTGATGGTGTCACCCTCATATGGGAGCCGCATGTCGCGCCATGGTTGCGCTGCAATATCTGGCATATCCAAGGACGCGACCGCGATCTCGTGATCGACACCGGCATGGGCCTGCGTCCCATGACGCACGAGCTGGCACAGCTGACCGAGCGCCCCCTCAGCGCCATCGTCACCCATACGCATTTCGACCATTCGGGCGGGTTGCACGAGTTCGACCACCGCTGCGGTCACACGGCAGAGTCCGACCTCATCGCCAACCCCACGCCGTCCAACACCTATGCCGACGCAGGCTTCGTGCGGGCCGAAACCTTCACCGCCCTGCCATACGCGGGCTTCTCCCACGAGCACTACACCGTGACACCCGCGCCGCTCTCCGCCCTCTTGGACGAAGGCGACGTGGTCGACCTTGGCGACCGCGCATTCACGGTCTTTCACCTGCCCGGCCATAGCCCCGGCTCCATCGCGCTCCACGAGGCTTCGACCGGCCTCCTCTTCAGCGGCGACGTGGTCTATGACGGCGACCTCATCGACGACATGGACCATTCGGACCCCGCGTTGCTGGCCGAGTCCCACGCCCGCCTGCGCGAGCTCGATGTCACCACAGTACACGCCGGCCACTTCAAATCCTTCGGCCGCGACAAGCTGATTGAAATCCTCGACGAATACCGCGACGGTGGCCGCCGTCTGGGCGATGCCGACGCATGGCTTGCCGACATGATCGCAAGGAGCAGACCCCATTGACCAAACGCACGGCCATCATCACCGGCGGGCTGGCGGGCATCGGCCTCGCCACCGCCCGCCTGCTGCACGAGGCCGGGCATACCGTCGCCATCGGTGCCCGGCGCGGCGACGACACATCGCTTCAGGACATGGCCCGCGACACCGTCGGTGCGGATGTCTTCGTCGCCCCGCTCGACGTGCGCCAGCGCGGCTCGGTCACGGCTTTCTGCACCTCCGTCAAAAACCAGTTCGGCACGCCGCAGATCCTTGTGAACGCCGCCGGCGTCACCCGGCACCAGACGGTCTCCGACCACGATCTCGACGCGTGGGACGACGTGATCGAGACAAACCTCACCGGCACCTTCCTGATGATCCACGCGTGTCTGCCCGACATGATGGCGTCGGGCTGGGGCCGGATCGTCAACATCGCCTCCACCGCCGCATCCTCGGCGGTCGCCGACCACCCCGCCTATTGCGCGTCCAAGTCCGGCGTGCTCGGCCTCTCCCGCGCCGTGGCTTTGGAAGGCGCCCCCCACGGCGTCACCTGCACCACGGTCAGCCCCACCTGGGTCGAAACGGAAATGCTGCGCTCATCCGCCGCAACCATCGCCACCCAGAACGGAACCACCCAGGCCGAAGAGATCGCGGCCCTGGCACGCGCCAACCCGCAAAACCGCCTCGTCCAACCGGAAGAGGTCGCCGCCATCATCGCCTTTCTCTGCTCAGATGCCGCCCCGGGCCTGACCATGGAAGACATCCAGATCAACGCCGGCGCGCACTGGTAATCAGGCCAGCCGCCGCGCCCGCCACGCCATCACCGCAGGCTCGATCAGCCCCGCCGACAGGATCAGCGGCAGGCCCACCGCTTCGCGCAGGCCGAACCGTTCCCCGGCCCAGATCGCCGCGGTGACCGTCGCCACCGCCACCTCGGTCATGAACAACAGCCCCACCAGCCCGGGGTTCAGCCGCGACGGCGCATAGATCGTGGCGAACGAGCTGGGCAGGATCAGGATCACCGCCACCGGCACAAACCACCACATCAGACCCCTGACCTCGGGCCAGTCCGGTACGGTCGCGATCTCCTGTACCGTCGCGATCCCCGCCACCAGCAGCGCCACGACCGCCCCGACAACCAGGAAATTCACCGCATGGGTCAGGATCCGCACCCGCCGTTCCGTCAGGATCAGCGTACATCCCACGGCCCAGAACATCCCCGAGATCAGCCCGAACCAGTCGCCCGCGTTGCGCGGCAGCGGCAGCCCGGTGTCATCGGCAAAGATCACCACTAGCCCGATCAGCCCCACGAAGATCGACAGCCACCGGAACCACGTCATCCGGTCGCCCAGGAAGATCCAGCCCAGCAGGAACCCCCAGATCGGCGTCATGTAGAACAAGAGCACCGCGCGCACCACGTCGGTATACAGCAGGCCAGCGGCGTAGAGCGCAAAGGCCACCCCCGCCAAGATGCCCCCCAGAAGCGGCCGCAGCCCTTGCGCATAGTCCGCGCGCAGCACCCAGACCGCCGGCAGGCTCAGCAGCGCTGGCAGCGTCAGGAACACCACCATCGCCCAAGGCGCATCCAGCCCCGCCTGCTCGATCATCCGCAGCGGCAGCCAGAAAATGCCCCAGCACAGCCCCGCGAAAAGTCCCGTCAGGACAGCCCTGTTGTTGCCCTTAGCCAAGGCGCGCCTCCTTTTCTCGTGTTTCAGTCGCCAGTCAGGCAACTGCAAGGCACAAAGGCAAGGCATCGCTGCCTTGCCTTCGCATTCGTACCGCCCCCTGACGCGAATGCCGCGTCAGGCCGCCCTGTCCGGGATATCCACCAGCTTGCCGCGCGGTATCTCGCAGGCCTTGTCGTAAAGCGGCGTCTCGGCCAGCGTCGCGGCATACAACAGCCCGTCATTGCCCTCGACCATCAGTTCCGTGCCCGGCCCGGCCTCGGCACTGTCCATCAGCGCATAGCCAATCCCGTGCCCAAGGTAGGGCGAGGTCGCCCCGGCGGTCACCCGCCCCGCGACCTTGCCGTTCCACTCCACGCGGCCATTCACCCGCGGCTCGCCATCCGGGCAGACGATCCCGTGCAGGCGCAACCCCTTGTCGGCCTTCTCCAGCGCGGCCTTGCCGATGAAATCGCCCTTGTCCATCGCCACGAACCCGCCCAGCCCGACATCGTAAGGCGTGGTCGTTTCGTCGAAATCCGAATTGGCGTTCAGGATCCCCGCCTCGATCCGCCGGATATTCATCGAATCCAGTCCGAACATCCGCATTCCATAAGGCGCGCCAGCCTTTTCCAGATGCGCCCACAGGTCGGCGGCATCGTGATGCGGCTCGGTATAGAATTCCCAGCCCAGCTCGTTGGTGTATCCCGTCCGGGTGATCAGCACTTTCTGACCGCCGACATCCACCCACGCGCTGCCGAAATAGCCGAACGGCTCGGGGATGCCATCCTTCGCTGCGTCCTTCAGCACGTCCATCGCCAGCGGCCCCTGGATCTGGCTCACGTTCACCTCCGGGTCGGTAATCTCCACATCCATCCCCTTTGCGTGCGCCCGCGCCCAGTTGACGAAATCCCCGTCCGCCTGCGCGTACCAGAACCGGTCCTCGGCCAGCCGCACGAACACCCCGTCCACGATCAGGCCACCATCGTCGAAACAGGCGATCCCGTACCCGCAGCGCCCGACTTTCACCTTGGAAATATTGTTGACGAACAAAAGGTTCATCAGCTTTTCCGCATCTGGGCCCTTGAACTCCAGCGGCCACTCGCCGGTATGCAGGCACGCCGCCTTGGTGCGCAGCAGCCAATAGCCCTCGTCGGTCGGCAGGTCGTCCATGTAGACGCACATGAACCGCCGGTTATAGACGCAGTAATGCGGACCATGTTTTGCCTCGATCGCGTGATACGCGTGGCGGCGCAGGTTGAAATCCCACCCCGCGCCGGGCCGTGAGGTGATCAGGTCGCGCGTCTTCCCGTCGCTCGAAGTCATCATGGCTCTGCCTCCGGGTCCAGCCGCGCGCCCAGCGCCCCGGCCACCAGCTTCTGGAAATGGTGCACCGCGTGCTCGCTCAGCTCGGTCAGTCCCTCGTCGACAACAAAACGCCCCTGGTTGTACCCGCTCGATTTCAGCCCCTTCTGCACGCTCTCGCACAACCCAATATCCTCGGGCTGCAACACGTCCTTCTGATAGTTGATCGCATCACGCAGCTGCTGCGTGACCTCGCCGTCCTTCACGAACCAGTCCTGATACTCGACACAGTGCTCCGGCGCCGTCGGGTTCATCTGAAGCACCGACAGGTTCGCCTCGCCCGGATAAGCCCAGATGGTGAAGTTCGGCCACACGAACCAGCCGGCATAGCCAAAATCCACGTCGCCCGCCTCGAACTTGTAGGCCCGCGCGTTCATCGTCCTCGGCTGCCCCGCGCACTGGCTCGAATACAGCCCGCACGTGATCGTGCGATAGCTGTCCATGTCCACCAGATCGACGAAATCGTGGTGCGCGGGCGCGCAGTGATAGCACTCCAGAAAGTTGTCCATCAGCACTTTCCAGTTCGCCTCGACCTCGTAGGTGTCGCGCTGCGCGAACTGCAAATCGTCGACCGAAGGAACATAATGCCGGATCTCACGCTCCAACTCGCCCATCTGTTCGGCGAATGGCATCGCGTTTTCATCCAGATTGACGAGGACAAGCCCGCAGAACACCTCCACCTTCACCGGCTTCAGCGAAAACTCCTCCTTGCGGAACCCCTCGACATTCTCGGTATTCCGCGCCGAGCGCAGCTTGCCGTCAAAGTCGAACGCCCAGGCGTGATAGGGGCAGGTGATGATGTTCTTCTTACCCGTCCCGCTCACCAGCTCATGCCCCCGGTGCGGACACACGTTGAAGAACGCGTTCAACTCGCCGGTGCGGCTGCGCGCCACGAACACGTTCTGCTCGTGGATCTTCACCGTCAGGAACTGCCCCGGCTCCGCCACCTGGCTGACATGACCGGCATAGTACCAGGTCTTGTAGAAAATCGCGTCCTTCTCCGCCGCCCAGATATCGGGGTCGTGGTAGAACCGCGCCGGCAGGGTGTAGGAATTCTTTGGATCGGCCCGGAACGGCATGTCGCCGGGCATAAGGTTCAATGTCTGAAGGGTCATGGCGCACTCCGATCTGGCTGTTGACAGTCTCAGCCATTACCGGGGATCATGACAAACGCTCTTTTCTCATGAATTTGCCCAAGCTTGACTTATGCCAAAACCACATCTGCCACCGCTGGACCTGATGGAACCGTTCGAGGCCGCCGCACGTCTCGGCAGCTTCACCCGCGCCGCCGACGAGCTGTCCGTCACCCAATCCGCAATCTCCCAGCGTGTGCGCAAGCTCGAGGCGCTTCTCGACACGCAACTGTTCGAACGCGGCCACCGCACCATCACCCTCACCCCCGAGGGCCGCGAACTGCTGATCGGCGTCCGCGCCGCGCTTCAGCACATGACGGCAGCCACCCGCGCCCTCAGACAGCGCGACGACCGCCCCCGCATACGCCTCGGCGCGGACACCTCGATGGCGCAACTCTGGCTCACCCCACGCCTGGCCCCGGCCCTGGCAGACAGCCCGCCGCTCATGCTCGACCTGCTGGCCTCCGACACGGAGTCCGAGCTTATGACGGCGGATATCGCCCTCCTGCACGGCGCGGGCAACTGGCCCGGCTTTACCGCCACGCGGCTCTTCGCCGACGCGGTCTTTCCCGTCTGCACCCCGGACTTTCTCCGGCACACCCCGCTCGGCACACTCGAAGACCTGCTCACCGCGCCCCTTAGCGACCTCGACTACATCCATTGGAACTGGATGAACTGGGGCATCTGGCTGACCGAGGCGGGCCTCGACCCGACCCGCGCGACCACGCTCATGCGTACCAACAGCTACATGGCAAAGCTCGATGCCGCCCGTGCAGGTCTCGGTGTCGCGCTCGCGTGGGAAGGCCAGCTGACCGAGGACCTCAGGACAGGCCGCCTCGTCCGCCCCGTCGACCACGCCGTCACCCCGCCCTTCGGCTACTACCTGATCCTGCGCGACACCGCCGAACCTGCCGCGCGCCAACTGGCTCAGAACCTCCTCCGTGCTGAAACCTGACCCGCTCCGCCCTATTTCGCACCGCGGCCTTTGCATTTCTCGCCGCCCACATGCTCAATTCCGACGCGCGTACCAGAGCCGCCTTGGCAAGCCCCGCGCCGCCTGTTTAACTGTCGGCCGACATCAGACTCACCCCAAGCCAAGAGGTCTTCCCATGCGCTACCTCGCGCCAACCACGCTGGATGACGCCATCCAGCTGCTCAGCGGCGATCCCGGCGACTGCCGCGTGCTCGCCGGCGGCACCGACCTGCTCGTCCGCCTGCGCTCCGGCGATGCCGAACCCGACAGCATCCTCGACATCAAGCGCATCGACGACCTGCGCCAGATCACGCCCGAGGATGGCGGCTGGCGCATCGGTGCCGCGGTCTCTTCCGCCGAAATGAACGAGCACAAGGACCTGAAAGCCGACTACCCCGGCGTCTGCGAGGCCGCCGACCTCATCGGCTCCACCCAGATCCAGGGCCGCTGCACGCTCGCCGGCAATCTCTGCAACGCCTCTCCCGCCGCCGACTCCGTGCCCGCGATGGTCGCCGTCCGCGCCGTGGCCCGCGTCGCAGGCCCGAACGGTACCCGCGACGTGGCCGTAGAAGATATTCCCACCGGCCCCGGCAAGACCTCACTGGAAAAGGGCGAATTCGTCGCCTCGATCTTTTTGCCCGCCAAGCCCGAGCGCTCGGGCGACGCCTACCTGCGCTTCATACCGCGCACCGAGATGGACATCGCCGTGGTGGGCTGCGGCCTGTCGCTCGCCCTCGATGCAGACGGCACCTGCACCGACGCCCGCGTCTCGCTCGGCGCGGTGGGCCCCAAGGTCATGGTGGTCGACGCCGCCGCCGAGGCCCTCATCGGCACGAAACTCGGCGACGCCGCGATGCAGGCACTGGCCAAGGCCTGCTCGGACGCCGCCTCCCCCATCGCCGACAAGCGCGGCACGGTCGAGTTCCGCACGCATGTGGCCGGCGTTCTCGCCCGCCGCGCCGCCGCCATCGCCAAGACCCGCGCAGAAGGATAAGCAGACATGAGCAACATCCACGTCACCACCACGATCAACGGCGACCCCACCGAATATCTCTGCGCGCCCGATGAAACCCTGCTCGACGTCCTGCGCGACCGTCTCGGCATGACCGGCTCCAAGGAAGGCTGCGGCACCGGCGATTGCGGCGCCTGCTCGGTCACCGTCAATGGCCGCCTCGTCTGTTCCTGCCTGATGCTGGGGGCCGAGGCCGAAGGCGCCAAGATCGAGACCATCGAGGGCATGGCCCAGGGCGATCAGCTGCATCCCCTCCAGCAGAAGTTCATCGAACACGCAGCACTTCAGTGCGGCATCTGCACCCCGGGCATCCTCGTCGCCGCCAAGTCGCTCTTGGAGAAAAACCCCGACCCGACCGAGGAAGAAGCCCGCTACTGGCTCGCCGGCAACCTCTGCCGCTGCACGGGCTATGACAAGATCATCCGCGCCGTGCTCGACACGGCCGCCGACCTCAGAAAGGCATCCTGATGGCACTCGACAACAAACAGGTCCTCGACACCCAGCAATTCAAGATCGTCGGCACGCGCCCCCTGCGCCCCGATGGCATCGACAAGGTCACCGGCAAGGCCCGCTTCGGCGCCGACATCACCGCGCCGGGGATGCTGATCGGCAAGGTGCTGCGCAGCCCGCACGCCCATGCCCGCATCAAATCCATCGACACCTCCGCCGCCGAGGCCATCGAAGGCGTCCATGCCGTCGTCACTCGCGCCGACTTCGCAAATATCGAACCCGGCGACGACGTCTTCGACATCTTCGACAACTGCATGGCCGGGGAAAAGGCGCTCTATGACGGCCACGCCGTCGCCGCCGTCGCCGCCAGCTCGGGCCACATCGCCAAGAAGGCGCTGAAGGCGATCAAGATCGACTACGAGGTGCTCGACCACGTCACCGACGTCGACAAGGCGATCGACGATGGCGCCCCCGTCCTCCATGAGGGCCGCGCCGACGAATCCGTGCCCGAAGGCGCCTCGCCCAACATCATGGCCCGATACGAGTTCGGTCATGGCGACATCGACGCTGGCTTATCCGAGGCCGACGAGGTCATCGAACGCAGCTACCGCACCGAGGCCACGCATCAGGGATACATTGAACCCCATGCCTGCCTTGCCCAAATGAGCCAGGACGGCCAGGCCGATCTGTGGTGCTGCACCCAAGGGCACTACATGGTGCGCAACACCTGCGCCGCGATCATGGGGCTGGACCAGGGCCAGTTGCGCGTCACCGCCTCGGAAATCGGTGGCGGTTTCGGCGGCAAGACGGCGGTCTTCCTAGAACCCGTGGCCCTGATGCTGGCCCGCAAATCCTCGCGGCCCGTCAAGATGGTGATGACCCGCTCCGAAGTGCTGCGCGCCACCGGCCCCACAGCCTCCTCGTCGGTCGACATCCGCATCGGCATGACCAAGGACGGCCGCATCACCGCCGGTTTCGCCGAACTGCGCTATCAGGGCGGCGCCTATCCCGGCTCGCCGGTCGAAATGGGCTCCATGTCCGCCTTCGCGCCCTATGACCTGGAAAACGTGAAAACCGTTGGCTGGGATATTGTCAGCAACCGCCCCAAACAGGCCGCCTACCGCGCTCCCGGCGCGCCAATGGCCGCCTTTGCGGTGGAATCCGCCATTGACGAACTGGCCAAGGGCCTCGGCCTCGACCCTCTGGAGGTCCGCCTGAAAAACGCCGCCCGCGAAGGCACCAAGGCCTCCTATGGCCCCACCTATCCCGCCATCGGGCTCGAGGCGACGTTGCGCACCGCCAAGGACCACCCGCACTGGACGGCGCCCTTGGGCCCCAATCAGGGCCGGGGCGTCGCCTGCGGTTTCTGGTTCAACTTCGGCGGCGACACCTGCGTGACGCTCAACATCACGCCCGACGGCACGGTGACCGTCTCCGAGGGCAATCCCGACATCGGCGGCTCCCGCGCGTCGATGTCGATGATGGCGGCCGAGGAACTGGGCATCCCCTACAACAAGGTCCGCACCATCGTGGCCGACACCGGCTCCCTGGGCCAGAACGAGGTCACCGACGGCTCGCGCGTGACCTTCGCCGTGGGCCTCGCCACCATCGAGGCCGCCCGCGCCGCCAAGCGCGAGATGTGCCGCCGCGTGGCCAAGCTCTGGGACATCGATGAGGACGCCGTGGAATGGCGCGACGGCGCGGTCCACCCCACCGGCCACAACGCCGGCAGTCATGATCCCATGACCCTCGCCGAGATTGCCGCCATCGCCTCGAACACCGGCGGACCCATCGCCGGCCACCACGAGGCCAATCCCGAAGGCGCCGGCGTCTCTTTCGCCACCCACATGGTGGACACCGAGGTCGACCCCGAGACCGGCGCGGTGAAGATCCTGCGCTACACGGTCTTCCAGGACGCCGGCAAGGCCGTCCACCCGGCCTACGTCGAAGGCCAGTTCCAGGGCGGCGCCACGCAGGGCATCGGCTGGGCACTGAACGAGGAGTACATCTACGGCGAGGACGGCACGCTGCAGAACGCGGGCTTCCTCGATTACCGCATTCCCGTCGCCTCGGACCTGCCGATGATCGACACGGTCATCCTGGAAATCCCCAACCCCGGCCACCCCTACGGCGTGCGCGGGGTTGGCGAAACCTCCATCGTGCCGCCCCTCGCGGCCATCGCCAACGCGGTCTCCGCGGCGGCGGGCGTGCGCATGACCGACCTGCCCATGTCGCCGCCCAAGGTGCTCAAGGCGATGCACGACAAGTAATCACGGGACAGGCCCCGGACCAACTCCGGGGCCTTTCCGAAACCCGTAGGGTGGGTGAAAACCCACGCGCCTCGACCCGCGCAAAGCGGCAGGCACCCCCCATTTGCCGGCGCAAACCGCCGCCGATTGAACCCGCCCCCACGCATCGCCGACCCACTCCCGACACTTGTTGAAAGAAATGGGAGACGCCCCGATGCCAACGCATTACCTCACCGGATTCGACGATCTGCTCGGCTTTGGCAAAGGCGACGACACCGTCTATGCCTTCGGCGGCGACGACTACCTCTTCGGAAATGACGGAAACGACTACCTGCTCGGCATGGACGGCGAGGACACCATTCTCGGCGGTTATGGCTCCGATATCGTCGATGGCGGGGATGGCGACGACGTCATCTACGGCGGTCTTCCCGGCGGCGCCGATGTCGGCTCCAACGTGCTCTTCGGCGGCGCGGGCGAGGACCTCATCTATGCCGGCGACGACGGCGATTTCATCGACGGCGGCACCGGTCGGGACAAGATCATCGGCGCGGCCGGGGCCGACACCATTTTCGGCGGCGCAGGCAGCGACCGCATCGAGGCCGGCGGCGGCCATGACAGCATCGAGAGCGGCACGGGTTTCGATTTCATCCTCGGCGGCGCCGGCAACGATACCGTGCATGGCGGCGACAGCCGCGACACCATCAAGGGCGGATCCGGGAACGACCACCTTTCCGGTGACGACGGCAGCGACGAGTTGCACGGCAACAGCGGCGACGACAATATATTCGGCGGCGACGGCAACGACCGGCTATTCGGCGGCAGGGATAACGATTTCCTCCACGGCGGTTGCGGCAACGACACGCTCGATGGCGGCTCCGGCGACGACTGGATCATCGGCGGCGAAGGCCCCAATCCCGGCGACGGCCTCTACGGCTATGACGATGTTGCCTATGGCGGGGCGGGCAACGACTATATCTATACCGGCTCGGGCAATGACACCGCCGATGGCGGCACCGGCAACGACACGATCTATTCCGGCTCGGGCCAGGACGTGATCTATGGCGGCCTTGGCGACGACCTGATCCACGCCACCGATCCGCCCGATGGCTTTTTGGAAGGGCTCAGCCGGTACCGTCCCACGCTGGATGACAGGATCTTTGCCGGAGACGGCGACAACACCATCCATTCCGGCGCGGGCAACGACCTGGTGACATCGGGCGACGGAAACGACTACATCCGCTCGACCAACGGCAGCGACACGGTCCACTCAGGCGACGGGGACGATTTCGTCTGGCTCAGCACATTGTACATTTCCCCGGATCCGGACCTGCCCCCCTCCCCGACCGAAACCGATCTAGGCGGCGGCGACGACACGTACTATTCCACCGGCTTCAACGACGACATCGTCCAGGGCGGCGACGGCGAGGATTTCATCTACATCGAGGGCGGCAACAACCTCGTCTTCGGAGGTGCCGGGGCCGACATCATCCAGGGCGGCGACCGCGACAGCGGCAGCACGAAAAGCGCCCAAGCCTCGCTCGACATCATCTATGGCGGCGACGGCGACGACAGGATCTATGTCTGGGGCGGCAACAACCTCGTGGATGGCGGCGCCGGCAACGATACGATCGACGCCCGCCTGGGCGAGGACCTCACCCTTGGCGGCACGACCCGCATGAACGGCGGCACCGGCGACGACTGGCTGATCGGACGCCGCGGCGAGGCCGACGAGTTCGTCTTCACCCACGGCGGCGATTTCGGCACCGACGTCATCCGCAGCTTCGACGCCGCGCACGACCGCATCCTGATCGACACGTTCCAGGACGATCCGGTCGCATTCACCTCGACCATCGTCGGCACCAGCGTCCATATCGAATTCGAAGGCGACGCCGGCCTGCTCTCCATCGAAGGCGGGGCCTCCACCTGGAGCGACAGCTACATCGAGTTCATCTGACTTCCACCGAATGGCGCCCCACCCCCCGTCCCGGGCTTGACCCGGGACCTTCCGGCCCCAAGATACCCCTCATGGTACAAGTCACGATATGGGGTTCGCTCGCCCGGTTCACCGACGACGCCCGCGAGGTCGAGGTCGAGGCGGAAAACCTGCGCCAACTGCTCGACGGGCTGGCGCAGAAATACCCCGGCCTGAAACCCCAGCTCGAGCGAGGCGTGTCGGTCTCCATCGACGGACGCGTCTACAACGACAACTGGTTCCAGCCCATCCGGCCCGACAGCGAGGTCGTGCTGCTGGCGCGCCTCAAGGGCGGCTGACCCGTTTCGACAGCGGCACAGGCTCGCGCAGCGCCGAACCGCACCCGCTCTAGTCGCGCGACAGCGCCGACAGCGGCGCGCGCAGACGAAAGACCAGCCCCTCGGTGTCGAACGTCACCTCGGCCCTGGCCCCCAGCGCCCCCTCGGTCAGCTTGGTCAGCACCTGCGTGCCAAAGCCCGCCGTCTTGGTTCCGGTCACCTTGGGCCCGCCACGCTCGACCCATTCCAGCGCAAAATCCGGGTTTTCGTCCCCGGTCACAGTCCAGGTCACCACGACACGCCCGCCCTCTTCCGACAGCGCTCCGTATTTCGCCGCGTTGGTCGCCAATTCGTGGGTCACCATGCCCAGGATCTGCGCCGCATTGCTGGAAATCATCAGGTCCGGCCCGTCCAGCACCATCCGCTCGCGGGCCGCGCCCGAAAAGGGCCTTACCTGCTCGGTGAAGATCTCGCGCAGGCCGAACCGGCTCCCGGCATCGTGCATCATCGCTTCCTGGTTGCGGCCCAGCGCGGCCAGCCGCGCCAGCAGGCGGTCGGCGATCTCCTCGGGCGGCGAATGCCGCGCCAGCTGCCGCACGATTCCCGAAACCACCGTGATCAGGTTCTTCGCCCGGTGCCCAAGCTCGCCGATCAGGAATTGCGCCCGGCGCTCGGCCATCTCCTGCGCGGTGATGTCGACCATGGCGAAGACCCCCTCCACCGGCAGACCTTCGGCATCATAGGTCACCTGCTTGCGCGCGTTGACCCAGCGCAGCGGCACGTCCGGCACCAGGATGCGGTGCGTCATGTCCAGCACCTGCAACGGATTCTCCGGCGACAAAAGGCATTCCAGCCCCTCCTGCACCTGCGGCCAGTCGTCGGGATGAATCCGCGCGTGCAACTCCGACCGCGGCACCTCGACGCCCGCATCCAGCCCGAAGAATTCCGCCGCCAACGAGTCGCAGCGCAGCGTGTCGGCGCGGTAATCCACCTTTCCCAAACCGACCCGGGCGACCCTCAAGCCAAGTTCCATGTCGTCGGATGTCAGGGGGATGTTCAGCGGGGTCTCTAAGGCTCTCGTCATGGCATGTGTTTCGGGGCGCTACAGGGGGCCGTCAATGTCACAGTTTAAACGCACCGCAGATTTTCATTCTCCGGCAAAATCCTGCCGCCCGTCGGCCCCCGAGGCAAGTCCGGCGCGATGCCGCAGATGGCGTCACGGGCGCGCTTTCGGGGACCTCCCGCGCGCGCCCCGCCGTTTCTCCTCATTCAACACAGCTCGTCGCGATGCGCAGGGTGGGTGAAACCCCACGCCACCTCCCGGATCTTCGAAACGAACCCGACGCGAAAACGCCTTATCCGCAGACCCGGCAGACCGTTTCCCACTCCTTCAACCTCTCCGCCACGGGCACGGGCACGGGCCGGTCGGTGAAGAACATGTCGACCTCTGCCAGCGACCCGATCCGCGCCGGCGCCATGCGGTGAAACTTCGAATGGTCCGCCACAAGGAAGGTCCGGCGCGCCCGCGCGATGATCGACTGGCTCACGTGAACCTCCTGAACGTCGAAATCCAGAAGGTCGCCATCATCGTCCAGCGCCGAACAGCCGATGACGGCATAATCGAACTTGAACTGCTCGATCACCCGCGTCGTCAGGTTGCCGATAAGCCCCCCGTCCGAACGCCGCAACACGCCCCCCGCCACCACGATCTCGCAATCCGCATTGGCCACCAATATATTGGCAACATTGATATTATTGGTAATCACCATCAGGTCACGGTGGCTCAGAAGCGCGCGCGCCACGGCCTCGGTCGAAGTCCCGATATTCAGGAAAACCGACGCACCGTCCGGGATCTCCCGCGCGCAGACCTGCGCCATCGCCTGCTTGGCGACCTCGTTCAGGCCGCGCCGTTCCTCGTAGCCGATATTGGACACACCCGACGGCATGACCGCGCCGCCATGCACGCGCTCCAGCCGCCCGGCCTCGGCCAGGTCCGTCAGGTCGCGCCGGATGGTCTGCACCGTCACGCCGAACCGCTCGGCAAGGCCTTCGACCGTGACCTTGCCCTCGTTGCGGGCGATCTCGAGGATCTCGGGATGACGAAAAGTCTGTGACATGCGCCTGAACAAAAGTTTCGGGTTTTTTCGTTTTCGCGGAATTTTCGCACATGTCAAAGGAAAATCCCGGCCCTGGGACCATTTCGCAGCCGCAGAAAGGTTCATGCGGCGGCGCACACATCCAACCTAAGCCACTGACTTACCTTGATTTTCCAAAAACCGAACAAAAACGAAAGAAGCGTTTGACTCCATCGACCTGAACGTGCTCATTTACCGGGCACGGTTTCCGGCGGCATCTTGGGAGGATGGATGCACCCAAGTCCCGAAAATATAAGCGATATTTTCGTCATCGGGGGTGGAATCAACGGCTGCGGCATCGCCCGCGACGCCGCCGGGCGCGGCCTGTCCGTCACCCTGGCCGAGATGAACGATCTTGCCTCGGCCACCTCCTCGGCCTCGACCAAGCTTTTCCACGGCGGCCTGCGCTATCTCGAATACTTCGAATTCCGCCTTGTCCGCGAAGCCCTGATCGAACGCGAGGTCCTTTTGCGCAACATGCCGCACATCAGCTGGCCCATGCGCTTCGTCCTGCCCTATCACCGCGACATGCGTTTCGAGGGCGGCACGCCCACCTCGCGCCTGCTGGAACGGATCATGCCTTGGATGCGCGGCCGCCGTCCGGCGTGGCTGATCCGCCTTGGTCTCTTTCTTTACGACAGCCTGGGGGGCCGCAAGATCCTGCCCGCCGCCCGCTCCCTCTCGCTCGACGGCACGCCCGAGGGCGCACCGCTGAAATCCCATTTCAAACAGGCGTTCGAGTATTCCGACTGCTGGGTCGAGGATGCCCGCCTGGTGGCGCTGAACGCCCGCGACGCCGCCGCCCGCGGCGCCGAGATCCTCACCCGCACCCGCGTCACCGGCGCCCGCCGTGCGGGCGAGCTATGGGAGATCGACCTCGAAGACACCGCCACCGGCGCCCTGCTGACCCGCCGCGCCCGCGCGCTCGTCAATGCCGGCGGGCCGTGGGTGGGCAACATCATCCAGGACGTCACCCATATCGACAGCCGCGAAGGCGTCCGTCTCGTGCGCGGCAGCCATATCGTCACGCGCAAGCTGTTCGACCACCCCAAGTGCTATTTCTTCCAGGGCCGCGATGGCCGCATCATCTTCGCCATCCCCTACGAGCAGGATTTCACCCTCATCGGCACCACCGACGCCGATCACCCCGATCCCGGCACGCGCCCCGTCTGCACCCCTGCCGAACAGGAATACCTCTGCAATTTCGCCTCGGAGTATTTCGCCACGCCCGTCACCCGCGACGACATCGTCTGGACCTATTCGGGTGTCCGCCCGCTCTATGACGACGGCGCCAAGTCGGCCACCGCCGCCACCCGCGACTACGTGCTGAAACTCGACAGTGACGGCCCGCCGCTGCTGAACATCTTCGGCGGCAAGATCACCACCTACCGCCGCCTCGCGCAGGCCGCGGTGGGCAAACTGGCCCCAGATTTCCCGAACGCCAAGGGCGGCTGGACCGCCGACGCCGCCCTGCCCGGCGGCGATTTCGCCGTCGAGCACCGTGACGACATGGCGGCGCAACTCCAGACCGACTACCCCTTCCTGACCGAAGCCTGGGCCTACCGCCTGCTCCGCGCCTACGGCACCGAGGCCCGCACCCTTCTGGGCGACGCGACCACCGCCGCCGACCTTGGCCGCAGCTTCGGCGCCACCCTGACCGAACGCGAGGTGCGCTGGCTCATGACCCACGAATTCGCCCGCTCCGCCGAGGATATCGTCTGGCGTCGCAGCAAGCTGGGCCTGCGCATGTCAGAGAGTGAAATCAAGGACTTGCAGGACTGGATGCAAGCCAACCCCGAGGGCGACAGTATCGTCGCCGCGGCGGCAGAATAAGGACGCAACCGATGACGCTGGTTCTGGACAACGTGTCGAAAAAAGTAGGGGCGGACATGCATATCCACCCTACCGACCTCACGCTTGAAAAAGGCACGATGAACGTCCTTCTGGGACCCACGCTGGCGGGCAAGACCACGCTGATGCGCCTGATGGCGGGGCTTGATGCCCCCACCACGGGCCGCATCCTCTGGGACGGTACGGATGTGACCGGTATGCGCGTGCAGGATCGCGGCGTCGCCATGGTCTACCAGCAATTCATCAACTACCCGTCCATGAGCGTCTACGACAACATCGCCAGCCCCATGCGCCTGTCGGGCAAACCGAAGGAAGAGATCGACCGCGCCGTGCGCGACACCGCCGAGATGCTGCAACTGACGCCCATGCTCGACCGTAAGCCGCTCGAGTTGTCCGGCGGCCAGCAGCAGCGTTGCGCGCTGGCCCGGGCGCTGGTCAAGAACGCCGGTCTCGTCCTGCTGGACGAACCGCTCGCCAATCTCGACTACAAGCTGCGGGAGGAGTTGCGCATCGAAATTCCCCGCATCTTCGAGGAATCCGGCGCGATCTTCGTCTACGCCACCACCGAACCCGAAGAGGCGCTTTTGCTGGGCGGCCACACCGCCACGCTCTGGGAAGGGCGCGTCACGCAGTTCGGCCCCACGCCCAAGGTCTATCGCCAGCCGGCCGATGCCACCACCGCGCGCGTCTTCTCCGACCCGCCGATGAACTTCCTGCAAATCTCGAAAACCGGCGGCAAGCTGATGTTCGGCGAGGGCCAGTCCCTGCCCGCCACCGGCAAGATGGCCGACCTCCCCGAAGGCCGCTACACCGCCGGCTTCCGCCCCAACCACCTGGAAATCGAAAAACACACAGACGCCGCCATGCGCTTTGTGACAAAGCTCAGCGTGACCGAACTCACCGGCTCGGAAACCTTCATCCATCTTGACCACGCGGGCACCCGCTGGGTCGGCGTCATCCACGGCGTGCATGACCTTCAGCCGGGTCGCGACCTGCCGGTCTATCTCGACCCGGCCCATATCTACATCTTCAGCGATGACGGCGATCTGGTATCCCCCGCCGCCTACGCGCTGGCCGCTTGAGGGGCTGACGAACATGGCAAAGATCACGCTCGACAACCTGGCGCACAGCTACCTCGCCAACCCGATCTCCGAGGACGACTTCGCCCTCAAGGAGCTCAACCACGACTGGACCGATGGCGAGGCCTATGCCCTCCTGGGCGCGTCCGGCTGCGGCAAGACCACGCTTCTGAACATCATCTCGGGCCTCTTGCAGCCCAGCCGGGGCCGCATCCTCTTCAACGACGTCGACGTCACGCACGCCCCCACGACCGAGCGCAACATCGCGCAGGTCTTCCAGTTCCCGGTCGTCTACGACACCATGACCGTGCGCGAAAACCTTGCCTTCCCGCTCATGAACCGCGGCGCCGACAAGGCTTACGTCTCCCAGCGCGTTCAGGAAATCGCCACCATGATCGGGCTCGAGGACACGCTGAACCGCAAGGCACGCGGGCTGACGGCGGACGCCAAGCAGAAGATCAGCCTGGGCCGCGGCATGGTGCGCGAGGACGTCAACGCGCTTCTGTTCGACGAGCCGCTGACCGTCATCGACCCTCACATGAAGTGGGAGCTGCGCACGCAGTTGAAGCAACTGCATCAACAGTTCGGCCACACCATGATCTACGTCACCCACGACCAGACCGAGGCGCTGACCTTCGCCGACAAGGTCGTGGTCATGCATGACGGACGCGTGGTGCAGATCGGCACGCCCGAGGACCTGTTCAAGACGCCCGAACACACCTTCGTAGGCTACTTCATCGGCTCGCCCGGCATGAACGTCATCCCCGCGAAAGTCGAGGGAAACCAGGCCTATATCAACGGCGCCGAACTCGCCCTCGCCAACACCTACGCCCCCCTCGAAGGCCGCGTCGAGCTTGGCGTGCGCCCCGAATTCGCCCGCCTCTCCGACAGCGAGGGCCTGCCCGTCAAGATCCGCCGCATCGAGGATGTGGGCCGCCACAAGATCATCCGCGCCGATTGCTTCGGCACGCCGATCAACATCATCGCCGACGAGGCCGAAGAAGTGCGCGCCGACGCCACCCGCGTCGCCTTCGACCCCGCCCATGTCAACGTCTACGCCAACGACTGGCGCGTGACGCCGCAAGGGAGAGCCGCCTGATGAACCTGCGCAACCCCGTCCCGGACTTGATCCGGGACCTCCCAGCCACCCCTCCCACCGTCATCCTCCGATCCGACCCGAGGATCTCCCGCCACAGAGATCATCCGGTCAAGCCGGATGATGACGCCCGCTCCACAACCCACGAGGCCTCCTGATGGACAAGACCCCCAATCAAAAGGCCTGGTTCCTCGTCCTGCCCGTGCTGATCCTCGTGGCCTTCTCCGCCGTCATCCCGCTGATGACCGTGGTGAACTATTCCGTGCAGGACACCTTCGGGAACAACGAATTCTTCTGGGCCGGGCTCGAATGGTTCCGCGAACTGCTCGAAGATGACCGCATGTGGGACGCTTTGGGGCGGCAGCTAATGTTCTCCGGCATCATCCTCGCCATCGAGGTGTCCTTGGGCATCCTCGTCGCCCTCAACATGCCCAAGAAAGGCGTCTGGGTCTCGGTCTGCCTCGTCCTGATGTCCCTTCCGCTGCTGATCCCGTGGAACGTTGTCGGCACCATCTGGCAGATCTTCGGCCGCGTCGATATCGGCCTGCTGGGCCACACGCTGGCCGCTCTGGGGATCGACTACAACTACACGCAAGACCCGTTTGCCGCTTGGGTCACGGTCATCGTCATGGATGTTTGGCACTGGACCTCGCTGGTGGCGCTGCTGGCCTATGCCGGCCTGCAATCCATCCCCGACGCCTACTATCAAGCCGCCAAGATCGATCAGGCCTCGCGCTGGAAGGTGTTCCGCTACATCGAGCTGCCCAAGATGGCCGGCGTGCTGATGATCGCAGTGCTCCTGCGCTTCATGGACAGCTTCATGATCTACACCGAACCGTTCGTCGTCACCGGCGGCGGCCCCGGCAGCACCACGACCTTCCTCAGCATCGACCTCGTGAAGATGGCCCTGGGTCAGTTCGACCTCGGTCCTGCCGCCGCCTTCTCGCTGATGTATTTCCTCGTGATCCTGCTGATCTCTTGGGTGTTCTATACCGTGATGGTCAATCTCGATAAGCGGGGGACATAAGCCGATGACCGACGCCACCACAGACCAACTCCCCGGCAAGCTCGCCCCCAGCGGCAAGAACCGTCGCGCCCGCGCGGGCATCAACACCCGCGCCATCGTGATGGGCCTCTACCTGATCTTCCTGCTCCTGCCGATCTACTGGCTCCTGAACATGAGCCTCAAGACCAACACCGAGATCCTCAACAGCTTCACGCTCTGGCCGCGCAACCTGACGCTGGAAAACTACGCCACCATCCTGACCGATCCCGCGTGGTACTCGGGCTATATCAACTCGCTGATCTACGTGGTGATGAACACCGTCATCTCGCTCGCCGTGGCCCTGCCCGCCGCCTACGCCTTTTCGCGCTACACGTTCCTGGGCGACAAGCACCTGTTCTTCTGGCTGCTCACCAACCGCATGGCACCCCCGGCGGTCTTTGCCCTGCCCTTCTTCCAGCTCTACAGCTCCGTCGGCCTCTTCGACACCCACATCGCCGTGGCGCTGGCGCATTGCCTCTTCAACGTGCCGCTGGCGGTGTGGATCCTCGAGGGCTTCATGCGCGGCGTGCCCAAGGAAATCGACGAGACCGCCTATATCGACGGCTATTCCTTCTCCCGCTTCTTCGTGAAGATATTCATGCCGCTGATCGCGTCGGGCATCGGCGTCGCCGCGTTCTTCTGCTTCATGTTTAGCTGGGTCGAACTCCTGCTCTCCCGCACGCTCACCACGGTGGACGCCAAGCCCATCGCCGCCATCATGACCCGCACCCAAGGGGCCGCCGGCATCGACTGGGGCGTGCTCGCCGCCGCCGGCATCCTGACCATCGTGCCCGGCGCGCTGGTGATCTATTTCGTCCGAAACTACATCGCCAAGGGCTTTGCCTTGGGGAGGGTCTAGTGCAACGGTTCGTTAACCATAAACCCGTCATCCTCGGGCCTGACCCGAGGATCTCTCCAAAAGAGCGCCTCGCTAAACCCGAGGCTCTCCATGCCCAAGGACATGTACGTCTATATCGTGACGAACAAGCCGAACGGCACGCTCTATATCGGTGTGACAAACGACCTGCGACGCAGGCTGTGGCAACATCGCGGCCACATCATCCCGGGCTTCACGGACCGCTACAACCTGACACAGCTGGTCTGGTTCGAGCATCATGCAGAGCCCACCGAGGCGATCCGCCGCGAAAAGGCGCTGAAAAGCTGGAACCGCGCATGGAAGCTCGACCTCATTGCAGCCACCAACCCCGGCTGGCGCGACCTGTGAGAGGATATCGCCAAGTGATCCGCGGAACGTCATCCTCGGGCCCTACCCGAGGATCTCCACGGCCCGAGATCGTCCGGTCAAGCCGGACGATGACGCTCGCACCGCTGAAAGGAGCCGAATAATGGACTGGATGGCATGGACATGGCCCACCGCCGCCTTCTTCGGCGTCATCGCCCTGCTCCTCGTAACCTTCACGATCCTCGCGCTCAAGTTCCCCGAGACGCCCCGCACCGGCATCCTGCGCATCGAGACCACGCGCGGCGACCGGCTCTTCATCACGCTTCTGGGCAGCGCCTTCATCAATCTCGCGTGGCTGGGCCTTGTCGGCGCCAACCAGCCCTACGCGCTGATCGTCTGCGCGATCTATGCCGCCGCGGTGTTCCGCTGGGTCTAGACGCGCGCCAACCCCCGGCGTTCCGCAGTGCGGGCCGTCACAAACACAAAAGTTCAGAAAGACCAATGGGAGGAACCAAATGACCCTGAACCTGAAATCAACCACCGCGCTGGCGGCGGCCATTGCCCTCACGGGCAGTGCCGCATGGGCCGGCATGGAAGAGGCGATGGAGTTCCTCGAGAACGAAATCGCAGGCATGTCCACGCTCAGCCAGGAAGAGCAGGAAGCCGAGATGCAATGGTTCGTCGACGCGGCCCAGCCCTTCGAGGGCATGGAAATCAAGGTCGTCTCGGAAACCATCGCAACGCACGAATACGAAAGCCAGGTCCTCGCCCCGGCGTTCAGTGCCATCACCGGCATCCAGGTCACCCATGACCTCATCGGCGAGGGCGACGTGGTCGAGAAACTGCAAACCCAGATGCAGTCGGGCGAGAATATCTATGACGGCTACGTCAACGACAGCGACCTCATCGGCACTCACTGGCGCTATCAGCAGGTGCGCAACCTGACCGACTGGATGGAGGGCGAAGGGTCGGACGTCACCAACCCCAACCTCGATATCGACGACTTCATCGGCACGTCCTTCACCACCGGCCCCGACGGCAAGCTCTACCAGCTGCCCGACCAGCAATTCGCAAACCTCTATTGGTTCCGCTACGACTGGTTCAACGACGAGAAGAACAAGGCCGACTTCCAGGAGGAATACGGCTACGAGCTTGGCGTTCCGGTCAACTGGTCGGCCTACGAGGATATCGCCGAGTTCTTCACCGGCCGCGACCTCAGCCACCTCGGTGTCGAGGGCGAAGTCTTCGGCAACATGGACTACGGCAAGAAGGACCCGTCCCTGGGCTGGCGCTACACCGACGCGTGGATGTCCATGGCCGGAATGGGCGACGTGGGCGAACCCAACGGGCTGCCGGTCGACGAATGGGGCATCCGGGTGAACGAGAATTCCCAGCCCGTCGGCTCCTGCGTCGATCGTGGCGGCGCCACCAACGCGCCCGCGGCCGTCTATGCCGTGACCAAGGCGATCGAGTGGCTCCAGAAATACTCGCCTCCGGCGGCGGCTGGCATGACCTTCTCCGAGGCCGGCCCGATCCCCGCGCAAGGCAATGTGGCCCAGCAGATGTTCTGGTACACCGCCTTTACCGCGGCCACGGTCGAACCCGGCCTGCCGGTGATGAACGAGGACGGCACGCCCAAGTGGCGCATGGCCCCCTCGCCGCACGGCGTCTACTGGAAAGAAGGCCAGAAGATCGGCTACCAGGACGCAGGCTCGTGGACGCTGATGCAGTCGACCCCCGTCGACCGCGCCAAGGCGGCCTGGCTCTACGCCCAGTTCGTCACGTCGAAAACCGTGGACGTCAAGAAATCGGATGTGGGCCTGACCTTCATCCGCGAGTCCACCATCGACAGCGACCACTTCACCGAACGCGCGGATAAACTCGGCGGGTTGATCGAGTTCTACCGCTCGCCCGCCCGCACCGCATGGTCGCCCACCGGCACCAACGTGCCGGACTACCCGAAACTGGCCCAGCTCTGGTGGCAGAATATCGGGGACGCCATGTCGGGCTCCAAGACCCCGCAAGAGGCGCTCGATGCCCTCTGCGCGGACCAGGAGCGCGTGCTGGAACGTCTCGAACGCGCTGGCGTCCAAGGCGATCTCGGCCCGGTCATGAACGAGGAGCGCGACCCGCAATACTGGTACGACCAGGACGGCGCGCCTTATCCCAAGCTGGAAAACGAGGACGAAGAGCCCAAGACCGTCTCCTATGACGAGCTGATCGCCAGCTGGCAGTAACGGCTGCCCCGGGCCGGGGAAATCCCCGGCCTACACCGTGAAAAAATCGTAGGGCGGGGGTTTCCCCGCCCTCTTTCCATCCCCGTCCCGGGCTTGACCCGGGACCTCTCCCCTTGGACACTCACACAACGCAGTTCAGGCAAGGCCCCCGACATGACCCACATCCTCGCCATCGACCAGGGCACCACCTCCTCCCGCGCGATCCTCTTCGACAAGGCCCTGACACCCGTCGCCACCGCGCAAGAGGAATTCACCCAGCATTTCCCGCAATCGGGCTGGGTCGAACATGACGTGGACGATATCTGGGCCACCACGGCGGGCACCTGCCGCGCCGCCATCGAACGCGCGGGGCTGACGCCCTCGGACATCGCCGCCATCGGCATCACCAACCAGCGCGAGACGACCATCGTCTGGGACCGCACCACCGACAAGCCCGTCCACCGCGCCATCGTCTGGCAGGACCGGCGCACCGCCCAGACCTGCCGCGCCCTGCGCGACGCCGGCCATGAGGACATGATCACCGACCGCACCGGCCTCCTGCTCGACCCTTATTTTTCCGGCACGAAACTCGCCTGGATCCTCGACAATGTCGACGGCGCGCGGGCCAAGGCCGAGGCCGGCGACCTCCTTTTCGGCACCGTCGATTGCTACCTCATCTGGAAGCTGACCGGCGGCAAGACCCACGCCACCGACGCGACCAACGCCGCCCGCACGCTGCTTTACGACATCCGAAAGGGCCGGTGGAGCCAGACAATCTGCGACCTGCTGAACGTGCCCATGTCCATGCTGCCAGAGGTCCGCGACTGTGCCGCCGATTTCGGCACCACCCGCACCGACCTTTTCGGGCGCGAGATCCCGATCCTCGGCGTCGCGGGCGACCAGCAAGCCGCCACCGTCGGCCAGGCCTGTTTCAGCCCCGGCATGATGAAATCCACCTATGGCACCGGCTGCTTTGCCCTGCTCAACACCGGCGACGAACCCGTCCGCTCGCAGAACCGCCTGCTCACCACAATCGCCTACCAATTCGACGGCAAACCCACCTACGCGCTCGAAGGCTCGATTTTCATCGCCGGCGCGGTCGTCCAATGGCTCCGCGACGGGCTCAAGATCATCCGCGAGGCAGGCGAAACCCAAACGCTGTCCGACCGCGCCGACCCTCACCAGAACGTCATCCTCGTCCCCGCCTTCACCGGCCTCGGCGCGCCCTACTGGCAGCCCGACTGCCGCGGCGCGATCTACGGTCTCACCCGCAATTCCGGCCCCGCCGAATTCGCCCGCGCCGCGCTGGAAAGCGTCGGCTTCCAGACCCGCGACCTGCTGGAGGCGATGACCGCCGATTGGTCCTCGGACGAAGCCAAACAGGTCCTGCGCGTCGATGGCGGCATGTCCGCCTCTGCCTGGGCGATGCAGTTCCTCGCCGACATCATCGGCGCCCCCGTGGACCGCCCCAAGGTGCTGGAAACCACCGCGCTCGGGGCTGCGTGGCTCGCCGGAATGCAGGCCGGGATCTACCCCGACCAGGCCGGTTTCGCCGACGGCTGGGCGCTCGACCGACGGTTCGAGCCGGCGATGGACGCCACCGTCCGAGACGACAAATACGCCGCCTGGAAACGCGCCGTCGAAGCCACGATGTCCGTATGATCGAACCCTTCGGCCTGGCGGCCCCCGCCCGCATCCTCTTTGGTCGTGGCGAGTTCGCCAAGGCCCCGGACCTCGCCGCCAGCCTCGGCCCCCACGCGTTCGTCGTCCACGGTGCCACTCCGCGCCGCGCGCAGGCGTTGCTCGACTCGCCCGGCCTGCAAACCACCGCCTTCGCCTGCCCCCGCGAACCCGATCTCGCCCTGCTGGAAACCGCGCTCGACACCGCCCGCCACACTGGCGCGACCCATGTGGTCGCCATCGGCGGCGGCGCGGCCCTCGACCTCGGCAAGGCCGTCGCAGGGCTTCTCAAGGCCACCACCACGCCTCTGGATCACCTCGAAGTCGTGGGCCGTGGCCAGCCGCTCACCACGCCGCCCGCCCCCTTCATGGCCATCCCCACCACGGCGGGCACCGGCGCCGAGGCCACGAAAAACGCCGTCATCGGCGTGCCCGACCATGCCCGCAAGGTCTCGCTCCGCGACCCGGCCATGCTCGCCGACATCGCCCTCGTCGACCCCGCGCTGACCGACGGCACGCCCAAACCCGTCACCCTCGCCTCGGGCCTCGACGCCATCACCCAGGTGATCGAACCCTACGTCTCGTCGCGCGCCAACCCGCACACCGACGCGCTCTGCCGCGCCGCCATACCGCGCGGCTTGCGCGCCCTGCGCAAACTCATGGAAGGCGAAAACGCGGACGCCCGCGACGACATGGCCTTCGTCAGCCTCACCGGCGGGCTGGCCCTCGCAAATGCCGGC
The DNA here is from genome assembly GCF_009363655.1 of Roseovarius sp. THAF27. NCBI lineage: Bacteria > Pseudomonadati > Pseudomonadota > Alphaproteobacteria > Rhodobacterales > Roseobacteraceae > Roseovarius > Roseovarius sp. THAF27. Next base: position 2,848,452 of record NZ_CP045393.1, read on the forward strand.
CTCGGTGCCGTCCACGGCCTGGCCGGAGTCATCGGCGGTCGCGTCCCCACGGCCCCCCATGGCGCAGTCTGCGGCGCGCTCCTGCCCGCCACGCTCGCCGCCAACCTCGCGGCCTTGCCACGCGAGAGCCTGCACGCCCGCCGCATCGCCGAAATCCGCGTCAGCGCGTCCGAGGCGCTCGGCACCCCCGACATCGCCGCCTGGTCGCGCCGTCACGGCCTGCCGACCCTCGCGCAGATGGGCATCGCCCCCGCCGACCACGCCGCCATCGCGGCAGAGGCGCAATCCTCCAGCTCCATGGCCGCCAACCCGGTCAAACTTCCGACCGAGCTGCTGCAACGCATCCTCGCTGCCAGCTAAGGACGAAGACGCGGGCCACGATCAAGTGTCGCGCGGCGTTTCACGGGCAAGCCATGTCCCGGGTTCATCGCGCACCACGTCAGAGCGTACCGCCCGGCTTTTTCTTGCCGAAAATACTCAAAACCCGACGCAAGCCGAACGCACCGCCTCACGCCTCCCAGGTCACCCGCCCGCCACAGAGCGTCAGCACCGCCCGCGCCGACCCCAACTCGGACGGCTCCATCGCCTCCAGGTCATGCGACATCACCGCGATATCCGCCATGAACCCTTCCGCCAGACGCCCCTTGCGATCCTCGGCAAACTCCACCCAGGCATTGCCCGCCGTGTAGCTCTCCAGCGTTTCCAGCAGACCCTGCGACTGGTCCGGCCACCCCTCGCCCAGGTCCATCGGATCCACCGCCGCCCTTACGTTGGGCATCACGTCCACTGGCATCACCGGCCAGTCGGTGGAAAACACCATCCGCGCCGCGTGCTCCCGCTGCGCCCGCCAGGCATAGGCATAAGGCCACTGGTCCGGCCGCAGCACCTCGCGGATGCCATGCGGCGGAAAGAAATGCCCGAAGGCCGCGTGCCCCGGCTGGACCGAGGCGACCACGTCCAGCTCTCCCAGCCGCGGCAGGTCATCGGGATGAATGATCTCGATATGCTCCATCCGGTGCCGCGCGTCCCGCACGCCATTGGCCTCCCGCGCCGCCGCATAGCCATCCAGCGTCCGCCGCACCGCCAGGTCCCCGATCGCATGGGTGGAAATCTGGAACCCCCGCGCATCCGACGCCACGCAGGCCGCATTGAATTGCTCCGGCGTGAACACCGCGTCGCCGTTGCTGTCGACGTCCGGATAATTCTCCAGCATCAACCCCGTGCGGCTTTCCATCACCCCGTCCATGAACATCTTCACCCGGTTGCACCACAGGTGGTCGCTGGCATAGCGTGCCCGCATCTCCTCGGCCTCCTCCAGCCGGTCGATCGGATCGTGGCTTTTCATGTGAAACGGCACTTCCACGCGGCAGATCAGCTCGCCCTCGGCCTCCAGCTCGGCCAGCAATTCCATCTGGTAGAAATTGCCGTCCATGTTGTGCAGCCCGGTGATCCCGTGGCTGGCGCAATGCTTCAGCCCGGCGACCAGCGCCGCCTTGTCCTTGGCCCGCTCTTCCGGGCCCGGCGTGGGCACCGGATCGGCCCCGGTCACCAGCCCCGCCATGTCGCGCCCGCCATTGCGCGTCAGGCTCAGGACGGGGGCATAGGCCGACGGCTCCAGCAGCTTGCCCGTCGCGGTGCCATCCTCGGCCATGACGATCTCTGCCCCCGCCTCGACCGGCCCGCCATGCAGGATCCCGGCAAGCTCCAGCGCGGCGGTATTGGCCCAGATCGTGTGATGATCGCCGGCATAAAGCGCCAGCGGCCGGTCCGGCAGCACCCGGTCTAGGTCCTGCCGCGTGGTCTCGCGCCCCGGCCCCATCAGCTCGTAGGCCGCCTGCACCGCAAAGACGACCCGGTCGTCGGGGCAGTCGTCGGCATAGGCCCGCACCGCCGCGGCCACCGCCTCCTCGCCCTGGACGCCGTACAGGTCCAGGTATCCCATCTCCACCGACCCGGCGAACAGATGCACGTGGCTGTCGATGAACCCCGGCAGCACCGTCGCGCCGCCGGCATCGACCTGCTTCGTGTCCGGCCCCGCCATGGCCCCGATCTCGGCGCTCGTGCCCACCGCCACGATCCGCCCCGACGCCACCGCCACAGCCTCCGCCCTTGGCCGGTCGGGGTCCATAGTCAGGACCTTTCCGTTCAGAATCACGATATCCGGTGCCATGCCTGCCTCCTCGTCATATTTCGCGCATGGAAGCCGCAGCCGCCCGCGCCGTCAAGCTGGACAGCACGCCCGTCCTGCGCTTTCTTGAGCAAAGCCGCAATGCCGCCCGCCCATTCAACGAAAGCTGAAGCCGATGGCCATCAAGATCGGCATGCTCCGCTGCTTTCTCACCGTGGCCGAGCGCGGCAACCTCGCCGACGCCGCCGAGGCCCTGGGTCGCACGCCCTCCGCCGTTTCCATGATGCTCCGCCAGTTCGAGGATCACATCGGCGCGCCCCTCTTCGAGGCCGGGCGCAAGTCCCGCCTCACCCGCCCAGCGAGCTCATCCGCGTCGAGGCGGGCCGCGAGCTGGCCCATTTCGACAGCACAATCGCCGCCATCGAGGGGCTGTCCCGCGCCGAGGCCGGCCATGTCCGCCTCGCGGTCACGCCCTCGGTGGCGCAGATTCTGATGCCCGCCATCCTGCACCGTTTCGCCAAAGGCCACCCCAAGGTGCGCATCAACATGCGCGACACCGACAGCGCCACCATCGCCCATGACCTCGCCGCGGGCCGCGCCGATATCGCGCTCGCGTCCCTCGGCCCCCAAGCCGGGTTCGAGCGCGCATTGCTCTTTTCCGACCGCTTCGGCGTGGTCTGCCCCTCGGATCATCCCCTCGCCGCCGACTGGGAGGCCCTCACCTGGGCCGACCTCGTGGATATTCCCTTCATCGCCAACGGCCTATGCCACTATATCAGCGATCCCGATTTCCGCCCCATCCTCGACCGTGCCACGCTCAACGTCTCTGGCACCGACGCCCTGCTCAGCCTCGTGCGCGCCGGCATGGGCGTCACGCTCCTGCCCGAACTCACCATGCAGGACGCGGGCGCCGACATCACCTTCCTGCCGCTCGTCGATGCCTCGATCCGGCGCGAGGTTTGGATGTTCACGCCGACAGAGTCAGGGATGACCCCCGCCGCCCTCGCCCGCACCCTCCGGGCGCAGGAGATCCCCTTGACCCACTAACCCAAAATTGCAGATTTACTGAAATTTCCTACAGAACTTTGCGTCTGCCTAGAAACGCTGCATTGGCAAGACTCCGCCAATCACTTTCCAGGGATGCGCAATGACCGACCTCAAGCTGAACTACATCGCGGGCCAATGGGCCGAAGGGCCGTCCTCCATCGAGAACCGCAACCCGTCGGACCTCACCGATCTCGTGGGCCAATTCACCCAGGCCAGCGCCGCGCAACTGGACGAGGCCATCGCCGCCGCCCGCACCGCGCAGGCCGAATGGGCCACCTACGGGCTGGAACGCCGCTAGGCCGTGCTCATGGCGATCGGCACCGAGCTCATGGCCCGCGCCGAGGAGCTGGGCACGCTGCTTTCCCGCGAAGAGGGCAAACCCTTCGCCGAGGGCAAGGGCGAGGTCTACCGCGCCGGGCAGTCTTTCACCTACCATGCCCACGAACTCCTTCGCCAACTAGGCGAAAACGCCGACTCTGTCCGTCCCGGCGTCGAGGTCGACATGCGTCGCGACCCCGTCGGAACCGTCGCCGTCATCTCCCCCTGGAACTTTCCCACCGCCACCGCGTCGTGGAAAATCGCCCCGACGCTCGCCTATGGCAACGCCGTCATCTGGAAACCGGCCAACCTCACGCCCGCCTCCGCCGTGGCGCTCACCGAGATCATCGCCAAACAGGACATTCCCGCGGGCCTCTTCCAGCTTGTCATGGGCCCCGGCGGCGAGGTTGGCCATCGCCTTGTCGACAGCCCCGACATCGACGCCATCTCATTTACCGGCTCGGTCCCGGTGGGCCGCCACATCGCCGCCTCCGCCGTGCAGAACTTCACCCGCCTGCAAATGGAAATGGGATCCAAGAACGCGCTTGCCGTAATGGACGACGCCGATCTCGACCTCGCCGTCACGCTGGCGCTCGGCGGTGCCTTCGGCGGCACCGGACAGAAATGCACCGCCTCCTCGCGCCTCGTCGTTTATGCCGGCATCCACGACGCCTTCGTCGACAAGCTCGTCGCCGGGGCCAAGGCGATGAAGGTCGGCCATGCCCTGGCCGAGGGCACGCAAATGGGCCCCGTCGTGTCCGAGAGCCAACTCAACGAGAACACTGCCTATGTCGAAAAAGGCCAGGCCGAGGGCGCCGAACTCGCCTGCGGTGGCACCCGCCTCGTGCTCGACCATGACGGCCATTACATGTCCCCCGGCGTGTTCCTCGACACCATAAACGACATGGCCATCAACCGCGAGGAAATGTTCGCCCCGCTCACCTCGGTCATCAAGGTCGGCAGCTATGAGGAGGCGCTCCACGTGGTAAACGACACCAATTTCGGCATCACCTCCGGGATCGTCACGCGCAGCCTCGCCCGCGCCAGCCATTTCTGCCGCAGCGCCCGCACCGGCGTCGTCACCGTCAACCTGCCCACCGCTGGCACCGACTATCACGTCCCCTTCGGCGGCCGCGGCGACAGCTCTTACGGCCCGCGCGAACAAGGCATCCACGCCCGCGAATTCTACACCATCGTGAAAACCGCCTATATCTCGGCGGGTTCGCCGGAATGATCCTACATGAGGCATCGCCGGGCCGTGCACGCCCCTGGGTGGGCGCAGCAACGGAACTTCGACACGTGCCGACGCCACGCCGCCGAACACCGCTTCGGCGCGCAACGGCACCGATGCGCCCGCCCGTGGGGAGGGGCGGGCGCGGCCCGGCGATGGCGGGCACCATCGTTCGAACCTTTTCAGACGGGTCAACGCCATGACCTACCGCATCGATGGACTGCAATACGCCAACTGGTCCGAGAAAATCTTCCGCCAGATGCGGCAGGACGGCCTCGATGCCGTGCACGTCACCATCGCCTACCACGAGACCTTCCGCGAAACCGTCCTCAACGTCGAACGCTGGAACCGCTGGTTCGAACAATATCCCGACCTGATCATCAAGGGGCGGTGGGCGGGCGATGTGCGCACCGCGCACGAGACCGGCCGCACCGCCATCTTCTTCGGTTTCCAGAACCCCTCGCCCATCGAGGACGATATCGGCCTGGTCGAGGTCTGGCACGACCTCGGTGCGCGCTTCATGCAGCCGACCTACAACAACCAGAGCCTACTCGCCACGGGCTGTTACGAGGCCGAGGATCCGGGCCTCACCCGCATGGGCCGCGAGGTCATTCGTGAGATGAACCGCGTGGGCCTCGTGGTGGACATGTCCCACTCCAAAGCTTTTTCAGCGGCATGACCACCTACATCACCGATTTCTTCGGCATGGCGCTCTACCGCGGTGACGCCGCCATCTTCGGCGAGCCGGGCTGGCTCGGCTGGTGGACCGTGTTCTTCTGGGGCTGGTTCCTGGGCTACGGCCCGCTCATGGCCATGTTCATCGCCCGCATCAGCCGCGACCGATCGATCCGCTCGATCGTCATCATGCTGTCGATCGTCGCCCCCATCGTGACCTGCTTCTGGTTCACCATCGTCGGCGGCACCGGCATCAGCGCCGAGCTCAACAACCAGGGCGCCATCTCCAGCGCGTTCGAAGGCTTCAACCTGCCCGCCGCCCTTCTGGCGATCACCCAGTCGCTGCCCGCGGGCTTCATCGTCTCGGTCCTTTTCCTGATCCTGACGACCGTCTTCGTGGCCACCACGGGCGACTCGATGACCTACGTGATCTCGGTCGCCATGTCGAACGAGGATATCCCCTCGCTGCCGGTACGCATCTTCTGGGGCATCGCCATGGGCGTGATGGCCCAGATCCTGATCTACTCCGGCTCGGGCGGCATCTCGAAACTCCAAAGCTTCATCGTCGTCACCGCCGTGCCGGTGTCGCTGGTGCTGCTGCCCTCGCTCTGGGACGCGCTGCGCATCACGCTCACCAAGGGCCGCGAGGCGAACTGACACCACCCTCGGGGCGGTCCTTGGACGGATCGCCCCGATGCCCCTATCATCGGCAAGAAAGGAACCGGCATGGAACAAGTGGCACAGCAAAGGGCCCACCCCGTGACCCCAACACGGTCATGACGCTGGCCCGTCTCGGCGCCGCGCACCAGACCCGGCTTTCCTTCATGCGCCAGCTTCTGCGCCGCCTCGTGCGAGACGACTGGACCATCACCCAGACCACGTTCGAAATCGACGCGGGCGGCGTCGGCCACGCCGTCTACACCGCCCAGGGCCCCGAGCACGCCTATTCCCTCGTCGCCTTCGCCCATGACCTGCCGGCCGACCAACGCTCGGACCGCGTCATCGCCACCGCATGGGACGCCACATTTACCCTCTTCGACGGCACCCCGACCGACGCCGACATCGCCCGTCTGCGCGACAACGTGCCGTTGAAAGAATCCGGCCGCATCTCAGACCGCGAGCTGTCGCTCTCCCGCGCCAACCGCTCGGTACGCCTCTGGGATCACGTGGTCGACGCCCTCAGCGCAGGCCACCAACCGGACGAAGAACAAGTCCGCGCCGTCGGCTACCTCATGCGTACCACCGCGGTCTACGGCTTGGGCAAGTTCGGCGCGGCGGACCGCGAACAGACCCGCCACCGCCCCGAATGCGCCAGCCCCTTCCAGGTCGAGATGCTGTCCGTGTACCTCGCCCGCTGCTTCGTCATGGACCTGGTCGAGCGTATGGCCCGCGCCCGCAACCCCGGCACGGCCGTGCCGCTCGATCCGGCCGTGCGCCGCCGCTTCGGCATCGGCAATTCCACCGGCCTCGGCATGGCGCCGTTCCTGGTGAACCACCCCCAAGCATCGCCACATCGCCCGCCGCGCCCAGATCGCCGCCCGCCTGCCCTATGCCGAGATCCGCGACAACACGCTCAGCGCCGACATGCTGCCCGTGGACATGCTGCGGCTCAAGCTCAGCTTCTTCGGCGCCTGCCATTTCGATCCCCGCTCGGACCGCTGGCTCAGGATCAACATGTTCCATCATGCCCCTTTTCCCCACGAACTGGCGGAAATGGGCGACGACTGGACCCTGCCACTGCTGCCAGGGGGCGCATATTGACGTGGTCGCTGAATGAGATCGAGGCGCTGGCCCGCAAGCCCACCCGCGGCGCGGGCTACCCCTGGGGCCTGGCCGAGGAAACCGGCCGCGCCGCCCGCTGGACAGCGCGGCAGGCTGGCCCGGCGCGCTGGCCCTGGCCGATGTGCTGACCCGAAACGACGGCGCCCCCGCCGCCACGCTCGGCCCGCAGGCCCTGGGCGAGACGTGGAGCGCCTCGGGCGGCCTGCTCTGCCCCATCGTCACCGGCGCCACGCTCTGCGACCTCGCCGCCGACTGGGCCGCGGGCCGCACCGTGACCATGGGCCCCGTCGCCTGGCCGCTCCTTTTGGTCCCCTACATGGTCTGGGCCGCCGACCGCACCGGCGCGCCTCTCTCCCTGGGCTGGCAAGGCTGCACGATCACGCGGGCGGACGGCAAAACCCGTCTCGATGACCCGGGCGCCGACCTCGATTGTGCCGCAACTCCAACGGTATATCTTTCCACGACGAACACCCGTCACGGCACCGTCCTCACCCGGCTCTACCGCGCCGCCCCGATGCCGCAGGCGGTCACCATCCTCGACGCGTTCGCCCAGCGCACTTACGCCCCCCGAAACCGAGGCCAGCCGCCTGACCGGCGCCGGTGCGGGCCTCAGCGACAACGACTGACCGCCAGAAAATTCTGCGAATTTTCAGGGGCACTCCGCTTGGCCATCCGCGCCAGAAAATTCGCAGAATTTTCTCAGGCCGCAACCGCGACACCCAAGTGGAAGGCATGATCGCAAGCCACGTCCTGCGCATCGGCGCGCGCCCGGGCAGAGTTGTTTAGAAAAGCCGGCACGCCCGAACGGTGCGTTCATCCGCAGCCCGCGACCACGGCACTGACGCGATACCGCTAAAAACACCGACACAATACCGACGCCGGAATTGCAATACCCAGGCCGTTAACCTTTTGCGCGTCAGCCCGCCTCGGCGAGCCGCGCCACATAACGCGCCAGCGTGTCGATCTCGAGGTTCACCCGATCGCCCACCGCCACCCGGCCCCATGTGGTAACCTGCTTGGTATGCGGGATGAAGTTGATGCCAAAGACCGCGCCCTCGACCTCGTTCACCGTCAGCGAGGTGCCGTTCAGCGCCACCGATCCCTTGGGCGCGATGAACCTGGCCAGCGCCTCGGGCGCCCGCAGTTTCACCCGCGTGCTGTCGCCTTCGTCGTCGACGCCAACGACCTCGGCCAGCCCATCCACATGGCCCGAAACGATATGTCCGCCCAGTTCATCTCCGACGCGTAAGGACCTCTCCAGATTGACTTTTCTGCCCTCGCTCCACGTGTCGAGGTTGGTCTTCGACAGCGTCTCGGCGGACACGTCCACGTCGAACCAGTCCGGCCCCTTGTCCACCACCGTCAGGCACACGCCGTCGCACGCGATCGAGGCCCCCATGTCGACGCCCGACATGTCATAGCCGGTGCCGATCCGCGCCCGCAGATCGCCGCGCTTTTCCAGCCCGCGTATCTCGCCCATATCCGTGATGATCCCGGTGAACATGGCAGTCTCCCTGTGGTCCTGGTCCGGGTTACCGGGACTGCCCGCCCAAGGCAAGAACCGGCCCAACGTCCCGGGCCTTAATTTCGTCTAAATACTAGTATACTAAGGTCGAAAATATTAAACGCAGTCATGCGTGACAGAGGCAGAAGGGTATGAGTTCAGCAACCGGCGACAACCGGGTCTTCTTGTTTTTGCAAGGTCCCCACGGCCCTTTCTTTTCCAAACTCGGGCAGATGCTGCGCCGCGCCGGGGCCGAGGTCTGGCGCGTGGGCTTCAACGCCGGCGACGCGGCCTTCTGGCGCGACCGCCACAGCTACATTCCCTTTTCCGGCACTGCCGACGAATGGCGCGGCTTCTTCCGGGCGCTGGTCCGCGACAGGGACGTCACCGACCTCGTGCTTTACGGCGATACCCGCATGATCCATGCCCAGGCGGTCGAGGAGGCCCGGCAGGCGGGCCTGACCATCCATGTCTTCGAAGAAGGCTATCTGCGCCCCTATTGGGTCACCTATGAGCGTGGCGGCTCCAACGGCCATTCGCGCCTGATGGAGATGGGCGTGGACGACATGCGCAAGGCGCTGGAGAACTCCGACATGGACACCGCCCTGCCCCCCGCGTCGTGGGGCGACATGCGCCAGCACATCTTCTACGGGGCCGCCTATCACGGCTGCGTGCTGCTGTTCAATCGCAAGTACCGCAACTTTCGCCCCCACCGCGCCCTGACCGTGCGCCAGGAATTTGACTTGTACCTCAAGCGTTTGGTCCTGATGCCCTTTCAGGCCATCGACCGCCGCCTTGCCACATGGCGCATCCGCCACGGCGGTTTTCCCTATCACCTGGCCTTGCTGCAACTGGAACATGACTCCTCGTTCCAGAAACACTCGCCCTTCGACACGATGACCGAATTCCTCGAAACGGTGACCGAGAATTTTGCCATGGGCGCGCCCAAACACCACCATCTCGTGGTCAAGGCCCATCCGCTCGAGGATGGCCGCACGCCCATTCGCGCCACCCTGCGCCGTCTGGCGCGCGAGCACGGCATATTCGACCGGGTGCATTACGTGCGCGGCGGCAAACTGGCGCGCCTGCTAAACGAGGCCCGCAGCGCCGTCACCGTCAATTCCACCGCCGCGCAACAGGTGCTCTGGCGCGGAATTCCGCTCAAGACCTTCGGCGAAGCGGTCTATGCCAAGCCCGAATTCGTCTCGACCAAGCCCTTGCGCGATTTCTTCGCCGGGGCTGAACGCCCGGACCGAAAGGCTTATGGCGACTATCGCCGTTACCTGCTTGAAACCAGCCAGGTCGCAGGTGGCTTTTACTCTGCCAACGGCCGCCGCCAGCTTCTGCGGCAGGCCGTGGACATGATGCTCAGCCCGGACGATCCCTACGATGCCTTGGTGACGGGCACCGCGGCACCAAGGCAACAGTTGCAGGCCGTCACCTGAAGGTCTGTCTGTAAGGCACTGGATTTTCTGACCGCTTCACGCTAGGGTCCCTGAAAAAACCGAGGCAAAAAAACAGGTCGAGGAGACCGGGCAGTGAAAATCCAATCCAAACGATGGGCGAAGTCCGTCGCGATATTGCTTGTTGTGAGCATGGTCGCGTCGTGTACCTTTCTTCCCCGCTCCGGGCCCAGCAAGCGTCAGATCTACTCCGGTTCGGTACAACGCTCCGGCGACGCCTTCGTGGTGTCGGTGAACGATCGCGTCACCCGGGCAACCGCCGTGCAACCGGCGCTCGGCTTCACCGAGGCCTTCAAGAACGCGGGCCTTGTCGGCTCCGACACGATCCGTCCCGGCGACACGCTTGGCCTGACGATCTGGGAAAACGTCGACGATGGTCTTCTGGCCGGAGAAGGCGCGAACCAGACCCTGCTGGAAGAGGTTCAGGTCGACGGTGCCGGCTTTATCTTCGTGCCCTACGCGGGCCGCATCCGCGCCGCCGGCAACACGCCCGAGGCAATCCGGCGCATCATCACATCCAAGCTCGACGAGCAGACCCCCGACCCGCAGGTCGAGGTGCGGCGCCTTGCTGGCGACGGCGCGACCGTGTCCCTGGTTGGCGCCGTTGGCGCCCAGGGCGTCTATCCGATCGAACGTCCGACCCGCACGCTGTCGACCATGCTTGCCGCCGCAGGCGGCGTCACCATCGAACCCGAGATCGCGCAGGTGACGGTGATCCGCGGCAACATGCGGTCCAAGGTCTGGTTCCAGGATCTCTTCCGCCACCCCGGGTTCGACATCGCCCTGCGCGGCGGCGACCGCGTGCTGGTCGAGGAAGACACCCGCGCCTTCACCGCGCTCGGCGCCACCGGCGGCCAGGCCCGCGTGCCTTTCCCGTCGCCCACCATCTCGGCGATCGAGGCCATCGCCCAGGTCGGCGGCCTTCAGGCCAACGCGGCCGACCCCACCGGCGTTTTCGTTCTGCGCAACGAACCGGCGGAAATCGCCAACCAGGTGCTCGGACGCAACGACCTTATCGGCGCACAACGGCTGGTCTACGTACTGGACCTCACCCAGCCCAACGGCATGTTCATGGCGCGCGACTTCGCCATCCGCGACGACGACACGCTCTACGTGACCGAAGCACCCTTCACCCAGTGGAGCAAGGTCATCGGCGCGCTCACCGGCACGCTTGGCGCGGTCGGATCCATCTCGACCGCAAGTGATACCCTCAGCGGAAACTGATGATCGAACAAACCCCTTCGGAACCCGCCGGGAGCGACGACGCCCGGCGGGTTTTCTATTTCAACGCCGGCTTTCTGCGTCAGAAACGTATTCGACGTATCCTCGACCTCGCCGGCCTTCCCCTGAACCTGGGCAAGCCGGGCCCCGAAGACCTTATCGCGGTCTGGGGCCGGTCCCCCTACGCCGCGCGGGGCGAGGCCATGGCGGCCCGGACGGGCGCCGGGCTGGTCCGCGTCGAGGATGCCTTTCTGCGATCCCTGCATCCCGGCCGCGCGGGCGAGCCGCCGCTGGGCCTTCTGATCGACCGCACGGGCGTGCATTTCGACAGCAGCGCGCCCTCGGATCTGGAAACACTTCTCGCCACGCATCCGCTTGACGACACCGCCCTGATGGACCGTGCCCGTGGCTGCATCGCCCGCATGACCGAGGCGCACCTGAGCAAGTACACCGCCTTCGATCCTGCGGCGCCCTGTCCCGATCCGGGCTATGTGCTGGTGCTCGACCAGACCCGTGGCGACGCGTCGGTGACCCATGGCGGCGCCGACGCCAACACGTTTCGCGAAATGCTCTATCATGCACAGGCGGACAATCCCGGCTGCCCGGTGCTGATCAAGACCCATCCCGAGACGGCTCAGGGTCATCGCGAAGGCTATTTCGGACCGGGCGATACCAGCGACCGCGTGACGCTCTTTTCCAGCGCGGTCAGCCCGTGGGCCTTGATGGAAGGCGCAGTAGCGGTCTACGCGGTGACCTCGCAACTTGGGTTCGAGGCGATCTTTGCCGGACACAAACCCCACGTTTTCGGCCAGCCATTCTATGCCGGTTGGGGCCTGACCGAGGACCGGCATCCACATGCCCTGCCCCGGCGTAGGCGCAATCTTTCCCGCGCTCAGCTCTTTGCCGCGGCAATGCTGCTCTATCCCGCGTGGTACGATCCGCATCGCGATCGCCTTTGCGAGCTGGAAGACGCGATTTCCATTCTCGAGGCCCGCACCAAGGCGTGGCGGCAGGACCACGCCGGCTGGGTCGCCTCGGGGATGCGCCTGTGGAAACGCAAGCCGCTCCAGCAGATCTTCGGCGCGGAAAAACGCATGATCTTCAAGGATGATCCCGCCCGCGCCGCCGAGGTCGCCGCCGCAACCGGGCGCACGCATATGTGCTGGGCCGGCAAGGCACCTGCCGATGCGCCAGTCGTTCGGGTCGAGGACGGCTTCCTGCGCTCGCGCGGCCTCGGTGCGGAACTTGTGCCTCCGCTGTCGCTCGTCTGCGACGATCTCGGGATCTACTACGATCCCAAGAGCGAAAGCCGGCTTGAGCGCTGGATCGCCCGGCGCAGCACCTTGCGCCCCGATCAGGACCTGCGCGCAGAACGGCTGATCAATCACCTCGTTGCCCTGGGGCTGAGCAAATACAATCTCGGGCTGTCCGTTCCGGACCTGCCCAAGGGACAACGCGTGCTCGTTCCAGGCCAGGTCGAGGACGATGCATCGATCCGCACCGGCGCTCACCAGGTCACCAGCAACCTCGCCCTGCTGGAGGCCGCGCATGCCGCCTATCCCGACGCGATCCTGCTCTACAAGCCGCATCCCGACGTCGAGAGCGGTCTTCGCGACGGAACAGTTCCGCAAGCCGAACTGGAAAGGCTGGGTGCGGTCGTCCTGCCGCACACCGACCCCGCGGGGCTGCTGACGCAGGTCCAACGGGTTTTCACGATGACGTCGCTTCTGGGGTTCGAGGCCCTGTTGCGACACGTGCCCGTCACGACCACCGGCGCACCCTTTTACGCCGGTTGGGGCCTGACCAAGGATCTTGGGCAGGTCCCCGCCCGCCGCGCCGCGCGGCCCACGCTGAACGGCTTTGTGCATGCGGCGCTCATCGACTACCCGCGCTATTTCGACCCTGTCACCGGGCAACCCTGCCCTGTCGAGGTTGTCCTGGATCGCCTCGCCGCGGGCGATATTCCCCATCCCGGTCCGGCCAACCGACTGCTCTTCAAGCTGCAAGGCGTCTTTGCTTCTTACGCTGGGCTCTGGCGGTGACATTTCGCACCGGCGTCCCATATTGAGACCGACACAACAGAGGTAACGCCGCATGGACCGGAACAGCGATTTCACCCAGCGCGCCGTGGTGCACGCCGCAAGCGAAGACTGGGTGGCGTCCCCCATGCCCGGCGTCGATCGCCGTATTCTCGACCGCATCGGCGACGAAGTGGCCCGCGCCACCTCGATTGTCCGCTATGCCCCGGGCAGCGCGTTCTCGCCCCATATCCATACCGGCGGCGAGGAGTTTCTGGTTCTGGAGGGCGTTTTCTCTGACGAACACGGCGATTTTCCCGAAGGCAGCTATATCCGGAACCCGCCGGACTCATCGCACACTCCGGGATCCGAGCCGGGCTGCACCATTCTCGTGAAGCTGTGGCAGTTCGACCTTGCCGACCGGACGCACGTGCGCGTCGACACGAACAAGATGCGCTTTCTGCCCGATCGTGACGCTGTCGAGATCGCGCCGCTATTCTCTGACGGGCGCGAGGACGTCGCCATTGAACGCTGGGCGCCTGACGCGACCGTGTCGCTCGACGCGCCCAATGGTTTGGAGCTGCTGGTGCTCGACGGCGGTTTTGTCGAGGGCGACGAGACATTCGAGCGCCTCAGCTGGCTACGGCTGCCAAAGGGCGCATCGAGCAGCGCGGAGGTTGGCCCGACCGGCGCGCGCGTCTGGATCAAGCGGGACCATCTGCGCGAAACACCCGTCGGCCCCAAAGCATAGCGTGCCCGGCTCGCGCCTCAGGATTCTGACCTGGGCAACCACCGCAAGGTATCTTGGTCACTCGCCGTAGGGCACCCACACCGTTTTCACGTCGGTCGCCGCCTCCAGGAAGGCGCGGCAATCGGTCGGATCGTACCAATCCCGAGCGAGGCCGTTCGTCACCCATGTTCGCTTGAGATTTGCCGCGCTTTCGCGCTCGATGACCTCGGACAGATCGGCCGAGGCAAAGCTCCATACCGCCTCGATATCCGCATGTCCGGCCATGTGCGGCGCAAGATCCGCAACCGGCCCGACCAGAACATTTGCCACGCCCGCCGGCACATCCGAGGTTTCCAGCACCTGCACCAATTCCATCGCGGCCATCGGGAACGGCTCGGAGGCCACGAGTACGGCACGATTTCCCATGGCCATCGCAGCGCCCAGCACCGAGACGACCCCCAGAAGCGGCGCCTCGTCCGGGCAAAACGCCCCTATCACGCCGACAGGCTCTCTCAGGGCCAACGCCATGCCCCGTATCGGCACGTTCACGGCCTCGCCGGCGAACTTGTCGGCCCAAGCGGCCCAGGTGAACAACCTGTCGACGCTTGCCTCGACCTCCGCCGCGCCGCCGCGACGGCCGGTCATGGCATTCAGCAGCCTGGCAAAGTCGTCCGAACGTGCTGACAGGTTCTCGGCCATGTAATAAAGGATCTGCGCCCGACCATGACCATTGGTCCGCGCCCATCCCGCCGCTGCGCGTGCCGCCTCCACCGCGTTGCGGACATCCTTGCGGTTTGCGACCGGCACCTGCCCCAGCGGCGTGCCGGATTTGCCGTAGACGACGCGGGAGTATCCCCCGTCGGGCCGCGCCTGCTTGCCCCCGATATAGAGCTTCGGGGTCCGGTCCATGCCCTCGACCGCGCCGCTGCCCGTAAAGCCCGCTTCCGGGCGGAGCGTCTTCGGCTTGGCCGCAGGCCGGAGATAGGCGTCCAGCCCCGCCCAGCCGCCTTCACGTCCGAACCCGCTTTCCCGGACACCTCCGAAAGGCGCCGCGGCGTCGAACATGTTGGCCCCGTTCACCCAAATGACACCGGCCTCCAGCCTGGGCGCCACACCCAGCGCGAGGCTCAGGTTCTCGGACCAGACCGATGCCGCCAGACCGAAGCGCGTGTTGTTGGCAAGCGTCACGGCCTCATCGGGTGTTCTGAACGTGGTCGACACCAGGACCGGGCCAAAGATTTCGTCCTGCATCAGGCCGTCGGACGGCGCCAGCCCGGTGATCAGTGTCGGCGGAAAATACGCGCCCTCCTCAGGCATTTCCACCACCGGCGAGAAACGTTCACCCGCCCCGCTGCGATCCAGCATTTCCCGCACGCGCGCGACCTGCACCGGGTCGACCATCGCGCCCACGTCGATGCACTTGTCGAGCGGGTTGCCCACCCGCAGCTTGCCCATACGCTCCCGAAGCCGCGCATGGAAATCCTCCGCAATCCCCTCCTGCACCAGCAGGCGAGAGCCCGCGCAACAGACCTGGCCGCCGTTGAACCAGATGGCATCGACAAGCCCTTCGATGGCGCTGTCGAGATCGGCATCGTCAAAGACGATGTAAGGACTCTTGCCGCCCAGCTCCAGCGTCAGCGCCTTGCCCTGACCGGCCGTCAGCTCGCGGATGCGGCGGCCCACGGCGGTGGACCCGGTGAACGCCACCTTGTCGACGTCGGTATGACCAACCACCATCTCGCCAACCGCGCCATCCCCGGTCACGATGTTGACCACCCCATCGGGCAGCCCCGCCTGCCTGCATATATCCGCGAACAGCAGCGCCGTCAGGGATGTCCACTCGGCCGGTTTCAGAACCACGGTATTGCCAGCCGCCAGCGCCGGCGCCACCTTCCAGGCCAGCATCAGCAAGGGGAAATTCCACGGGATAACTTGCCCGCAAACCCCATGCGCGCGCATTGTGGGCCGCTCTGCATCCATCAACTGCGCCAAACCGGCGTGATGATAGAAATGCCGGTGCACGAGAGGGATGTCGATGTCCCGGCTTTCGCGGATCGGCTTGCCATTGTCCAAGGTCTCGAGCACCGCGAAAAGCCGCGCGTTCTTCTGCACCAGCCGTGCCAGCGCGTAGAGGTACCTGGCTCGCCCCGGCCCACCCAGTCCTTCCCACCTGCGTTGCGCCTTGCGCGCCGCGGCCACCGCGTCGTCCACGTCTTGTGCAGTTGCCCGCGTCAGGGTCGCCAGCACCTCGCCATTGGCCGGGTTGCGCGCTTCGAACCCTTCTCCGGGCGCGGTGAAATCACCGCCGATGAAATGCCCGAAACGATCCCCCTGATCCACCAGCCATGCATAGGCCTCGGCGGCGCTTTCCGGCGCCGGGCCGTATTCCATGCTATCGAAAATCTCTTTGACGCTCATCGTACCATCGTTCATCCAAGACCATGCCGCCACCCTGCCGAGTACCGGCCTGTCACGTGATGCTCCAACTGCCGCTCGATATCGCCCAACAGGGACGAAGCTCCGAACCGGAAAAGGTCTGGCCGCAGCCACCGTTCCCCCAGTTCCTCCTTGATCATGGCGAGATACACCAGCGCGTCCTTCGCCTTGGAAATTCCTCCCGCGGGCTTGTAACCGACACGAAATCCGGTCGCCGCGTGGTAGGACCGGATCGCGCGCAGCATCACCAGTGTCACCGGCAGCGTCGCGTTCACGCTTTCCTTTCCGGTAGACGTCTTGATGAAATCCGCTCCCGCCATCATGCAGACCAGCGACGCGCGCGCGACGTTGCGCAGGCTGCCCAGCTCTCCGGTTGCCAGAATGGCCTTCACATGGGCCGCCCCGCACGCGGCTCTGAAGCTGCGCATTTCCTGGTAGAGTGCCTGCCAGTCACCGTTCAGCACGTGCCGCCGCGAGATGACGATGTCGATTTCGTCGGCGCCTTCGGCAACACTCGCCTCGATTTCTGCCACCCGAAGGTGGAAGGGCGACAAAGCCGCCGGAAAGCCCGTGGAGACCGCCGCCACCGGGATGCCGCTGCCCTCCAATGCCGCTTTCGCGGGCGCGATCATGTCGTGGTAGACACAGACCGCACCGACCGTCAGCCCTGACATGCCCAGCGCGTGCAACAGATCCTCCCGGACCGGCTGCCGGGCTTTGGCACACAGGCGCGAGACCCGTCCAATCGTGTCGTCGCCCGCCAGCGTGGTCAGATCAATGCAGCTGATCGCACGGCAAAGCCACGCCGCCTGATAGTCGTTCTTCACCGAGCGCCGACCCGAAAGCGTAGATGCCCGACGCTCGATGGCAGAGGTGTTGGCCCGCACGCCGGCAACGCGATCGAGGTCAAGCGGCATGCCCTCGTTGCGTGGCTCCGCCGCGATCGGCAAGTGCAGGGGCGCGGTGTCGGTCCGGGTCGTCATGGATACCGTGAAAGCAGGAAACTCACGGGTGAATCGTCGCACGCGCGTGGAACGATGGCAAGCTGAAGCCTGCCATGGGCCCTGCACGTTTTCTGCACGACTGGACGGTCACGCGCTGCACGTTCCCCCGATAGCCTGTCCGAGTGAACCGGACAGGCAAAAGGAGAGAAATATGTCTCGCGCCCTACTGATCGACCCCCTGCCCCGTCGCCGCAGACAAAGCCGGCGCAACGCGCTTTTATGCGCGCTCGGCCTTGCCATCCTGTCAGGTCTTGCCCTGTCCGGCGCGGCTTCGGACGGACCGGGGGCACGACAGGGCTTTTCCGCGCCCGATCAATCGCCTAGCTTCATGCCGGAAACGGTACGCCTGCGGACGCCTCAATGAGCCATATCCTGATTGTCGACGACGACCCGCAAATCCGCGATGTGCTGCGGATCGCGCTGAAGAAAGCCGGTCATGCGGTCACCGAAGCGGGTGACGGTGCCGAGGGGCTGGCCAAGGCCCGAAACGGCAAGGCCGACTTGATCGTGCTGGATATAGGCCTGCCCGAAATGGACGGTCTGGAACTGTGCCGCCGTTTGAGGGCCGAGCACCAGACGCCCGTGCTCTTCCTGACGGCACGTGACGAGGAAATCGACCGCGTGCTCGGCTTCGAACTTGGCGGCGACGACTACGTGACAAAGCCGTTTTCGCCGCGTGAACTGGTGGCCCGCATCCGTGCCATCCTGAAGCGCACGGAGTCGGGCCCGGTCCCCGACGCCGCTCAACTGCTCAGCCACGGCGGATTGCGCCTCGATCCAGGGCGGCATCTGTGCAACTTCGGCGCGCAGGCCATCGCGCTTACCGCGAGAGAGATGGAACTTCTCGCGCATCTCATGGCCCGGCCCGATCATGTCGCGACCAAGGCGCAGCTCACCGACGCGGTCTACGGCCCGACTATCCATGTTTCCGACCGTACGCTCGACAGTCACCTGCGCAACCTCCGGGCCAAGCTGGCGGATGCCGGATGCAAGAATGCGATCGAAACGGTGCACGGTGTGGGCATCCGAATGGGCGCATGTCAGCCGGCATGAAGCGGCGCATTCGCCAGAAATGGCGCCCGCCGCTGTCGCTGGTGATCGGCGGCACCCTGTCGGCCGTTCTGGTTCTGCCGGTCATCGCGATCGGCTATTTCAAGGTCGCGGGCTTTATCCTTGGCTGGGGCGAGACAACGCTTCTGATCGGTACGCTGGCGGTGGTCGTCACGCTGTTGTTGGCGTTTCTCTTATGGCGCCTGGTTCTGCGGCCTGTCTATGCACTGACCGCCCACGCCAAGGCTGTGAAGGACGGGCGCGACGACGCGCCCTTGCCCGAGCATTTCGGAACGCCCGAACTGACGGCATTGGGGCAAGCAGTTCTGGACATGGGCAGCACGCTTCAGGACCGCGAGGCGGGCCTGAGGGCCTACACGAACCACGTCACGCATGAGTTGAAATCACCGCTGACCAGCCTGATCGGCGCTACCGAGCTTCTTGAAGAGGACATGGCCCAAGAGGATCGCGCGAAGCTTACCGAAACGATCCGTACGTCCGCGTTGAAGCTGCAGGTGCTTCTGGATGCGCTGCGTCGCCTGGCCTCTGCCCGCGATCCGATGGGACGCGGCCCGACGAGATTGTCACAGGCCATTGACGTCCTTGACACCAGCCTTTCGGTCGAGCTTCGGCACGATCGCGAGGTGCCACTGGACCGGCATGCACTACAGGCCATCTTGACGCATCTTGCGCAGAATGCGGCGGCACATGGCGCCCGAAGGCTGACTGTCGCGGGCACCGCCTCGGGGTTTACCGTGCAGGACGACGGACCAGGCATCGCGATGGGCAACCGGACCCGCATTTTCGAGCCGTTCTTCACCACCCGCCGGACGCAAGGCGGCACTGGCATGGGATTGGCGATCGTGCAGACGATGCTGCGCGCCGCGAAGGGCGACATCGCCTTGGCGCCGCAACAAAAGGGCGCGTGTTTCGAGATTACCTTCGAGTGATCGACCGGGCGCCAAAGCGTTTCGCCTTCAAGCTGAAGCAGCAGCCGAAGGCGACACGAATTAGTGCAGCGCGTCGTAATTCGCGCGTTCGCGCAAGACCAGAACCGCCGCACAACTCGATAATCGCGATATTCCCGGACGATCCGACAGATATTTCTGGTTCGGCTCGTCGCGCGCCAACGCGGCGCGGCGCAGGGTCATGATCCGGGCGCGCGGGCTGTTCAGAAATAACTCCTGCGTGATGACTTTCTCGTAAGGGCTGTCAAGGCGGGTCACCCCGTAAAACCCCCCTGTCAACGCAAACAACGTCACCGCACATGCGCCCGTTTCCTTGGGGCACGCGGTGCGGCAAAGGTCGGCAATGGGGCGTGTCGACAGATCTCTCAACACCCATTCTTCCACGGGCTGCCGCCATCGGTTTCGTGCGGACACGTCGCCAAAGCCGAACCCCAGCGCCAGGAATTGCGCCATGCCCAACGTCTCGGGGTCGTCGGCACTGATCACTTGCTCGCCGAGCCCGATCATGTGGCGCAACGCTGCCATTCCGTCCGCTTGCGGTTCGGGGATGTCGGCCAGAAAGGCCAGGTAGGGTCGCATCTCGGGCAGGATCGTTCGGCTTGCCAAAAGCTTTTCACGCATTGTCCGCGAACCGTAAAGCGCGGCAATCCGAGTTGGGTACTCCGTCGCCTGGCGCTCACCAGCTTGCCAAAGGGCGAAATGCGTCTGTAACTGCAGAAAGGGTTTTCGCGATCGCAGGAACATTTCGGCCTGTCGGTTGCCGCGCTTGGCCTCGACTGCAAGCCAGCTACGCCCGAAACGCGATTTGTCGGACATGTCTCGGAACAGCGCACGCCGCTCCTGCGGTGCAAGCCCTATGCGGTAGGGCGACGGTCCGCGATCCATCGTTTCTATACGGGCGAGCAAGATGCGGGCATCCGCATGCCCCTCTTGCGCCAGTTCCGCAAGTCTCGGCAGACTGCCGGAATCGTCGCCGGACAGCCAAAGTGCCACGGTCTCGTCGAAGACCGCCTGCGCCGTGGCCGCGCCGGCGCAAAGCCAGCCTGCCAGAATTGCCCCGCACAGTCCCCTGATCATTGCCGGCCCCTCCTCTGCCGGATCGTCGTCAAGACTCTAGAACCCCGGGCGGGGACCTTGCAATCCAGACATGCAAAACATCCGATCCAAGCGCCCGCTGTTCGACAAGATCGAACCGCTGCGCACCATCAAGTCGGTCGAGGCCCAGCGCCCCGATGCCGGGCAGACCTTCCGCTCCCATGGCAAAACCGGCCGTGATGCCGGCCAGCCGGTCCACCAGACCGTCGGCCAGCAGCGAGGCCGCCAGGGCACTGCCTCCCTCGCAGAAAATCCTTGTCAGGCCGCGCTTTCCCAGTTCCTCCAAGACCGACGTCATGTCCAACTGTCGCCCCGACAGACCGCAAGGCACCATCTCGGCACCCAGTCCGTGCCACGCCTCTATCAGATTTGCGTCTGCGTCCGGGCCGTGGCACATCCAGACCGGCACCTGTGACGCCGTGCGGGCCAATGTCGACATCAACGGTACGTCCAGCCTGCGCGAGACAACCACGCGGATCGGCTGGTGTTCGACACCCAGGTCCCGCACCGTGAGCGATGGATCGTCCGCACGGGCCGTGCCCGCCCCGACCATGACAGCATCGTGTCGCGACCGCGCGGAATGGACCCATCGGCGCGCGCTTGCCCCGGTGATCCATTGACTGTGGCCGCTTGCGGTCGCGATGCGACCGTCGAACGAGGTGGCCAGCTTTAGTGTCACTTCCGGGCGCCCCCGGGTCATCCGGCTTAGAAAGCCCCCCAGGTCATAGCGCGCCTCGGTGTCGCAAGACCCGATCTCGACCTTGATTCCGGCTGCGCGCAGCGCTGCGAAACCGCGCCCGGACACACGCGGGTCAGGATCTCCAATGGCCACGACGACCCTCTGAATCCCGGCCGCGATGATGGCGTCGGCACAGGGTGGGGTCCGCCCGTGATGCGCGCAGGGTTCTAGGCTGACATAGGCGGTTGCACCGCGCGCCGCCGTGCCCGCCTGATCCAACGCAACGCGCTCTGCATGGGGACGCCCGCCAAGCCCTGTATTGCCGCGCCCGACGATTCTGCCGTCCTTGACGATAACGCAACCCACGGCCGGATTGGGCCACGTTCGCCCCAATCCGCGACGTCCGAGACCGAGTGCCAGCCTTAGATAGCGGATGTCCGCCGCGCTCACGACTCGCCGGGCTCTTCCACCACGCCGGGCCGCAACTCGCTCACGAACTTGTCGAAATCGTCCGCGGCCTGGAAGTTCTTGTAGACGCTGGCAAAGCGCACATATGCCACCGTGTCGATCCGGGCCAGGCTTTCCATGACGATCTCGCCCACTGTCTTGGAGGGAATATCGGTCTCGCCCAGGGACTCCAGCCGCCGGACGATGCCAGAAATCATCTGTTCTACCCGCTCCGGCTCGACGGGTCGTTTCTGCAACGCGATCCGGATCGAACGTTCCAGCTTGTCGCGGTCGAAATCCTCGCGCCGGCCATTGGTCTTCACCACCACCAGGTCGCGCAGCTGCACACGTTCATAGGTGGTGAACCGCCCGCCACAAGCCGGGCAAAATCGCCGCCGCCGGATCGAAACATGATCCTCTGCAGGGCGTGAATCCTTCACTTGGGTGTCGATATTTCCGCAAAACGGGCAGCGCATCGGCCGGTCCCCTTTTCTTCTCTGCCTCTGTCGGTCATGGGTCTGCAGCCCAGTTATCCACAGCCACTATAGGACAGCCGCAAAGTTTTGGGTAGAGGGCATTTGCAGCCGCAACATCAAGCGTTATTTCTTTTGCATATTGCTGCGACAAAGCGCCTTTAGAACGCGATGCTGCTGCATCCGTTGCCACGGTAGAGCACACCCAATCACTGATCGAGAAGGATTTTCATGACCCGCAGGACCCTATTCATCACCGGCGCCTCGACAGGCATCGGCGCCGAAACCGCCCGCAAGGCCGTCGCCGCGGGCTGGAATGTGGCGCTCTTTGCGCGCAGCAAGGACAAGCTCGACGCCCTCGCAGACGAACTTGGCACGGATCACGCTCTTGCGCTGCCCGGCGATGTCACCGATTTCGAGGAATTGAAAGCCGCCGTCGACGCCGCCGCCGATCATTTCGGTGGCCTCAATGCGGTGTTCGCCAATGCCGGTCGCGGCCTTGACACGGCCGGCGTCGAAAATGGTGACCCGGACGAGTGGCGCGTCATGCTCGATCTCAACATCAACGGGCTGCTCTACACCGTCAAGGCCGCCTATCCGCACCTGAAAAAAGCCAAGGGGCACGCGATCCTGACCGGCTCGGTCGCCGGCAAGATCAACCTGCCCGGCTCGATCTACGGCGCGTCCAAGTGGTTCGTGCAGGGCTTTGGCGGCAATCTCAGCGAGGAGATGCGTGGATGGGGCGGTCGCTGCACGGTCATCTGCCCCGGCATGGTCGACACGCCCTTCTTCAACGAGGCCAAGCCCGACAAGCTGAAGCCCGAGGATATCGCCGATGCCGTGGTCTATGCCATTCAGCAGCCCGACCGCGCGGATGTGCGCGAGATGGTGATCATGCCCACCGGCTGAGTTTCAGCACAGGTGCGCCGCCACTTTACGGGTGTGCGGCGCATCGCGATGCTCGAAGACGTAGATGCCTTGCCACGTGCCCAGTGCGAGCCGACCCGCGCAAACCGGAATCGACAGGCTCACCGGCATCATCGCCGCCTTGATATGCGCGGGCATGTCATCGGGTCCTTCATTGGTATGGTTCAGGTACGCCATGGCCGGATCATTTGTCGGCGGGACCAGTCGCGCGAAGTAGTTGCGCAAGTCGGTCTGCACCTCCGGGTCGGCATTTTCTTGGATCAGAAGGCTGGCGGACGTGTGACGGATGAAGAGCGTCAAAAGCCCGCTCTGCACGCCTTGTTCCGCCACCCAGTCGGTCACGTCCGAGGTGAATTCGTAAAGGCCTTGACCCCGCGTCTCGATCGTAAACGCTCTTTGCATGTCTGCGGTATACCCGTGTCAGCCGAATTCCGCCAGTGAGGCACGGTCAGGAACAAGGGTCGGGCCTGTCGCTTTTCTTTACTGGACGGAAAAGGAGGAACCAAATGTCTATCGGACGAGTAACCGAAATTTCCGCGACCTCGACAGAAAGCTTTGATGATGCCGTGAAGCAGGGCATCCAGCGCGCGTCCAAGACGCTGCGCAACATCGAGAGCGCTTGGGTCAAGGACTCGAACGTCAGCGTATCAAATGGCAACATCTCGGAGTACCGGGTGAACCTCGCAGTGACGTTCCTTCTGGACGACTGAGACAATCATACGACCGCTCGACCCGATCGGGCGGGGTACGAAATTGGCCCCCGGGCGCATGTCCGGGGGCCTTTTACATCGGCTCATGCAAATGAAAACGGCGCCCCCCGGCGCCGTTCAGTGTCTTTTTCCGAAAGGTTTGCCGACCTACTGATCCAGGAATGACCGCAGCTTGCGCGACCGGCTCGGGTGCTTCAGCTTGCGCAGCGCCTTGGCCTCGATTTGGCGGATACGTTCCCGCGTGACCGAGAATTGCTGGCCCACTTCCTCCAGCGTGTGGTCGGTGTTCATCCCGATGCCAAAGCGCATCCGCAGAACGCGTTCCTCGCGCGGGGTCAGGCTGGACAAGACCCGTGTCGTGGTTTCTTTCAGGTTGTCCTGAATGGCGGAATCCAGCGGCAGGATCACGTTCTTGTCCTCGATGAAATCGCCCAACTGGCTGTCTTCCTCGTCGCCGATTGGCGTTTCGAGGCTGATCGGCTCCTTGGCGATCTTCATCACCTTGCGAACCTTCTCCAGCGGCATCTGCAATTTCTCGGCCAGTTCTTCCGGCGTCGGCTCGCGACCGATCTCGTGCAGCATCTGGCGGCCGGTGCGGACCAGCTTGTTGATCGTCTCGATCATATGAACCGGGATGCGGATGGTACGGGCCTGGTCGGCAATCGACCTGGTAATGGCCTGCCGGATCCACCAGGTGGCGTATGTCGAGAACTTGTAGCCCCGGCGATACTCGAACTTGTCCACCGCTTTCATCAGGCCGATATTGCCCTCCTGAATCAGGTCCAGGAATTGCAGGCCGCGGTTGGTATATTTCTTGGCGATCGAGATCACCAACCGCAGGTTGGCCTCGACCATTTCCTTCTTGGCCTGGCGGGCTTCCTTCTCGCCCTTCTGCACCTGGTTCACGATGCGGCGGAACTCGCTGATATCCAGACCCACATACTGGCCGACCTGGGCCATATCAGCGCGCAGTTCCTCCACCTTTTCGGGGCTGCGCTCCATGAACATCTTCCAGCCACGGCCCTCTTTCTGAGCCATGTCCTCCAGCCAGTTCGGGTCAAGCTCACGGCCGCGATACTCGTCGACAAATTCCTTGCGGTTGATGCGGGCCTGGTCGGCCAGCTTCACCATCGCCGAGTCAATCTGCATGATCCGGCGGTTGATGCCGTAAAGCTGGTCGATCAGCGCTTCGATCCGGTTGTTGTGCAGGTGCAACGAATTCACTAGTTCCACGATCTCCGACCGCAGCTTCTGATAGGTCTGCTCCTGCTTGTCGGTGAACGAGCCGTCCTCGTTCAGCGTTGCCGAGATACGGCTGTCCTGCATCTCGCTCAGCTTTTCGTAATACGAGGCGATCCGGTCCAGCGTTTCCAGCACGCGCGGCTTGAGCGTGGCCTCCATAGCCGCGAGGCTCATGTTGGCCTGTTCTTCCTCGTCCTCGTCATCGTCACTGGCGATCGGGTTGCCGTCGGCGTCAAGCTCCGGTTCATCCTTGCTCTCGGACTTGTCGTTGGGGGCGCTGGACATGTTGGCCGCCTCGACCACGGTCTCGTCGCCCTCACCGTCGCCAATCTGATTGCCGAACGTGGTCTCAAGGTCGATCACGTCGCGCAACAGGATATCTTCGCCCAGAAGCTCGTCGCGCCAGATGGTGATGGCCTGGAAAGTCAGCGGGCTTTCGCACAGACCGGCGATCATCGTGTTGCGCCCGGCCTCGATCCGCTTGGCGATGGCAATCTCGCCCTCGCGGCTCAGAAGTTCGACGGAACCCATCTCGCGCAGGTACATGCGCACCGGATCATCGGTACGATCCAGCTTTTCGTCTTTGCCCGAGCCGAGTGCCACCTCGCCCTTCTTGCCAATCTCGGCAACGGCGGTGGTCTTCTGCTCTTCTTCCTCGGCTTCCTCATCCTCGATGATGTTGATACCCATCTCGCTGAGCATCGACATCACATCCTCGATCTGCTCGCTCGAGACCTGATCCGGCGGCAGCACCTTGTTGAGCTGATCGTAGGTGATAAAGCCGCGTTCGCGCGCCTCGCCGATCATCTTCTTGACGGCCGCCTGGCTCATGTCGAGCGAGATTTCGGCGTCCTGTTCGTCGGTCTTCTGATCGTCGTCGGTGTCCTTGGCGGCCATTCAGCTCTCCTGGTCCCAATAGGGTGAAGGTGATTCGCTTGTCCGAATCAACATGGCGATGGGGTGATTCGCAAACCAATAACCCCTATCTGCTTAAGATTACATTCAAAGCGTTACCTATCAGACCCTTTGTTGAACCCGATCTGATCAAGCAACGCGTCGAATCGCTCCCTTTCCTCGCGGCTGACCGGGGCACCGTTCTGGCCCCGCTCGTATTCCGTTTTGTCTTCCTGCTGGCTGGTCCAGGCCCGGTTGCGCGCCTGTGCCGCCTCGCCCAGACGCCAGGTGACGGCTTCGTCGGCAACGCCAGCTATATCCTGCTCAGCTTCCCGGATTTCCGCCGCCAAACCGCGGTCGGCTTCCAGTTTCGCCAGTGTTTCGCCGACCGTCATACGAGCCAGCTCGGCATCGCCCGGACGTCTCACCGCAGGAACTAAGGCGACATGGGGAAGCGACAACAGTTTTTCAACCACGTCGAGACCCAGTTTCTCGGCCAGTTCGGCCTCCAGCGTGCCAGTCCCGCCAGGCTGATAGAACAATAGTGCATCGCGCACCGGGCCATGGTGCGGCGGGTCGCATTGCAGCCGCTCCAGATCGGCCTCGAACTCGGGCAGAATCTCGGGATTGCGAATGATCGTGGCCAACACGACGGCCTCGCGCAGATGCGTCTGCGCGGCGTCACCCGACGCCACCAGCAGTGACGATTTTGTCGTGGCCCGCACCGGCTCGATCTTCTGCCACTTGCCGCCGCGCGCCGCGAAGCCACCACCGCCTTTCGGCTTTGGCCGGAACAACTGCCAGCGCAGATCCTTGATCGCCTGTCCGTAGTGGCTGCGCAGGCTGGGGTCGCGGATCGTCATGATTTTCTCGCGCAGCGCCTTGTCCAGCGCCGCCTTGCGCTCGGGGCTGTCGAATTCGCGCCCTTCGGTCTCGCGCTGCCACAACAGGTCGACCATCGGCATGGCCTTGTCCAGCAGCGCCTGCACGGCGCCTGCGCCCTCGGCACGCAACAGGTCGTCAGGGTCCTGTCCCTCGGGCATCAGCACGAAGCGCAGCGATTTACCCGCCTCCAGCAGCGGCAGCGCCAGATCGATCACCCGGTAGGCGGCGCGCAGCCCCGCCGTATCGCCATCAAGCGCCATTATCGGCTCGTCCGCGATACGCCACAGCATCGCCAGCTGGTGTTCTGTCACTGCCGTTCCCAACGGCGCCACCGACGCGCCGAACCCGGCCTCGGCCAGCGCGATGACGTCCATGTAGCCCTCGGCCACGATCAGCGGCTGCCCCTTGCCCGCCGCCTCTCGTGCGGGGCCATGGTGATAGAGCGTGCGCGACTTGTCGAAAAGCTCGGTTTCGGGACTGTTGAGATATTTGGCGTTGTCGTCCGGGTCCATCGCCCGGCCCCCGAATGCGATACAACGCCCGCGTGGATCGCGGATCGGAAACATGATGCGGTTGCGGAACGTGTCATAGGGCTTGCCGCCCTTATTGCTCGGCTTGGCCAGCCCGCAGCCCAGGATCAGGTCGTCCTCGACGCCCTTACCTTTCAAATGATCCCACAGGTCCTGCCAGGCATCGGCGGCAAACCCGATGTCATAGCGGTCCTGAGCCGCCTCATCCAATCCACGCCCCAGCAGGTAGTCGCGCGCCGCAGCCCCCGCCCCGGACTTCAGCAGCAGGCGGAAATGGCGCACCGCCATCTCCATCACCTCGACCAGCTGCGTGCGACGGTCGGCCTTGGCCTGCGCCTGCGGGTCGCGCTCGGGGATCGGCATCCCGGCCTCCTGCGCCAGGATCTTCACCGCCTCCATGAACTCCACGTTCTCGGTCTCGCGCACGAAGGAAATCGCGTCGCCCTTCGCATGGCAGCCGAAGCAATAATAATAACCCTTGCGGTCATCGACGTGGAAGCTGGCGGTCTTTTCATGGTGAAAGGGGCATGGCGCCCACATGTCGCCCTTGCCCTGATTGGACTTGCGGTTGTCCCACATCACCTTGCGCCCCACCACTTGCACAATCGAGGTGCGGGTGCGCAGTTCGTCAAGGAATCCGGGCGGCAGGCTCATACTTCATTATATGAGCCAAGCGGATGCCCGCGCCAAGCCGGTTTGCGCATTTCAGGGCTGAAAGCCCAGGCAACCCTTGCGGTAAAGTTCGGTAATCGTCTGCTCCGCATCCGGTTTTCCCATCTCCTGCGCGTCAATCGTGAACACCCAATCGACCAGCGCCGGCACCATGGGCGTCAACCGCGCCCCGACCTTGCTTTCGCCGCCGGTCAACTCGCGTTTGATGCGCGCCGCTTCCTTGCCGGCCTTTCTGTCGATCGCGGCCATCTGGACGATCTTCGCCGTCTCTTTGCAGACGACCGTCTTGTCGACTTCCGCTGCGGCCGTCAACGGCACCGCGAGGCTCAGCGCCCCGGCCATCAACAAGGTCCTGTCAAACATCGCCCGTCCTTTCGGCAAACCCCGATAACGGCTCAACTCTGTCAACGCCCGTGCCGCGCCGCAACCCCTTCCAGTGCTGCGCCCAGCTCGTGCACCGCGGTGTGCGCGAAGGCGCGAAACACCATCACCATGTAGGTCGACTCGCCCGAACGTGTCAGCGAGGCCGCCATGTGCCCCACCTCTGTCCGCACGGTGTGCCCCACCCCGAACACACCGGGCCGCAAGTCCACCGGCGTGAGCCGCGCCAGCGCCTCGGCGGCCCTGTCGCCCTGCATCTCGATCACCGCCCACGCGTCACTCTGGTTCACCAGCGCCGCCTGCGCGGTCAGCCCGTCATCCGGCACGAGGCCGATCAGCAGGGCCTGCGCGCGCCCGAACCACAGTATGCCGCGTTCCGTCGTGCCGGTCATCCGCCCGGTCTCGGGCCAGTCCAGCGCATGCGCCGCCTCCAGCGCAGCCGCCAACGCCTCGTCCCTGCCGCGATAGGGCATCACCAGCGTCAACGGGCCGAAACCGGCCTCGCGCATCCGCACACCCGCGGTTTCCACCGGCAACAGCCGCGTTGTCGGCGTCGACGGCTTAAGTTCAACCACGCATCCGCCCTCCGTCAGGGTCGAAACCACCCGGCGCCACCACCTCGCATAGCGTTGCCGAGCCTTTCAGGTGCTCGACCATCCGCACCTGCTCACCGATCCGCGCCCGACCCCGCTCCAGAAACCCGAGGCCGATCACATGCCCCAACATTGGCGAGAAGGCGACCGAGGTGATGTAGCCTTCGTCATTCTCGCTCACCGGATCGGCTCCGGGCGCAAACAAATGCGCCCCTGCGATCAACTCCTTCACCGCGCCCACCGGCTTCAGCCCGACTAGCTGGGCGCGGTCCTCGTCCATCAACCCCGGCCGCGCTGCCATCGCCTTGCCGATGAAATCCTTCCTGTCGCTCATCATGCCCTGCATCCCGATGTCGAAGGCCGTCGTGCGCCCGTGGATCTCCGCATGGGTGATGAACCCTTTCTCGATCCGCATGACGTTGAGCGCCTCCATCCCATAAGGCCCGCCCTCAATGGCCTCTGCCCTTTCGATCAAGATATCGAAGAGCGCCGCGCCGTACCGCGCCGGGACCGCGACCTCGTATGCCAGTTCCCCCGAGAAAGAGATGCGAAAGAGGCGCCCTTCGACGCCGCCAATATGCACCGGACCGCAGGCCATGAATGGCCAATCACGGACGCCAAGGTCATGTCCGACAAGCTGCTCCAGCAATTCGCGCGATTTCGGCCCGGCCACAGCGAACTGCGCCCACTGTTCGGTCACTGAGGCAAAGCGCACATCCAGGTCGGGCCGCAGCACCTGGTGCGCGAACTCCATGTGCCGCATTACCTGCCCCGCCGCCGCCGTGGTGGTGGTGACAAGGAAATGCCGATCGCCCAGCCGCGCGCAGGTGCCGTCATCCATAACATGCCCGTCCTCGCGCAGCATCAGCCCATAGCGCACGCGGCCCACCTTCAGCGTCGACATCATGCCGGTATAAACAAAGTCCAAGAATGCACCTGCATCCGGCCCCTGCACATCGATCTTGCCCAAGGTCGAGACATCGCAGACGCCCACGTGGCCCCGCACCATCCGCACTTCGCGGTCGCAAGACTGGCGCCAGTGTGTCTCGCCCGCCTTGGGGAAATAGCTGGGCCGGTACCACAGTCCCGCCTCGATCATCGGCGCCTCACGTTCAACAGATGCCGCGTGCGAGGTGGTGAACCGCTCGGGCGCAAATCCTTTGCCTTGCGCCCCCGCTCCCATGGCAGCAATCGGCACTGGCACGTAAGGCGGGCGATAGGTGGTGGTCCCGGTCTCCGCGATCCCGCGCCCGGTGGCATCGGCCAGCACGGCAAGGGCGGCGATGTTGGAGTTCTTGCCCTGGTCCGGCGCCATGCCCTGCGTCGTGTAGCGCTTCATATGCTCGACCGAGGTGAAATTCTCCTGCGCGGCAAGCTTCACGTCCTTCACCGTCACATCGTTCTGAAAATCCAGCCATGCCCTACCCTTGCCCGGCACATGCCAAAGCGGCGAAATCTCGTACGCGCCGTCTTCCGCCTTCGGCACAGGTACGTCGGCCCCGTTCAGCCCAAGGTCGTCCGCCACCGCCTTGCCCGCGGCAATCCCGCTTACAAGGCATCCGTGAGTGGAAAAGACCCCAGTCGCCGCCCCGGCATAGCGCATCCCCGGCACAGCCCCCTCGCGCGGCAGGAAGGCCGCCAGATTGCTGTCCCATACGGGCCGCCCGCCCGTGTGACAGCTGAGATGCACGCTCGGGTTCCAGCCGCCGGACATGGCCAGCACATCCGCCTGAACCGTCTCGATCCTGTCGCCCCGCCGAAAGCTGACACTCTCCAACGCTTTGCGACCGCCGCTGCCGCAAACCTGCGCGTTCGCGTAAAATGGCACATCCAGGTCGCAGACCGCATCCGCCCGCGCGTCGATCAGCGCCGACACGTGAACGCCCGACGCCTGCAAGTCGCGCACCGTCCGGTGCCCCGCATCGCTGTTGGCAAAAACCGCCACCCGGCGTCCCGGACAGACCCGCCAGCGGTTGACATAAGCCCTCAGCGCCCCGGCCATCATCACCCCGGGCCGGTCATTGTCGGCGAAGGCCACGGGCCGTTCGATCGCCCCCGCCGCCAGCACTGCGCGTTTTGCCACGATCCGCCAGAAACACCCCTTCAGGGCGCCCCCCTGCGCCAGCCGCTCCAGTGCGCCATACGTCCCGTGGTCATAGGCACCCACCACGGCCGTTCGCGTCATCAACCGCACATTCGCCATCGCCGCCAGCCGCGCCCGCATCGCCTCGGCCCAGGCATGGCCCGGCTGTCCGTCCACCTCCTCGACCTCGGCATTGAGCCGCCCACCCAGACGCGTGTCCTCGTCGGCCAGGATCACATCCGCCCCGGCCTGCGCCGCCGTCCAGGCGGCCATCAGCCCCGCAGGGCCTGCGCCAATCACCAGCAGATCGCAATGAGCAAAGGCCCGCTCCCACTTCTCCGGGCCAGTCTCCCGCGACAGGGCCCCAAGCCCGGCAGCGCGGCGGATGACCGGCTCGTAAAGCTTTTCCCAGAACGCCTTCGGCCACATGAATGTCTTGTAGTAGAAGCCCGCTCCGAGGAACGCCGCACCGAGGTCGTTCACCGCCATCAGGTCGAACTCCACCGACGGCCACGCGTTCTGTCCGAACGCTTGCAACCCTTCGTGCAACTCCACCATCGTGGCCCGCGCGTTCGGTTCCTGCCCCGCGCCTCGCCCCAGCGTGACCAGCGCATTGGGCTCCTCGCTGCCCGCGGTAAAGATGCCGCGTGGCCGGTGATACTTGAACGACCGCGCCACCACCCGCACGTCCGCGCCCATCAGAGCCGAGGCCAGCGTGTCTCCCTCGAACCCAACGTGATGCCGCCCGTCAAAGCTGAACCCCACGCGCCGCGACCTGTCGATCAGCCCATCACCGTCCAGCCTCATCGCGCCGCCTCTTCCGCCAGCACCGCGCTCAGAACCGCATGGCTGGCCGTGTCCCGCGTCACCACGATCCAGGCGCCGCAGCCGCTCTCGTGGAACCAAAGGTCTCGCGTCTCGCCACAAGGGTTCTCGCGATTGTGCACGTAATCGTCCCACGCCTCCGCGCCCGCGCCTTCACCAGGGCGTTCCAGCGCCACCGCGTGACCGGCGTAATAGAACTCCCGGCGATCCCGGTCGCCACAAATCGGACAGGGCAGCCTCATCTCACCACCCCCGACTTTTTCTTGCCAGAAATACTCATGGCCTGACGTCCACCATATGCACCTCAGTGCAGGTTATGCTGCGCACCAGTGCCCTCCTCGTCCATCAGCCCGCGGCCGGTACGGAATCTGTCCAGCCGCAGCCGTGCCGCCGCCGCGTGCGGGCGGTCCGTCGCCACCAGGTGCGCCATGCAATGCCCCGAGCCGGGCACCGCCTTGAACCCGCCATAGCACCAGCCGCAATTGAGGTAGAGCCCCTCGACCGGCGACTTGTCGATGATCGGACTGCCATCCGGGCTCATGTCCATGATCCCGCCCCAGCTGCGCAAAACCTTTGCCTGCCCGATCATCGGCATCAGGGTCATGCCGGCCTCCATCACATGCTCCACCAGTGGCAGGTTCCCACGCGCCGCATAGCTGGCGTACATATCGAGGTCGCCACCAAAGACCAGCCCGCCCTTGTCCGACTGGCTGATATAGAAATGCCCCATTCCGAAGCTCACGACATGGTCGATGCAAGGCTTCAACCCTTCGGTCACGAAGGCCTGCAGAACATGGCTCTCGATCGGCAGGCGCATCCCGGCCATCGCCGCCACCTGGCTTGACCGGCCCGCGACGATCACGGCGACCTTCTTCGCCCGGATCGCCCCGCGCGAGGTCTGCACACCTTTGACGACACCGCCCTCGATGTCGATCCCCGTCACCGCGCAATTCTGGACAAGGTCCACGCCGCGCGCGCTCGCCCCCCGCGCATAGCCCCAGGCCACGGCGTCGTGCCGAGCCGTGCCCGCCCGCCGCTGCAAGAGTCCGCCGTAGATGGGAAACCGTGCTTGCTCGTAGTCCAGATAGGGCAGCACCTTCTTCAGTTGCGCGACGCTCAGCAATTCCGCGTCGTCACCCTGGTTGCGCATCGCGTTGCCCCGGCGGATCGCGGCGTCCCGCTGGCCGTCGGAATGAAACAGCATGATCTGCCCGCGCTGCGAATGCATCACGTTGTAATTCAACTCCTGCTCCAGCCCTTCCCAGAGCTTGAGAGAATGACTGTAGAACTCCGAGTTGCCCGGCAGGAAGTAATTCGCCCGCACGATCGTGGTGTTGCGCCCCACGTTGCCGCCGCCCAGATAGCCCTTTTCCAGCACCGCCACGTTCGTGATCCCGTGCTCCCGCGCCAGGTAATACGCGGTCGAAAGACCGTGCCCGCCGCCGCCGATGATGACCACGTCATAGGCGTCTTTCGGGCTGGCGTCGCGCCAATGCGCCTGCCAACCGCGATTGCCGGTCAGACCTTCCCTGAGGACGCGCAGCCCTGAAAACCTCATTTCGTGATCTCTCCAACGACCAGATGTCGAGTCAAGCAAGTTCCGCTGGAAACTGCAACCGGCTACGAGGTTCCCGCGCCCTCGCGCAGATGCGGAGGCACCGCCACCTGTCGCTGCTCCAGCGGAATGACTTTCACCGGCGCTATCGGTGCTCCATCGCCGCCGAGAAGCGGATTCGTTCTCGCGCGCCCACTGATCCAAGCACTGGCCATGCGGCGCAGAACCTGCAGACCAGCGCTTGCAAAGCCGCGATCGGCCTTGGGCGCCCCCCGGGCGCGCCTTGCATGTTTGGTGAAGGCCCGGCAGCGCGATGGTCCCAACCCGGACGCTGCACCCTCGAGTTCGGCCTGCCGCAGAACCACGCCAACGAAGGGCAAGTGCACCCGGGACATCGTGTTGAAGATGGGCGTGTCGCAGCACCGCGCGTGCCAGCGGTACAGCCCCTTGGGCGACAGGCGCAGGATTTCCAGATTCTCCTCCCCGGCCTCCAGGGTCAGCCGATCGGGCGTCGTCTGCCAGATCTCACTGCCCCCGCCCGGTGATAGCAAGACGTCCGCCTCGCCGAACAGAGCCGCGGCGGTCTGGCAATCCTTACAATAGCACGTCACGCGCGTGCCCGCCCCGGGAGCGGGCACCGCCAGTGTCACCTCGACCGCGCCGCAGCGGCAGGTCTTCTTCACCGTCGCGACCAATCGCCCCTTCCCTAAAGACCGGCGGCACGGTAGCTGGTGGCGACCTTGCCGATCGAAACCAGATAGGCCGCGGTGCGCAGGTCGGTCACGTCCTCGCGACCGTGCCAGGTTTCGCGCATCGACTGGTATGCCGCGCGCATCGTGTCGTCGAGGCCCGAGCGCACCAGTTCCAGTTCGCCCGCGCCGCGCAGGTACTTCTGCTTGAAATCCGGCGTCATCGACCATGCGCCTTCGAGGTGATCGTCCAGTCGGCTCAGCTCTTTCACGATGAGCTCGTGCCGCGCCTCCTCTTGTCGCCGGCCCATCCGGCCAAAGCGGATGTGGCTCAGGTTCTTGACCCATTCGAAATAGGACACCGTCACACCACCGGCGTTGGCATACATGTCGGGAATAATGACGGTGCCCTTGTTGCGCAGGATCTCGTCGGCGCCCGCCGTCACGGGGCCGTTCGCCGCCTCGATGATCAGTGGCGCCTTTATCCTGTCGGCATTTCCAAGGTTGATGACACCCTCCATCGCTGCGGGGATCAGGATGTCGCACTCCTCTTCCAGGTATTTCGATCCTGTCTTGACATAATTCCCGGACGGATAGCCATCGACGCCGCCATGCTTGGCGATCCAGTTGCGCAACTCATCGATGTTCAGGCCGTTCTCGTCGTAAAGACCGCCGTCGCGCTCGATCACCGCGATCACCTTGCAGCCGTCCTCTTCGGACAGGAACTTGGCCGCGTGATAGCCCACGTTGCCCAAGCCCTGCACGATCACGCGCTTGCCGTCCAGCGACCCGCTGAGCCCCGCCGCCTTGACGTCCTCGGGATGGCGGAAGAACTCCTGCAGTGCGTATTGCACACCTCGGCCCGTGGCCTCGGTCCGGCCCTGAATGCCACCCGCATGGACAGGTTTGCCGGTGACGCAGGCACGGGCGTTGATGTCGGTGGTGTTCATCCGGCGGTACTGGTCGGCGATCCACGCCATCTCGCGCTCGCCCGTGCCCATGTCCGGGGCGGGCACGTTCTGAGCGGGATGGATCAGGTCGCGCTTGGCCAGTTCATAGGCGAAGCGCCGCGTGATCAGCTCCAGCTCGTGCTCGTCCCATTCCAGCGGATCGAGGCACAGCCCGCCTTTCGAGCCGCCAAACGGTGCCTCGACCAAGGCGCATTTATACGTCATCAGCGCCGCAAGCGCCTCGACCTCGTCCTGGTTCACGGCCATGGAATAGCGGATGCCGCCCTTGACCGGCTCCATATGCTCGGAATGCACGCTGCGATAGCCGGTGAAGGTCTGGATCTGCCCGCGCAGCCGTACGCCGAAGCGGACCGTGTAGGTGGCGTTGCAGACCCGGATCTTCTCCTCCAGTCCCGGCGGCAGGTCCATCAGCGATACCGCGCGGTTGAACATCAGGTCCACGCTTTCGCGGAACGTCGGTTCCTTGATCGGTGCATTCATGGTCGGGTCTCCCTCTTCTGGCGCATGTGGCACGACTCCCCATAGCCTACATGCATGTCACAATGGTTACGGGATGTGCCCAGATTGTCCACCACAGATGCCGACAGCATTCCGAAGCCCACCGCAGCGTGCCGGAGCGCCGCGAAAGCCGGGTTTGTCGAGTATTTCGTAACAGTCTGGAAAATCTGAAGGATTTATCCCTTGTCGGTCACCAATGCGGCCAATTTCTTCCCGGTTTCGCCTTATTTTGACCACAGACCTTTCTGATAACAGCAGGGATTTAATCCGTTCCTGGGGCGGAAACCGTCCAAAGAGGTGCCAAAGAAATGAACGTGTCGAATTATAAATTCCGGTCGTTGCAAAGCACATGTCTGCCAACATACGCGATGGCGCGTCGCCGCGTTTCGAATTTCCGCAAGGACGAAGATGGCGCGATGATGATCCTCACGCTCTTCATCTTCATTTTCATGCTCGTTATGGCCGGCCTCGGCATCGACTCGATGCGCCACGAGATGCACCGCGCCCACCTGCAAGCGACGCTCGACTCCGCCGTTCTGGCCGGCGCTGGCGCCTCCTCCGAAGAAGAAGCCAAGCACGTGGTCGAGGATTATTTCGCCAAGGCGGGCATGTCGGAGTACCTCAATGCCATCGGCGAGGACGACATCGACATCGGCCTCAACTCGGCCTACGTGACGGCCAGCGCCCAATTCGAAATGGACACCTACCTGATGAAACTGTCGGGCGTCGACCGCCTGTCGACTGCGGCCGAGGCAACGGCAATGACGCGCGTGCCGAAACTGGAAATCGCTCTGGTCCTCGACGTGTCGAACTCGATGAACCAGAACGGCACCAACAGAAAATCCAAGATGGAGAATCTGCAAAAGGCGGCCAAGGAGTTCGTCACAACGATCCTCGAGACCACGGATCCGGGCAACGCCACGATCTCGATCGTTCCCTTCTCCACCTCCGTAACCCCCAGCCAGGATATCTACGACGCCCTGCTCGTGGACGAACGCCACGACTATTCCAATTGCCTTTGGTTCGACGAGGACGACTATGACAGCACGGCCCTCGCCACGGATGCGGCCGCGTCCGAAGATCTGTCGCTCGTGCCCATGAAGCAAGCGATTTATACCTCCCGCTTCGGCGACTTCGAGAACCTGGATTGGCCGTGGCGGTCGTGCTATACCGAGGACGGCTACCGCGTGATGCAGTTCTCGACCTCCGAGACCGACCTGCACGACAAGATCGACGAGATGATCGCCCACGGCAACACGTCCGGGGAATTGGGCGTGAAATGGGGCGCGGCCCTGCTCGACCCGTCCTTCCGTGACGTGACCGGCACCACCGTGCCCGTCGACTATTCGGACAGCGAGACGATGAAGATCATCGTGATGATGGGCGACGGCGAGAACTCCACCACCTATTTTTTCCCGCAGGACAGCAAGTATCGCGGCGAGAATTCGGATCTGTTCGAGGTCGAATACGAGGTACAGGAGTTCGATTACGCCTACTACATCTACAACGCCAACTACCGTTGGTACGGTTCGAGCAACGAATGGCGCTGCAGCCAGTGGTACGCGAACTGCAAATACAAAAGCGTCACCTACGACAACTACGTGATGCGCGATCCCGAGTACACCTATGGACCCGGTCTGCTGACCACGGTGGCCAATGTCCTGAACGGTGTCTCCGGAAGCCGGAGCTCGACCTGCCAAGGCTTGATCAATGCGGGTCATGGCTCGAACGGCTCGAAAAAGGGTTCGCCTCCCCAATCCTGGTCCGATAATGACTGCGACGCGATCGAGGACGACATCTGGGACGCCCTCATGGACGACTACATGTATCTCAACGTCGAGGACCGCACTTGGATCAACGGCACCGATTTCGTCAACCTTGATGAACTCGACGGCTTCAAAAAGCGCAAGCGCCTGAGCTGGGAAGAAGCATGGGGCCTGATGTCTCCGGAAGAGTATGGCGACCTTATCGGTATCCGCGACGCCGACAACGAATATGAAGACATGTCCTCGAACCTCAACGGCAGCAAGAAGAACACCCGGATGGACAAGGTCTGCAGCGCGGCCAAGGACAACGGCGTGGTGATCTACACGATCGGCTACGAGGTGCCCAAGGACGGCACCGCCGAGACCTCGCTGAAGAAATGCGCCACCGGATACGACCCGGTCGAGGGGAGCACCGCATACTACTACAGCGTGGACGGGCTCGATATCTCTGATGCGTTCGGCTCTATCGCCGGCAACGTGCAAGCTCTGAGGCTGACGCAATGATCACCAAGTTCAAAACGGCTTTTCGCCGCTTGATCAACGACGAGGCCGGTTCGGCAACTGTCGAATTCGTCCTGGTCTTCCCGCTCTACCTGTCGTTCATGCTGATGTCGATCGAGCTGGGTTTCGTGACGATGCGCCATACGCTGCTGGAACGCGGCCTGGACATGGCGGTGCGCGAAGTTCGCCTCGGTACCGGCACCGCGCCCCAGCACGACGACATCAAGGATCTGGTCTGCGACAACGCGTTTATGGTTCTGAACTGCAAGGAAAAGCTCCGGCTGGAAATGCGCCCGGCCAACATCTTCGCGCTGCAAACGCTGGATACGACGGCCGACTGCACCGACAAGGCCGAACCGGCCAAGCCCGTGCGCACCTTCACTCCCGGTGTCGCCAACCAGCTGATGCTGATGCGTGCCTGTTACAAGTACGAGCCCTTTTTCCCGAAGCAGTTCTTGGGTTCGGCACTTGATAAGGATGCCAGTGGCGAAGCAAAGATCGTTTCCATGACCGCCTTCGTACAGGAGCCGAACTGATGCTTATGGCCCGTCTCAAAGTTTCCCTGCGCAGCTTTCTTGAAGACACGCGCGGCTTGATCACGGTCGAAACCGTCCTGTCGATGCCGCTGCTCTTCTGGGCCATGACCGCCACCTTCGACTTCTTCGAGATCCACCGTTACAAGAGCGTTCGCGAAAAGGGCACGTTCACGATCGCGGACATGATTTCTCGCGAGACCCGCGCCGGGGGCCTGACATCCATCTATCTCGATAACGCCAAGATCCTGTTCGACGAGATCACCAATGACGACGGCGTGAACCAGATCCGCGTCTCGGTAGTGAAATACAGCGACCATAAAAAGGAGTACAGCATCGCGTGGTCCCAGGTGCGTGGCACCGGACCTTTGGTGCCGCTTACGGATGGAGACGTGAAGAACGCACACGCGAGCCTGCCGGATGTCAACCATGGCGAAGAGGTCATTCTGGTGGAATCGACTTCCAGCTACCAGCCGCTCTTCAACGTCGGTCTAGACGACGTGACCATTGGCACGCGGGTGTTCAGCGCGATCCGTTTCACAGCGCAGGTCTGCTACGAAGGGGTCTGCGGCCTGCAGAAGTGATCGCGCCTCAGACGCGGTCTGCCATCAGGGCGGCGATCATCTCGGCCATCATCTTCGATTGATGCCCGGGCGTGACCCCGCCCAGCCCGATCCGGCGTCCCATTCGCCACCAAAGCCCCGGCCGCCAGCGTGCCGGGGCCTTGGTTTTAGCCTTGAGCAGGAACCCGTTGGACGGCTTGAAGGCGAAAAGGCCGCGGTCCATCGTCTCGATATCGCCAATGGACACGATGGCCTCGCCATCGCTGCTGCGCAGGCCGTCCCGCGTCAGCTCGACCCGCTGCGCCGTGGCCCGCCGCATCGCGTCCGCCATCCAGATCGCCGCCGCGCCCAGCAGGATCAGGAACACCTGCCAGCCGATCACCGCGAAAGGCCGCGTCAGGCCGATCCAGATCAGCAATGCGCCGAGCACCGCCAGACATCCGACCCCCAGGATGCGCCTGCCGGTAGAGGCCTGCATCACCGCCAGTATCTCGTCATCATGCATCCGTCCCGCCTCCTCGCCCGGATTTCGGCCTGATAGCGCGATTGCTCCGCGCGTGCGAGAGCGAAAAGACCCGCCGGCGCCTCAGCCGCCGACCATCCGGCGCACCATGTTCCAGTAGAGCGTCTCGACCTCGTCGAGGGTCAAACGTCCTTCCTCGCGGTACCATGTGTTCACACCCGTCAGCAGGGCGATCACCGCCATCGCCGTGATCCGTGGCTCGGCCACGGTAAAGACCCCCTGTGTCGTTCCTGCCGTCAGAATATCCTGCAGCCGGGTTTCATAGGCCCCGCGCAGCGCTGTAACGGTCTCGAAATTTTCTGGCGTGAGATTGCGCAGTTCCATGTAAGAAACGAAAACGGCATCGGCCCGCTTCGTGTTGAACCGGATATGGAACCGGGCAAACGCCTCGAGCCGTGTGAAAGGATCCGCGCCTCCGGGATCCTCGGCGCACCAGGCCGCCAGCAAATCGTCCATATGCTCCTGCATCAGGTCGAAAAGAAGCGTCTGTTTATCGGGGGTATAATTGTAAAGCGCCCCGGCCTGAACGCCCACCTCCGCCGCAATCCGGCGCATCGACACCGCGGCAAAGCCGTGCTGCGCGAACAGCCGCAACGCGGCGTCACGGACCTTTGGTCCGGTGAAGTGCGAGTGGGAGCCTTGAGTGCGTGCCATGACAACTGAATAACTGAACACCCGTTCAGAAAAAAGCCCTGCTTGCCTGCACCCTGCGATCAGTGGCATGACAGTTGCACCATGCCGACACTGTGCCGACCTCCGCGCGTTTTCGCTTTCTTGCTGACCGTCACCCTGGCGGGCTGCACGCAGTTTCCCGAGTTGGATAGCGCAACTTCGGCCGAGACACGTCGCGCGCCCTATCCATCCTTGTTGCCGGTAGAAGACCTGCGCGCCCGGGTGGACGCACCACGCGTCACCGACCAGACAACCCGCGCGCTGGAGAGCCGCGTGGCGAACCTGCGCGCGCGAGCCGAGCGCCTGCGCGGAACGGTCATAGACCAGACGTCGCGTGCCCGGCTTGACCGGAAGATCACCATCGACGTTCCGCAATGAGGCAGGCCACCCCGCGCGCCCGAAATCTGCAACAGATTTCGTTCCGTTTTCTTTTCAAGAAAACGTCCGTGTAGCACGCAAAACCCGCGTTGCATGGCATAACGCAACCGGCTAAACCCCGGCCAAACCTGTCTCGATCACGTCTCAAGGATATACACATGACCACCCCCATTCGCCTCGGGATTGCCGGGCTCGGCACCGTTGGCACTGGTGTCGTCAAGATCGTCCGGCAAAAGGCCAACCTGCTGGCCGCCCGCGCCGGACGCCCCATCGAGATCACGGCCGTATCCGCAAGGACCCGTGACAAGGACCGCGGCGTGTCGCTGGCCTCGTACGATTGGGAAGATGATCCAGTCGCGCTTGCGACCCGCGATGACGTGGATGTCTACGTCGAACTCATGGGGGGCTCCGACGGCCCCGCCAAGGCCGCGACAGAAGCCGCGTTGGCCGCAGGCAAGGATGTGGTCACCGCGAACAAGGCGATGCTGGCAATGCACGGGCAAGCCCTTGCCGAACAGGCCGAGGCCGCGGGCCGCGTCCTGCGCTTCGAGGCGGCGGTAGCCGGGGGCATTCCTGTCGTAAAGGCCCTGACCGAAGGACTTGCCGGCAACGAGATCACCCGCGTCATGGGGGTGATGAACGGAACCTGCAACTATATCCTGACCCGTATGCAGGCTTCGGGTCTGCCCTATGACGATGTGTTCGAAGAGGCCAACCAACTGGGCTTTCTCGAGGCCGATCCCGAACTCGACGTGGGCGGCATCGACGCGGGCCACAAGCTGGCCATCCTCGCCTCGATCGCCTTCGGCACTCAGGTTGATTTCAACGCCGTCAGTCTCGAGGGGATCCAGAAGATCACGATCGAGGACATCAAGCAGGCCGCGGACATGGGCTACCGCATCAAGCTCCTGGGCGTCGCCCGGATGACAGGTCGCGGGCTGGAACAACGCATGTCGCCCTGCCTCGTGCCCAAGAACTCGCCGCTGGGCCAGCTCGAGGGCGGCACCAACATGGTGGTACTCGAAGGCGACGCCGTGGAGCAGATCGTTCTACGCGGCCCGGGCGCGGGCGAAGGTCCGACCGCCAGCGCGGTGATGGGCGACATCATGGATATCGCACGCGGCATCCGCATTCCTGTCTTCGGCATGCCTGCGGCCGAGCTTTCCAGCCCGGCCACCGCATGCGAGGCCGCGCCGGTGCCTTACTACCTGCGAATGGCGCTGCACGACAAACCCGGCGCGCTGGCAAAGGTGGCCACGATCCTCGGCAATGCCGGCGTTTCAATTGACCGGATGCGACAGTACCGCCACGAAGAAGACACTGCTCCGGTACTGATTGTCACCCACAAGACCGCGCCGTCGGCTCTCGTCGCCGCGCTCGAAGCGTTGTCTCAGGTGGATGTCGTCGCGTCAGCCCCTGTCGCCCTGCGCATCGAAAGCGTATGATCCGGTGACAGGCGTGCGGGCCAGAGCCGCGCGCCTGCACAGTTGGCCGGCGCTGATCTTCGAGGCCCCGGTGGCGCCACGCTGGAAGACCCGGATCAACGCCTGTTCGCAATGCCGAAACCTGCCCTGAACTCCGCCACGCCGGGCGGGGCATCGCGCCGTGCAATCGCCCTCGCCGGAAATCTATGCTTCATGTTTGCGCACGAACGCTTTAGAGAACCCTCGACCTCATTCAACCAAGGCCACGCCGCAATGTCCAAATCCGCCTCTTTCAATGACGCTCTCCTGTCACTCGCCTTGGCCCGCGTGTCGGAACAGGCTGCACTTGCCTGCCGCCCGCTGATCGGCCGCGGCGACGAGAAAGCCGCCGACCAGGCCGCCGTGAACGCGATGCGACAGGAGCTTGGCGCCATGGACATCGCCGGTACCGTGGTGATCGGCGAGGGCGAACGCGACGAGGCGCCGATGCTGTACATCGGCGAGGAAGTGGGCACCGGAAACGGTCCCGAAGTCGACATCGCGCTGGACCCGCTCGAAGGCACGACTATCACCGCCAAGGCCATGCCCAACGCGCTGACAGTCATTTCCATGGCGCCGCGTGGCACGATGTTGCATGCGCCGGACGTCTATATGGACAAACTGGCCGTCGGTCCGGGATATCCCGATGGCGTCGTCTCGCTTGACATGTCTCCCGCCGAGCGGGTGACGGCTCTGGCCAAGGCCAAGGGGGTGGAACCCTCCGAGATAACCGTCTGCGTTCTCGAACGTCCTCGTCACGAATCCACCATCGCGGAACTGCGCGCCACAGGCGCCTCCATCTTCCTCATCGGCGATGGCGATGTGGCCGGTGTCATGCATTGCGCCGACCCCGAGACGACCGGCATCGACATGTACATGGGCTCCGGCGGCGCGCCCGAGGGTGTTCTGGCGGCCGGCGCCCTGAAATGTCTCGGCGGTCAGATCTGGGGCCGGCTGCTATTCCGCAACGATGACGAGCGTGCTCGCGCCGAGAAGGCCGGCATCACCGACTTTGACCGCGTCTACACCCGTGACGAGATGGTGTCGTCCGACGTGATCTTTGCCGCGACCGGCGTCACCCAGGGTTCGCTCGTCGCGGGTCTCAAGCCGCGCGGCGACAGTATTGAAACCCAAACGCTGCTGCTGCGTTCCTCTACCGGAGAACGCCGTATCATGACTTGCCGCCATCCGATCTGAGACCGATGCTTCCTGCTCTTGTACTCATTGATTTTCAAACTGGTTTCGAAGCCGATTTTTGGGGCGCTCGCAACAATCCAGACGCGGAAGAGCGGGCGGCACAGCTGCTCTCCGCATGGCGAGAGCGCGCCGGCCCCATTTGTCACGTTCTGCACCTCAGCAAGGTGGTGGGCAGCCCGCTGCACCCAGACTCCGGCGGATGCGAATTCAAGCCCGAATTGACGCCGCTGAACGGCGAGCCAATCTTCGAAAAATCGACGAACTCCGCTTTCGTCGATCCCGCATTGCCGTCCCACCTGCAATATCTCAACGTCCCCGAGCTTGTGATCTGTGGTCTGACAACACCGCATTGCGTTTCCACCAATGTGCGGTGGGCCGACAACCTGGGCTACGATGTGACCCTTGCCCACGATGCGTGCGCGGCTTTTTCCTTTTCTGCCGATACCGGCTGGAACCCTGATCTGTCACCGATGGATCCCGAGCCCATTCATGCGACGGCCGTATCGCACCTGCACGGCGAATTCTGCAGAGCCCGCTCCGTTGCGGCGATTCTCCGCGACCTTCAATGAGCTTTCTGGGCGTCGCACGCTCTTTGACCGACCGCTGCTGGGTCGGCCCAACGCCGGCAATAGACCGGC
Organism: Roseovarius sp. THAF27; assembly: GCF_009363655.1. Taxonomy (NCBI): domain Bacteria; kingdom Pseudomonadati; phylum Pseudomonadota; class Alphaproteobacteria; order Rhodobacterales; family Roseobacteraceae; genus Roseovarius; species Roseovarius sp. THAF27. The sequence continues at coordinate 2,892,410 of NZ_CP045393.1, forward strand.
TGGCAGAAGCAATGGCGCAAGAGACGGCACTTCCGCGCCCGCTTTGCCAGACGCTCTGCCGTCTCGACGTGGCTCCATCCGATGCCACGACCTACCTTGAGCCCAAGCTGCGCGATCTAATGCCCGACCCCCGCAGCCTCAAGGACATGGAAACCGCCGCGGCGCGCTTTCTCGCCGCGGTCGAGCGGAACGAGAAGATCGCCGTTTTCGCCGATTATGATGTCGATGGGGGCTGTTCTGCTGCCTTGCTGATCGACTGGCTTCGGCAGATGGGACGCTCCGCAACGCTTTACGTTCCCGACCGCATCGACGAGGGCTATGGGCCGAACGCTCCGGCCATGACCGAATTGGCGGCGGCCCATGACCTCATCCTGTGTGTCGATTGCGGCACGCTCAGTCATGACGCGCTTGCAGCGGTCACAAGCGCCGACGTTCTGGTCCTCGATCACCATCTGGGCGGCGAAAGCCTTCCGCCCGCATTGGCGGTCGTCAATCCGAACCGGCAAGATGAAAGCGGCGACCTGGCGCACCTCTGCGCTGCCGCCGTGGTGTTCCTCATGCTGGTCGAAGCCGGTCGCCAATTGCGCGAAGCCGGAAAACCGGGCCCGGACCTGATGGCGATGCTCGATCTGGTGGCCCTTGCCACTGTCGCGGACGTGGCGCCGCTGCGCGACGTCAATCGCGCGTTCGTGCGAACGGGCCTCGCGGTCATGGGCAAACGCCTTCGCCCCGGGCTTGTGGCGCTGTGCGATATCGGACGCGTCAATACCGCCCCGTCCTCGTATCACCTGGGCTTTGTTCTTGGCCCCCGTGTCAATGCCGGCGGCCGGGTGGGCCGCGCTGATCTCGGCGCTCGCCTGCTTGCCTGCACCGATCCGGCCGAGGCCATCTCCCTGGCCGAAAAGCTCGACGAACTGAACACCGAACGCCGCGATGTCGAAACCGTCGTTCGGGCCGCGGCGCTGGACCAAGCTGAAACCCGCGGTCTCGATGCACCACTCGTCTGGGCAGCGGGTGACGGATGGCACCCCGGCGTTGTCGGCATCGTCGCCTCGCGTCTGAAGGAAGCCACGAACCGCCCGGCCATCGTGATCGGATTCGACGGCGACGAGGGAAAGGGCTCTGGCCGATCCGTTTCGGGCGTCGACCTGGGCCACGCCATTCAACGCCTGGCCGCCGAAGGCCTTTTGCTGAAAGGCGGAGGGCACAAAATGGCAGCTGGCCTTACGGTCGCACGCGCCAACCTTGAGGCGGCTATGGACCGGCTGTCAGAATTGCTTGCGCGACAAGGCGCCGGATCGACCGGGCCGGCGGATCTTACCTTGGACGGTATTCTGATGCCCGGCGCCGCGTCCCCGGAACTGGTCAATCAAATCGAGAACGCAGGCCCCTTTGGCGCCGGCGCTCCCGGCCCGCGCTACGCGTTCCCGGACATGACGATCGGTTTCGCCAAACGCGTAGGCGAAAGCCACCTGAAGCTACGCTTCGGCGACGGCACCGGTGCGAACCTCGACGCCATAGCGTTCGGTGCCTACGATACCCTATTGGGAAAGACCCTGGAAGAGCATGGTGGCCAACGCTTTCATCTGGCGGGACGCCTCGACATAAACAGCTGGGGCGGACGTCAGACTGTCCAACTTCGCCTCGAGGACGCGGCTTTGGCGGGCTGACCAAACAGCGTACCCGACAGCTTAAACTGACTGCAAAAATATCCAAGAATTCTCTTGCGCAGCGCGCGGCTTTTTCATAGGTACTCGCTCACGCCAAGGCTTGGCCCGTTCGTCTATCGGTTAGGACGCCAGGTTTTCAACCTGGAAAGAGGGGTTCGATTCCCCTACGGGCTGCCATTTGATTTTTTATTCCCAGAAAATCAGCAGCTTAAGTCCCAAAATTGTCCCACCCGTTCAAACCGGGGCAAAAAGTGGGACACTTTTACCCCGCTTCTGTTCCTCCCGTCATCTTGCGAAAGGCCGCCTCCGCTCGCGTCCGCTGGCTTGCTGCCTTCGTGTAGCGGGTGACTTCTTTGCTGGTCTGGTGCCCGGTGATAGCCATGATCTCGAACTCGGTGCAGCCCAGTTCTGCGAGCCGTGCGGCAGCCGCCTTCCGCAGCCCGTGAATCGAGCAATGCGGTAGCCCGGCATCATCGCACCACTTCCGAACCTTGTTACCGAATCCATTGTTCGTAAACGGGCGGCCGTAGTCGGTCCGCAGGAAGGTCAGGTCGCCTGCCGGGCTGGCGTCGATGATCCGTTGTAGTTCCGGAATGATCGGAATTTCGAGTTTCACCGGGTGGCGGTTGCGTCCCTTGTGCTGGGTGAAGACCAGCCACCCCTTCTGGACGTGCTGGCGGCCGAACTGAACCAGATCACTGCGCCGCTGGCCCGTGTAGAGCGCCAGTGCGAGCGCCAGACGGGCCGTGGTGCCAATCGGATGCTTTTCCTCGAATTGCTCTATCTCGGCCAGCGTCCACGAATGGTAGCCTTCCGAATTGGACCGCAGAAGTTCAACGTCCGCCGCCGGGTTGAAGTCGTGGTGATCGTATCGCAAAGCAAAGCGGAAAAGCTGGCGCAGTACCTTGACCAAGCTGTTAGCGGCCTCGGGCGTGGCTATCATCTCGTCTCGCCGGGTTCGGATATGCCGTGGCAGCATCAGTTTGTAGGGCTTGTCGCCATTGCCCTTGTGCTGAGCGAAGCGTTCGAGGATACGGCGGCGCGTCATCTGCGTTTTCGGGTCCAACTCCGCCCACATCGCCGATTTGTAGTATTGAGCGCAGAGCCACTTGAACGATCCGGGCAGAACTCGACCGGGTCTCTCGCTCTTGGGCTTTGTATCCTTCGGCGGGCGTGAAGCCGCCCGGTAGTCCGCCAGAAACTCGGGTGATCCGGCAGGACCGCGCAGGCGCACCTTGTGCCCATTGCGCCGGTAGTAAAGCCGGACATTACCGTGGCGGTCGGTATCCTCCACCACGTATTTCAATCGCATTTTCATGGAATCCTCGGGCATCTATTCATCCCAAGGATTGTGGTCCGAGTCGTCTCCCCCGGGCAAGAGGTCAAAAGAACGGTCCAAAGCACGCACGTCCCACACTCGCCGCCCGTCGATTCTCTTCGGTTTGGGCATCCGCCCATCGGCCACCATCGCATCGAATTTGGACGCCCCGACGCCGATGTATTCTGCCGCCTCCACGCGCGACAGCCCCCGCCGCGTGGGCGGCGGAAGCGGTGCGCTCTTAGCGTGGAGAACGGCCTGAGTCATCGAGTCAGCCGTTCAGGCGCACGTTGACGGCACTGGACGGGTTCCCGGCGGCGGTCACAGCGATACCGATCTGCGGGTTGCTTCCGGTGTCGTCGTCAGCCGTGGCCAGTCCGGCGGTGTCGTCCCAGTAGACCGGGTCGCCCACGGCCAGTTCGTCGGTCGACGGCTTGGGCATCTCGAAGATGCCCGTGGTGGCGAGGGTCAGCTTGTCGCCGATCCCAGCGTCCCCGAAGGCGATGCCGAAGAGGCTGCCGATCAGAACGCCATCGCCGGAACTGGCGGCAGCTGCGGCGGTCACGGTGATCCGGTCGCCGGGTTGAACATAGGTCTTCATCTCAGGTTCCTTTCGATGTTGCGAAGTGGAAGGTGGACGGCGGGCTTTTCGCGAGCGCCGCGATCTCCGAGTCCAGGGCGGCCAGAGCGCGGGCCATCTCGGCGTCGGAGCGGTACTCAACCTCCTCGCCGGTCAGGTCCCGCACCCGCCGAATACCGCCCGCACGCGCCCGCAGGAGGGCGTCACGGGCAGATTGCAGTTCGGCGAGGGTCAGCGCCATTATTCGCCCTCGTTCAGATAAGCACCGCGCCAGTCGAGCCAGCCAGCGCCAAAGTCGAGCCACGCCCGGAACTTCAGCCCCAGCGTGGACCACGCCTCGGCCCGCTGAATCTGCACACCCTGCGCCGAGCTGAGGTAGCCATACTGGAAGGTGGCCAGTCGTGCCGGGTCGGCGAAGATGTACCAGCTGGTGTCCGTGATGCGCGGTTCGATCAGAAGCGACAGCTTGTTCGCGAACACGTTCACGTCGTCGGTCGTGGCCGGATAGATTGCAGCCAAGACCTGTTCAGCGGCGGTTTCGTTCTGCGGCCCGGTCAGCAGGTACTTGGGCTGAACGTTGATAAGCGTCTGCCCGTCGAGCCCGGTGAAGCCCCGCATTGCGAGGCGGGCGGTGGAGATTGCAGCGGCAGCGGATTCCGCCGTGAGGGCAATGCCACTTGCCGCGATGTTGCCCCGGTCCGTGTGGAAGACCGGCGTGCCGTCACTCAGGTTCGGGTTGCCGGTCAGCATCGCCACCAGAATATCGGCCTCGGTCTGAGCGGCTGCCTCGCCGAAGGCGGCGGTCATGTCGCCCAGCATCCCCAGATCGTCGTCGATCAGGAGTTTGCGCGAGACGGTGATGCCCCGGGCGTAGGTGCTGAGTTGCATCGTCTCGCCGTTCTCGGCGCGGCTGGTCGCGGTGATCTCACCGGACTCGTCCAGTTCTTCCAGACGCCCCATCTCGCCAAGGCGGATGCTGGTGGCGGTCTTAAAGTTGCTGAGGCTGCGTTGACGGCCGAGCGACTTCAGCGGCGAGCTGGCGGACTGATAGCTGGACAAAGCGGTTTTGTTCATCGCGTTGCTGACCAGAGTCGGGAAGTCGCTGGTCGTGTGCTCGCCCGCCCGCGTGAAGACCTCATCCGGCGACATTCCACGGGTGGAGACGCCGACGCGGGCGAGCGAGTCCCGGGCCATGTCGAGCATGGACATGGACAGGTAACTACGGACCTCGGGCTTGGGCTCACCACCCGCCATGCGCACGTGCAGCGCCTCGGCCTGCCGGTCCCGGATCACGGCCGGATCGTCGTTCGCCGGAGCGTGGGTGCGGATTACGGGCTGCGACCGGCTGCGGGTATGCATCGCCTCGAAAGCCGCCGAGCGGGCCGCTTCGGCCGTAGCGTCCGCGTCAATCTGACCGTCTGCCCATTCGTGGCCGAGGTTGGCCTGCCGGGCGATGGTGCGGATTTCAGCCCGGCGTTGCGTTTCAGCCTGTTCCGGGGTGAGGGTTTCGATTTCGTCTGTCATGCTCTGACTCCTGACTCTGGCACCAGCATCCGCCGCGATGGGAACGAAGCTGACTTCCTTTACGTTGGGGATGAAGGTTCTGACCCGTTCCCGTGTCCTCTGATCGACGGACTCCGTAACGGGACCTTCGGTGTAGCCGAGACTGGCTTGGGTAATGATGCCAGCCTCGATTTCCGCCATGAGCCAGTCGGCTCGCTGCGAAATCTTCATATCCGCCCAGAGCCCATCGCTATCGACTCCAGCCGCGACGACGCGGCCAAGGACATTATCCAGATCGTCCTGACGATGGGCGTTGAGCACCGGCAAACCGACAAGGGTCTGCGGGTCGGGCAGTTTAAGACGTTCAATGTAGCCCCTGCGGCGCACGTCCGCCCCGGTCGAAACGGTGACACGAACGGTGCGGTTCTCACGGTCGAGCGAAGCCGGGGCGAAGGTCGCCCGGCGGGTCAGCAGGTTTGTGTTATCGAGCGGCAAGACGGGACTCCCATTTCTGAAATTCTGTGGACCAGCGGCCGTGCAGCTTCCCAGTCCTAGGGTCGCGCACATGCGAGGCTTTCGCGGGGCTCGCGGTCAGCTTTGGCCCGCTCTTCCGGTCGCTCACATTCCGCAGGAGGAATCGAAGCTGGGACTCACTCTTGGCCATCGTTCGCCCCCTCGCCGAAGGACAGGCCCAGCTCCGTTTCGCGGGCGCGGTCAGCGGCGATCTCACGGTCCAGATCGTCCGCGTTCCAGCCCAGTTCGTTGATTGCCTGCGACCGGGACATGAGCCCGAGTGACAGAGCCTCTTTGACGGCCGCCATATCCTTGGCGGGATCGACCTGAGCGTGGCGGGGCATGATCCACTCGGCCCGCAGCTCGGGCGACAGGTCCAGCCGTCCAGCGAGCACTTCGGTTGCAATCCAGCGCCGCCAGATCGGACGCAACAGTTGCGGGGCGAGGACGCCATACTGGCATTGCTCCACTCGCGCCCGGAACGGCAGCAAACCCGCCCGAAGGGAACTGTAATTGGCGTTGGTCAGGTCGCCGGAAATCATGTGCTCGGGCAAGCCCAGAGCCGCCGCAAGCGCCAGAAGGTTCATCCGCACAAAGGCCGGAGCGTCTTTCAACTGTTCGGGGCTGTTGAAGCGAATATCAGTCCCGCCCGGCAGCACCCGAACCACGCCCGGTTCCAGCGATATGTCGCTGAGCCCATCGGCGTCCGGGAACGCCGTCGCCGCGCCGCCCATATTGGTGGCATCGGTCACGAAGGCGGCGTGCATGGCTGCAATCTTGGCCGAAACCAGCAGCGCGTCCGTCAACTGGTCCAGCTCGCTCGCCGACAGGACCGCCGGAGCAAGCCAGCTCAGGCCGCGCACCTGCCCGGCGGCGGCGGGCTGCATGACGTGGAGCACGTCGGCGGCGTCCACCCGGACCGGCGGTGCATACTCGGCATAAATCGAAGAGGGTTTCTGGGGAAGGATGTGGTAAGCCACCCGACGGCCTTGTGCGTCGAACTCCACACCCGATACGATCTCCCGGCCGTCGCCCAGCGCGGCCGTTTTCGACTCGTCCAGCAGTTCCGGCGGGATCAGTTGCAGGCGCAGCCCGTCGGCTTCGTCCCGCATCAGGATCAAGGCTTCACCGTCCACGACAAGGTGGCGCGACACATCCCGCTGAAGGCCCCAGAAGTCGGTCCGCCCAGCGTGGTCGGCGGCGTCGGCCCAAGTCTCGAATGACCCGGCGGCCAGTTCACGGGTCCCGGCATCGGTCGCCCGGACGGCGGGGCGGATGCCCGTCCCGACCAGCGATGCGCACCAGTTCTGCACGCCATTGGCGATGAACGGGTTGTTGGTGGCCAGATACCGCGCCCGGGCTCGGGTGATCGGCGCTGCCGCTCCAATTTCGGGGTTGATGGGGCCAAACTGACCCATCCCACTTCCCCGGCGGCTCCCCGTTGCCGCATCAACAGAGCGCCGCCCCACCGGAGCGGCGGAGCGGTCGAAGATGCGCCGAAAGGCGTCGGGCAGGAACGGAAAGGCCATACTCAGTTCATGGCCTCGCGGCGTTCTTGGCCGCGCGGATGCCAGCGGTCGAGCGCGTCAGTCAAATCAACCGCGTAGCACCCGCACGGGATCCAACTGGGTTTACCACCGTGCCGCAGGTTCGTCGCTTGGCGGCGGGTGACATGGTGGATACGGCCCTCGAACTGGACCCGGTCCCGCTTCGCGTGGCGGAAACTCCACAACTCGAAAACCCAACCCCGCACGTCAATTTCATATTCGGCGATCACATGCGCAGCCGGGTTGCTCTTGGCACCCCCGGGCTTGCCGCCCGACCAGTGGCGGAGGGTGAGACCTGCGGCGACGTAGGGGTCCGCCTTGGCGTCGTCGGCCCCGCGCATCCCGAAGTCGCGCATCCGCAGCATCACGTCAGCGATCAACATGTTTTCGGGGGCCAGCAGGAAGGCTTTCTTGCCGCGCTCTTCCCGGGCGCTCGGGTGCAGGTGTCCGGCGGTCAGCAGGCCCCGCACCTGATCGTAAACTACCTGCCGATCCTGACCGGGGAAGATCAGCGTATCGGTGATCTGGGCGCAGTCTATCAGCCCCTGCGGGCGGTGCTGCACGGTAGGCGGGATGAGGGGCATTGCGTTCATGTCGGTGTCCTTTCCGTCAGAAGAATAGATGCCGTTTTACCCCGATTCTACCTCGGTGGACAGTAAAAAAATTCTTTGACTACCGTAGGTTGCCTAGGCTACTCACGGTTGCTTAAGCGCAGAATCTTCTTGCCAAGGCGGGGTCACTGAAGCTATTCCAGCGTCGTCGGCGATTACAGCCCGCCGACTCCTGTGCTGAGGGAGGGGGTCAGTTTTCACCAATGCACTGGCCCCCTTTCTTTTCGGAAAGGTAACGAAAATGCATGATTACATGGCAGACGTTCAGAAGGCCCGCCGCCTTGCGGTAATAATGTTCAGGACGTCGGCGGAAGAGGGTCTGAGGGTCGGTGAAGCGATCATCATGACCCGCCGCTATCTGGAACACATGGGCTACCCGGCCCCCGACGATCCGCTGGCCTTCGCCACGGACGGGCGCGTCACGATGCAGGATGCTCCGCTGGGGTCGCAGTTCTACTGCAAGCCGAACGGCGAGGTTTTATAGGGTCTACAGATTGACGGAAACCCAGACGCCCCCTATCCCTTAACATTTGTAGGAGGTAACATGGATATTTCCGAAGCTACGATTAGCACCCTAAATTCGGCCCTAAAATGAAGTGCCACCAGTGTGACCGCCCCGCTCTTTTTCGTGTCGCAGATGAAGGCGTGCCCCTATGCTTGGACTGCTATGCCCAGTGGTCCCACATCAATAATATGAGCTTCCTGCAAAACGCTGCGATGATGAACAATGCGCTGGACCACATGGACATGGTAACAGGCATCCCGAGTAGTGGCGGCAGGCTACCTGTTCAAGCATTAGCGAAGGCCATGCAAAGGAGTCACACATTGAATAACTTCAATATTTCTCAGTCTCAGATTGGAGTCCTAAACACTGGATCGATAGAGAGGATCGACGCAGCCATCACGCTTTCAAAGGGTTCTGATAGCCAACTTGTCGGTGATCAATTGAAGACTCTGACGGACGCGGTTGTCCAATCTGAAGAATTGAGCGACGACCAGAAGAACGAAGTTCTCGAATTGACGGAGAGTCTCGCTGAGGAAATCGTTGGCAAGAGGAAGCCTGCCACGATCAAAGCTGTAATGAAGGCGATCACTGAAAAGGTCTCGAGCACGACATCTTTAGTCGGAGCGGCGGATAAACTCTGGGATGCTATTCGAGACCTTTTTACGGGGCTTTAAGGCTATCCTTCCAACCACTTGCTTTTCACTACCGTAGCGCGCTTCTCCGCTCCCGTCACGCTCGCCAGATCGGCTTCGCGGCGATCCACGGCAACGCCCACCAGTGCCCGGGCGGCCATCGCATAGACGACGCAATCCAGCGCCTCGGCCCGGCGGCCGACGATACGCTCGAAACGGGCGGTGGGCTGACCCCGGGAATAGCGCACCACGCGGCGTTCGCTGGTCAGTTGCGTGAACCAGTCATCGGACAGTGTGTCGCCGAAGCGCCAGCCCGAGCGGGCTTGCAGGGCGTTCAAGAGCCGTTGCTTGGCCACGTCCACGCCCACCAGCTGCAACGGGACGCCCCGGGTCTTGGACCGCTCCACCAGCGGCCGCTTGAAGCCTGCGACACCCTTCAGCGGGAAGATGCGGCGGCCGATCCGGGACCGGGTGAAGCCATAGACCTGATCCGTCATTCCGCCGTCGCCGCTGTCCACCAGCACCGCGTCATAGCGGAGCACACCGCCCGCCGGGTGCCGGAAGTCGCGGCGCAGAAGGTCGTCCAGTTCCGCCCAGGTATCGGTCAGGTTAGGGTCGCCCCAGACGATCTCATGGGCCAGCACCAGCGCCACGTCATCGGCGGTCCAGCCCAACGTCGTCAATTCGATCCGGTCTTTCTGCACGTCCGCGCCGCCGGTCAGGTAGAGAGTTTCGGGCGGCAGACGGTCAAGACCAATGGGTTCGCGCATGGATGCCAACTCGGCGTCGTCCAGATCGTCGCCCTCGCCGCGCCACGGCTCGCCCAGCACCGTGTTGAGCCACGGCTTCAACGTGGTTGGGCTGCGCTTCGCCTGAAGGAACTCGGCGGCCAGACGCGGCCACGAGGCGTTCGGGAGCGTGCTGGTCAGGCTGGTCAGCTTGTAGCCCCGGTGCCCCTCCACATGCGGCGCTGTGGCCCGCCAGCGGCCCTCCGCGACCATCAGAGGTTTCTGCCGGTCTTCCACGACACTGCCGCACTCGGGGCAGACCCAGTGGGCCGTCTCGGGCTTACCGTCATCCCAGTGAATGTCAGCCCAAACGATCTCTTGGAACTCTTCGCAGCCGGGGCACGGGACCTCGAAGACCCGCTTGTCGGATTGCTCATAGGCCCGCAGGATGCGGCTGGTCTCGGCGTCAACCGGCGTGCTGGCCAAGACGATCTTCCGGTTGCCGAAGGTCATGGTACGACGCATTGCCAGTTCCACCGGGTCGCCTTCCACGCCCGCGCTCAGTTCATAGGCGTCAATTTCATCGGCGAAGAGGATGCGGGCCGTCCGGGCCCGCAGGTTACGCGGCGCACGGGCGCTTACGACAGTCAGCGAGCCGCCTGCGAAGTTGCGGTTCAGCATCGTGTCGCGGCCACCTGCGTCGGTCGTCAGCGCAGCCCTGAGCGCCGGAGACTCGCCAAAAGTCGGTTCGATGACAGACACCACCAGATGCCGAGCGTCGGCCTCAGCCGGGACCACACACAGGACTGGGCTGGGGTCGTTCTGGACGAAGTGGCCGAGCGCCCCGACCATCAACTGTGTCGCGCCCACGCGGGCGCTCTTCAGGATCGTCACACGCTCCACGGTATCGTCGCCGATGGAATTGCCGATCTCAATTTGCGGCTTCCAGAGACGCATCCGACCGGGCTGAGCGGCAAGGCTGGACGGTAGGAAAACGTGGGACTCGATCCACTCGCTCAGGGCCAGCTTGGCGGGCGGTCGGAAGGCCGAAAATGCTTGCTTGCGCATTTCATTTAGGTTCGTAGCATCGGTCATGTTTACAATCTCAGCAGGTACACATTGAAGCATTTCATCTTGTTATTGGCAGTTTTGGGCGTTTTCTTATGGATAAAGGAAAGCCTATTCGGTTTGCGCGAGCCTGAATGGAACGTAAGGTTAAGTGAGGATTCCGCCTTTAACTTAGCTGCCGTAATTCTTGCACGTGGCGACGTTCGGGAATGCGGGTCATTGGAAGTCACTGGGCAGATACCAAGAACCTTTTCGATTCTTGTATTGTGTAATGGAAGCAAATCGCATGAGATTCGTTACAAACCTTCATTCAAAGTGGATAATCAGCACATCGAGTTTTCATGGCTGGAGAGAGCATATTGTATCCAGAACCCGGACGGCGGATGGGAGAGCGCACATATTGAATTTGATGAAGCAGTCGAAACAGCCCTTGCACTGAGCCGCAAGAACGACCTCTCATACAAAATCTTTGCTGCGCACAATTACGACGTTGCGGGCACCATATTGTCTGATGAAGGAGAATGGGGCTCAAAACGCTATATCGGCACTGCACCAAATGAGATGCGGCGCGGATGCGAGTTAACTGATCTGACAGACGAATGGGAGGAATTTGCAGGTTTCGACTAGTCATCGGCAATCGCCTCCATCGCGGCCCTGATCTCGACGTCGAGCGCCGTGGTCTCTTTACGGTCTAGCCCCAAGCGGTTTGCCACCCGGGACGGCACGGCAAGCACGGCGGCCCGCAGATCGGTGACAATTGCGCGCCACTCATTCGCCACCAGCCGGGAGTCCAACAGCTCGCCACGGGCGGCAGCGTTCTGAAGCGCGATCTTGTCGGCCTGTTCCCGGGCCAGCCTGATCTTCTCTTCGGCCAGTTCCTTGTCGGCGGCCTTGCCCTTGGCGAGCTGCCGGGCGTGGTCACAATAGGCGGCCACGGATGCCCGGAGCGGATAGGTCTTCTCGGGCGTCCGGGGCAGCACGCCATCGCGGCCGAGCGCGTGGACCCGGTTCGCGGTCAGCCCCAGCCACTCTCCCAACTTGGCAGCGGTCACGGGCTCCGGGGCTGCAAAAGCGTCGGCCCACTCGTCGCCGATCAACTCGGCGATATTGTCACGGGTGTCAGTGCTCACGGGAATATCCCCCACAGGAGGGATAGCCCCCACAGGGGGAACGCGTCCCCAGAGAGTTTTCCCAAATCAGAATTTTCACCACGGGGTGAAATGTCG